>NZ_JBNPXI010000002.1:0-457584 GCF_050433385.1 Brassicibacter mesophilus
CTCCTCAGGTTCGCGAAGTGATGCGGGGTCAAAGCCCCAACCAGCTTAATCGAGGTAACAAGTCTAGCCTAGGCTTGAACACTTTAAACGACGGGGTCTAGGCCCCAACAAACTATACGTTCTTTACATAGTTTATATCTAGATTATTGACAAAAAAAGACTTATACCAAGACTAAACTGGTATAAGCTAATAATACGAACAATATATTTCCGTTCGCTACGCACATCTCTTCACTGGGTGCGAGCACCGCCAGGGAGAAGGGCTTCAAGGGTCCAGTTCAGAGATGTCGGAAATACGGAGCGTTAGGTGAAATTTTCTGCTTAGCCCCTACATCTAGATTCGAGATTGTAAGAATAAAGTTTAAAAAATAATATAGAAAAGAGGTTAAAAATGAATAAGGTAGACAATAAAGAAAAGTACTTATCACTGTTTAATGAGTATACACATAGTATCCCAGTGATATATTCATCTTTGGAGGGTCAGTATGATGGACAACTATTTGTTGATTCAGAGAATGACACTCATGTTGCAATACTGTTTACACCTTTTGCATTTCACTATGTAGCCGGAAATCCTGAAGCAGATAATATTATAGATATGTTGGATAAAATAATTTTCAAGCAATATTTAGCTGAAACAGGACAAAAAGAAGCAGTTGTATTTTGTCCTAATAAAAAGTGGGATATAGTACTTAATGAAGTATTTGCAAGACATAATGGATTAAAAGATAATAGAAAGGTATTTTGTTTAAACAGGGATCGATTTAAAGAAGTGCAAGCCGGACAGGTACCACTAGATGGCGTGGAAAATAAGTTGTTATATGAACAAGGTAACGGAGCAAAAAAAGAATATCCAGTAAGTCGTATTTTCGAGGGAACAGAATGTATAAGTTTCTGTTCAGGTTTTATGTTAGGCAAGGGACATGCAGAGATTGATGTTTCTACTGAAGAAGCATATCGTGAAATGGGATGCGCAAAAGAAACTTCAATCATTTTAATAAATGAGTTGTTAGAAAGTGGAATTGAACCGGATTGGTGTACATGGCCATACAGAATAGAATCCCAGAAGCTTGCACTTTCTTTAGGATTTGAATTTAAGGAAGAAGTCCCGGCATATATTTGGGTGGAAGAAGAATGCGGTAAAATTCAATTTTAATACTGAACTTATATACTCATATAATTGGTATTATTATTGATAAAGGTTCAGCTATCCTGGTTGATTTTGACTCCGTGGGGCAGAAACTTCACCTAACACAGGATTTACGGTTCCACTCCTATCGTCGTTCCACCCAAATTGATTCACCAAGCCAGATCTGTCTAAAGTTCATTAGCTTCGTAAACCCATAACCGTTATGTGAAATCAGCATGTCGGATTACTCTATAAGGTTGATAAGGGGAGGAGAGTTTTCTTTGATATCAAATAAAGTGAGATTATTTATTTTATTACTAGTCGTGTTGTTATTAGTTTTCGGTTGTAACAAGAATAATTCGGATAACACTAAGCATAACCTTTCAATATATTTAGTTAAAGATTTATCTACAAAAGAAGCTATGAGCAAAAATATTGATGAACTACCATTAGAGACTGTACCAGTACTAACTGATAAGGAAATTGAAATATACAATTGGAAAGAGCAAACTTTTTCAATTAAGGATGGTATTAGTCTAGAACAAAGATTAGAAGGAAAAGTACCATTAGACGGTAAGCCTTTTGTTTTTGTTGTGGACGGCACAAGAATGTATTTAGGAAGCTTCTGGACCTTAATATCTTCTCTATACTATCCTGATATTCCAACAATTAATTCCGTATGGTCAGGGAAAATAAACAAAAGTAAATATACAATCCGATACGGACTTGAACAGCAAGATTCTAGAAATGACAAAAGAATATATGAGGCTTTAAAAAGTTTGGGAAAATTAGATTAATAAGATACGTTATACTATACGGAGTCCTGATTTCACATAACAGCGTATTCCCAACGCTTAGCCAAAAGGTACCAAAGCTGTATTACGTGAAGCAATAAATAATCCAAATAGTGTTACTGCTGAGTCAATTCAGAATTTGGCTATTGAGCTAAACAAGGATATTGGAAGATATGGGGAAGACTTTAAAAAATACCCGGTGTTAGAAGTACATAATCATATTTTTCAGAAATACCTTTATGAATACTTTGATATTGAATTGACAAAATCTCATGAAGAAGTAGAGCGTATTTTTAAAAGTGCTGCCTTTACTGTAGAGTCAACAAAAAATATTGGCAATGTTTTGCTGTATCTTAAAAAGAATGAAATAAGGACAAGTGTAATAAGTAATGTATCTTTTAGTGGATCTGCGTTAAGGGAGAGTATTGATAAATATATTTCATCACATAACTTTGAATTTATAATAGCGAGCAGTGAATATGTGTTTAGAAAACCATATAAGCGAATATTTGAACTTTCACTTAGAAAAGCAAAGCTTGAATCAAGTGATGTTTGGTACTGTGGGGATAACGCAGTATTTGATGTTGATGGCGTAGCAGATTGCGGGATATTTCCTGTTTGGTATAAGGGGGCAATAAGAGACACAAATAAAACAGTGCCTAAAAGAAAATGCTTAGAAATAAATGATTGGAAGGAATTAATAGATATACTAGATACAATGTAATACTGACTGTTATTATGTAATTTATGTTAAATTGTTAGTATTAAAATAAAAAGGCTACTACCTCCATGAGATACTACCAGTCTGGAAGGAAATCCATCCAATAACAAAGTAGTCTCGATATCTTACTAGAGCCTTGTAAGATATCGAGACTACAAGGATTGTTATGTGACATGCTTAGTAAAAATTTAAAGCATTATAAAATAAATAAAAGAAGGTGTTTCTATAGATAGTGATCTTAGTTATTATTATGAATGGTTAGATAAATATGTTGAGCCATTAATGAAAACTCCAGAAGATATACGTGTGAATTATGAACTAAAATTAGAACACACTTACCGAGTTAAAGATAATATTTTAGAACTTGGTAGGTCATTGAATCTAGATAAAAAAAGCTTGATGCTATGTGAACTAATTGGATTATATCATGATTTAGGAAGGTTTAAGCAATATTCTGAGTATGGTACATTTTCTGACGCAATAACTGGGAGTCATGGGGAATTAAGTATACAAGTATTAATGGAGCAAGATGTGCTTAGAAGTTTAGAAAAAAGTGAAAGAGAAGTAATATTAAAGGCAATTAAATACCATAATTATTTTTTAGTGCCTGGTGATGAAACAGAAGAAATCAAATTATATAGCAGACTAATTAGAGATGCTGATAAACTGGATGCTTTTTTTTTAGAAACGAAGCAAGATGAAAGAAGAAAATATAATTTAGGAAATTTATCATTAGAAAAGAATTATTCACAAGAAATTATTAATGACATACTAAATAATAGGCAAGTGGATTTTAAAAAAATAAAGTATCAATACGATAGAAAATTATCTCTATTAGGATTAATTTTTGATTTGTTTTATGATGAATCATTCAAAATATTTGAAAGTAATAACTACATATATAAAATATTTAAAGATATACCAGATAACACACAACTAAAAGAAATCAAAGACCATTGTGAGAATTATATTAAAGATAGAATAAAATTAGTTAAGTAATCAGTATACATAGGCACGCCACATAACAAAGCATTGCAGTTCGTGCTGGCAAGGGTCAAGCTTTGGGGTAGTCCAGCAGACCTTTCAATTACTAAGCCAAGTCTGGCTAAGTAATTGAAAGGTCTGCAATGCGTAGACGTTAGATGAAATCCTAAAGGAAGAGAGTACTAATTTGAGGGATTAGAAAAAGAATTAGAGTTTCAATTGTAAGAAAGTGCGAACTAGAGATTATTTATATTATATGAAGGGGGACGATGATGAAAAAATCACTTAAGCTAATTATAGGAATTGTAATGGCTATATCATTTTGCTTAATTATTTACTCATATTTTAATGTTTCAGGTGACGAAATTACTGGCGTGTCAAATATCACAACATCAAGCAATGTAGTGATCAGAAAGAGTTATCAGGGTGTCGCAAATGAGCAAGAATATGTACTTAATGCTAATCAAGTTGAGATGTTAAAAATATTGATCCTTCAGTCTGATTTTACCAGAAATTTATCAACCATGGTAAGATTTAATGATAAAGATATGTATGAAATCATTATAAACGATAATGAGTCTGGTGTTTGGTTAAATATCGATTGTATTGGAAATGAGTGGATTTCAATTGCAGATCAATTTAATGGGAAACATCTAAAAATAAATAACCCAAATTGGAAAAACACTCTTGAAGAAATAATCGCATTATCAAATTGAATATTATGAGCATAATGTGTAGTTGAGTTATTTTACATTCTTTATTTATGAAGTAATGAAGTCTGAGGGATAATTATCTAGTGTGACGACGTCCTGTCGCAGATTATATAAGTAGATACTTTGAAGTCTATATTGGTTCATATTGATAGAATTATGAGAATTAAAGATATTTTATATTTCATGAGAAGTAGTCTTATAAAAACATCAAGAAAATGGGATCGTTTATGTATCCAATTGTCTAGTTATAGTCTTAGGTCTGTTATTTTTAGCGTCTTTTCTGAAGAAATTCTTATATGTTGTAATAGCATTCATGTTTATAGCATTCGCAATTAAATACACTAAATTAAAGTATCAATATTGTTTCTGGAGAGAAATTCCTACATAGTGGTCTAAAAGCATAAGAGTTCACTGTCTAAGATGTTGGAAAGTTATGGAATGAAACACATTATTTATAGATTGAGCAGTAAAGGCATGATATTATCAATCAAAGGAGGATTATTGTATGCAAGCTATCGGAGGAGTTTATTATTTATTAATGATTAGCAAAGAAATACTACAAGTATTGCTCTATATAGCAAGTATTGTAGTATTATATAAAGTTTTGCAAGCACTAAATGTATATATAAATAAAAATTCAAATTAAAAAGTGCATATATCTTCACAACTCAAATCAAGTAGATATGTTTAAGGGTACGACGTCCTGTCGTTACGGGACGCTTGGTTTCGGAGAACAATGTATTTGTGTAAAGGTGCACTAGGGCGTAATTCTAGGGCGATGTGCACCACTAAGAAAACGGTTGATGGACAGCCAATATGGTGGGATGAATATGCGATATTATCAGATGAATGGTGTGATTATGAGTATAAATTTACTGAATTCATATAAAAAAGGAATTCCACATCCTACAACAATGTATTATAGTCATCCTATGAAAAATATATACGACAACTATAATACGAGAAACGTTACTCGAAATCAGATGCAAAGGAATGTGCGTCCTTGTGCTTTATTGTCAGGACAGGCTCCCTGGAGTTTTTTTAATATAAGGAGAAATCATGGAAAGAAAATTTGTGGATAGACCTAACTGGAATAGGATATTGGAAAGAAGATTTAAGCTATCATATGTTGAAAACGACGACTTTGAAGGGGTATGTATCAGTTATTTATCTGGACAAAGTCAGAGAGCCGCTCATTGTAGAAGTTGGAGGGCGACCATTACACATAGTAGACAATAAATACATATGGTTGCAATGCTTACCGAATGATGAAAACTACTCTTTAACTATGATGTATAATTCCCAAGGCAATGTGATTTATTAGTATATTATGAAATTCTGTTAATTCATAATATTTCCTTATACTGCAATAAAATATTGGTATTGAATTAAACATGGGAAGATAATTGCCACAGCATATAACGCAGCATGTGAGTTCGCGCTGGTGAGGGTTAATCTCTGGGACAGTCCAGCACACATTTCAAAGACTAAACCAGGTTTGGCTAAGACTTTGAAACGCCTCAAATGCAGGACGTTAGAGTACAGATAGTGCATTATCACATGTCCATGCGCGGGGCTGATAGGGATTAACTATTTTATTTTTAATATCATATTTACTCTATATGATGGAAGAATTGAATTGTTTATTTTAGGGGGAAGACTATATGATTGAACTACGTTATCCAATAATAGAAGATGCGGAAGCATTTTTTAGGATACTTACAGAAGGAAAATTCGAATTTTATTATGCAACAATTCCTGAGAGTGTTGAGTTAGAGCGAGAATGGATTAAGAGACGGGAATATAAAAGGGAAAATAACCTTGAATACAATTATTCAATTATTTATAACGGTGATGTAGTAGGAGGGTGTGAGATAAGAATACTTCAAGATAATTCCCATATTGGAGAGTTAGGATATTTTATAGATAGAAATTTCTTTAATAAAGGCATTGCTACTGAAGTTGTAAAAAAGTTAGAGAAAATTGCATTTGATGAGCTGAAATTGATAAGACTTGAAATTCGTATGGATCCACAAAATAAGGCAAGTGAAAAAGTTGCTATAAAAAATAACTTTGTACAAGAAGGAATATTAAAAAAGGCAATAAAGTTTCAAGATAACTGTTTTGATAGCCTGCTGTATGCAAAAATTAGATGAAAAATATCATAGCATCTTCACATTGTTTAATAAAAGGAGTTTACGTCCGTGTCAGATTTTAGCTCTGCGGGTCACTATATATCCTCTAACACAGCATGACCGTTCATGCTGGAGGGATAGACTTTGGATTAGCACCAGTACACATGCCTCCACTAAGAAAAGAACTATCTTAGGCTCAGAATGTCGGACATGCAACAACGTTAGGGATATACCTTTTGATACATAGGGCATTTTATATAGAATAATACAAAAATAAAAAATCATGTGTAGAGTTATTGGAGGAAAAATGATTTCAAGTGAAGTTACATGCAAAATTGCAAATTCATATCCGTATGTGTTGACTCGAGGCAAAAAGTATAAAGTAATTGATGTAAATGAAGATAAGACATTAATAGGAATAGTTAGTGATAATGGGAGAAGAAGATGGTTTTCATATTATGATTTTGATTTAGAAGGTAAGGAAATACATATGCTAATTGACTGGAAGTTTGACGATAATATTGAACTGGTTGAAAGAGATGATTATTTAACATGGGTTGAGGTTAGTTTTAATCTAAGTGATTATACAAAAAGATGGTGTAAATTACTTACTCTTAAATTACTGTCAAAAATTTTAAATTAACCTAACGTTAATCTCCCAGGGATGCATATTCCTAATATAATATTGGTGAGAAGTTTTGAAATCCAAGGCGTTGATAAAGTTCTAAAAGACCTAGATGATAATAATGAACTGATAGAAGCATCATTAGAGTTCAAAATGGACGAGACTGAGTAAGATTATTTGTTTTTTATAGTTCAGTGAAAAGTGGAGGGTACACCGCCTAGCAATGTGTCCACATTCGTTGTGGCTGGCGAGGGTCAAGTTTTTGTAGAAGTCCCAACACATTTTCTGAGCACATGAATGGCTTGGAAAACGTCAGGGACACGTAAAAGTTAGGCGAAAGACCATGAGCAGATTTTGAAAGTAGTAATTAGAAGCTTTGGACAATGCATAATGTAAGAGTTTCAAATAAGATTATTTTGTAAAGGAGAAAGATATATGATTGTTACGCCGAATTTTCATTTTCGTGGGAATTGTAAGGATGCAATAGAACTGTATAAGGAAGTTTTTAACATTGATATTCTTTGCATGTTTAAAAATAAAGATGCGAACCCAATTGATTATGTTTCAGATAACAAATATTCTGGGCGTGTATATCATGCTGAAGTTATGCTCGGAAATACTCGTTTAATAATGTCTGATATTTCAGAGGAAAATGAACATATACCTGGGAATTCACTTTCACTGGTTGTTACTTTTGATACCGCTAATGAAGTTAAAAAGGCATATAGCCTCTTAAAAAATGATGCGATTATTCTTGCTCCAATGCAAAGTACTACTTATTCATCATGTTTCATTTCACTTATAGATAAGTTTGGAATGAGATGGGAATTGATGACGGAGCAAACTGAGCGATAATTTCAATTATTATGATCTTAGTCCGATTTAACTTAATAGGCACTTAAATAAAAGTCAAAGTGTTTGTATAAGACCACAGTAGCTGTGTTATGATCCATCGCCTAACAAAATGTTGCCGTTCGCCTTAGCAGGGAAAAGTGATTGAATCTGATAGGTATTATATTGAATAGTATCATTTAAATAATAAATTCTAAAAAAACGCCAAGGCACATTTCTTCACCGGTGCAAGCACATCAAGTAGTATTCCTTTTGGGTCCAGTTCAGGAACGTCGGTGGCATGGAACGTTAGGTGTAATTTTATAAAATAGAGTATTAGCTTGGAAGTTTTAAGATTAATTTTGCTGAGACATAATCGAAAAATATAGCGATACATTTTTACTATTGAAAAATTAGGAGGGTTAAATATGCAAAATTTGATATTAACATCTACTGGATTTACTAATAAAAACATTAAAGATAAATTTTTAGAATTAGTAAATATATCTAATGATAAAATTAAAGTTATTTTTATTCCAACTGCTGCAATAACAGAGGATGCAAAGGTGTGGATTCCAGCGTGTAAAAATGACCTTTTAGATGCTGGTATTTTGGAATATAATATAGTTACATATGATTTAGATAGAATTATGAGCTGTGATGAAATTTGTAATTTTAATGTGATATATGTTTGCGGTGGAACTACACAACATTTATTTAACAAAATGAATGAAACTAATTTTAACATTCCATTGAAAGAATTTTTACAAAACGGTGGGGTATACGTAGGAGTAAGTGCAGGGAGTGTTGTTATGTCACAAAATTTACCTAACAATTTAGGTTATATCAATTGTACACTCAATGTTCACGCAGAAGAAGGTACAGAATGTGGATATTTAAATACAAGCGACTGTCCGAATATTAAATTAACGGACAATCAAGCCATAATAATTAAAGATAATGAAATTGCTATAATAGAGTAAATGAATAATTAGTATTTTTCTTATAGTACGAAACAAATCAATAAGTATTTAGATTAGACTAAGCTTAAGGTGAAGTGGCGAAAACTACACCTAACATTACACTCAAGTTCGCTTTAGTAGAAGTGTGGTCAAGCCTTCGAAGAGCCAAAGCACATCCTTACGCCAAGTCAGATTTGGCTAAGGCTCAAGGACGTCTTGAGTGCGAAACGTTAGCTGAAATCCTTTAGAAAGAGGACAATGGTTTTTATGGATGGAAAAAGATTTAAATCGCAACAGTAAAATATTGTAAACTAAAAGATTATTTTAACTAATGGAGGGGTAATAATGAGATTAGGAACAATTGGATTATACGTAAATAATATGGAGGTTATGGTTAAATTTTACAAAGATGTAATGGGATTAAATATAAATTGGGATGGTAGTGGATTTACAGCCGTTGAAATGGAAGGACAAATTCATCATTTTATTCTATGCACAAGAGAAGGTTTTGAAAATTCTATACCTGAGGTATTTCATTGGAATAAAGGCATAAATGGTAATATGGAGTTATGTTTCGATGTTCCTAAATATTCTGATGTAGATATAGAATTTGAACGTGTCATAAAGGCAGGAGCAAAACCAGTTTATAAGCCTACTACTGAGCCTTATGGTATGCGTGTCTGTTATGTTGCAGACCCAGAAGGAAACCTAATTGAAATATGTTCAGGTAATGACGATACCAGCCATACAGAATAATTATAATTAGATGTTTAGTTAGTTTATTATCTTCATATATTGTGAAATAAAAATAAGTTTTAGGTAGTGCTGAATGCAACTTTGATGGTGTCGGATTCCAGCTAACCAAGTCAGAAATTTGAAAATCTAATATAAGAGCTATGTAAAGCTTTTTAAAATTCTTGTAAAGCTGGCTGACGTCTTGGATGTGGAGCCGTTATGCAATACAGATGCCTTGAGTATTTTTTCGAGTGAAACTAGGTTTTATTAATATATATTACTATTCATAAGTAGAATAGATTTAATGAATCATTGAATGTTTAGGAGGAAAACCTGAGATTGCGAAAAATAATAATCTGTTTTATTATGATTGTATTTATTATATTTACTGGGTGTAGCAGGAATACGCTTGAATTTGAGAATATAGCAAGTCATAAAGATATAGTAGAAGAATCAGAATATGGAAAAATAAAGATGGAATTCTCAAGGTTAGATGGCGAGGATATTAGATCATTTAATACTAAACAAGGAAAAACATATAAAATTGGATATAAATATCTAATTACAGAAGGAGCTATAGTATTACAATTTAGAGATTCTAAAGATAATATTATTACTGAAATTATTTTATCTGAAGATGAATATAAAGACGCAAAAAAAGAAACTGAAAAAGATGATGGAGAGCAAGTGAAAATACACGAATTTGGAAGCAATATAAAAATTAAGAGTAGTGACCAGAAAATTAAAATTGCTATTATTGGGAAAGAGGCTAGTGATAAGATTAAAATAACATGGTAGGTGTCTTTATTAAAGGTATGAGTGAATGCTTTGGTTACAAAGGCTTTGCATCTGCACCGTATAACACTGTAGTACTTATATTTTATAAGAGCCGAAGATAACTTCAAAGCCTTGCCTATGCCCATAGTTTCAATTCCTAAATGAGTTTTTTCACAGCAGCAGAATATTATAAAGGTCATTTGTATTTTATATTGGTTGGAGGTTTACAGATATGGATACCATTATCGACTTAGGAAAAGAAAACGATATTGATGAATTAGAGCAACTTTATAACGATTTGAATGACTATTTGGAAAAAGGAGTAAACTATCCTGGATGGAAAAAGGGTATATATCCTGTTAGACAAAATGCAATTGATGGAATAAAACATGATAATCTCTATGTAGCAAAGCACAAGGGTAGAATTGTTGGTTCAGTTATTTTAAGTCATGAACCTGAACCTGCATATTATAAAGCAAAGTGGGGAGTTGAGTCTGATTATTCAGATGTTTTTGTTGTACATACATTTGTAGTACATCCAAAATTTTTAAAATGTGGTATAGGTAAAGCATTAATGGACTTTTCAATTGAACACAGTATTAAGTCACAAGCTAAATCAATTAGATTAGATGTTTACGAAGGTAATATACCTGCAATTAGGTTGTACGAAAAATGTGGGTTTAAATATATTGATACAGTTGACTTGGGGCTTGAAAACTACGGATTGGACTGGTTTAGACTATATGAGAAATTGCTATGAGATAATGAGAATAATACTTTTAAATGAGTAGTAAATGTTGAAAATTCAGATTAATATCGAAGGGTATAATTTGAATAGACTGAAGCAAAGTGAAGTGAGCACTGCAACTAACACGGGATTTTCGTGTCTACAATATTATACTAACATCAAAGTGCATTTTATTTTTTGTGACTTAACCATTCATGATTAAAATTAAGATGCGATTTTCTTATATCTTGCAATAAAATATAAGTTTTTAATTTGTAGTATAAATAACATTATAGCTATTAACTTATTTCATAGAGAAAATCCTTCAATTACATAGTGAAAATAATATAAAATAATTCTAAGCAGCCAAGGCTCTAAATTTAAGAGACTTGGCTGCTAAATTTTTTTATAGACTAATAAAAAGAATGGAGATAGTAGTTTAAGTCTCTAGAAGCTTATTGAGTGTATGTATAACAATATTTTTATTCAAATAAGTTGGATCTTACGAACTTATGTTAGCACAAAAGTCAAAAAATTTATTCTATTGGCGTATATCCGTAGAATTCTCCTTTGTAGTAAGTTATCATATTAAGATATTGTCCAAATATTAAACTTAATCTATTTATGTTCATATAAAATGGAATTAGCTTTTTTCTCAAGATAGTTTACATTTTGATTAAGTATAACTTCTGATAAAGTCATTGAGTCCCTCCAATATATATGCGTTGTTATCATATTTTATATTAAAAATGGCTATTCATTTTCTTTATCCATATCTTCAAACTGTTCATTAATGAAATCTCAAGTTCTTAGAAGTTGCTTAAAATTCTTTTTAGGAGCTGATTTCAAATCATTAAAAAGGATGCTTAGGTCAGGATCTGATTGAATTTTCCTTAATAGTTCTAGTTCACTCTGAGTTAAATTAGAATCATTATTGTGGAGATGAATAATGTCACTATTTTCAAGTAGATAATTTGTAGTAATATCTAAAACTTCCGCAATTTTGTTAGCAATTTCAATTCGTGGCTTTCTTCCACCATTTATGTATCTAGAAATAGTTACTTCAATTAATACCCATTTTTTTAGTAAGTTATTTTTGGATTATGTTTTTTGCTCTAATAAAAACTGAAGTCTTCTTATAAACTTATCCATTTACAAAACCCCCTATTAACCATTATTATAATGGTTTTGTAGAAAAGTTAAAAAAATAACCAAAATTATAATTAATCTATTGACATTAACCAAACGGTATATTGACATATAGTTAATCGAGTGGTAAGTAAAAGGGAGGTGAAGTCATGAATAGTGCAAAACTAAGAGGTATAAGAGTTGAACAAGGTTATACTCAAGAGTAGCTTTCGATTAATCTAGGTATGTCGTTAAAAACTTATAATAGAAAAGAGGTAGAGCTAGTTGAATTTAACCGCAATGAGATATTAAAGATTGCTAAAATTCTAAATATGTCTTTGCAATTAGTTAACGAGATTTTTTTGAGAACAAACTTATCGATAGGTTAATAAAGAGTTAAATATCTTAATAGTAATATCTTATTTTCAAGCTTTGACATAACTCTCTTTAAGGAAAATTTTATCATAGTAAAGTGTAATGGGACAACCATTTGTTGCTAAGACAATCATATTTGGGTTTAATCATAGGACAATTTTTCGTTTTCATATAATGAACTAACAAAGAATTGGGGGTGGTTCCTTGGAAATAGTAGTACATTATCCAGAAACCGAAGAAGGAAAAAGGATGCTGCAAGAAAGAGTGACAGAACTTCATGCTCAATTAATAATAAACTGTATTGATAAATTATCTTGGGATAAAGATAAAAAGATGCGTTTATTTAATGAAGTAAAAAAAGAAATAAAGCGTAGAGCAAACAATGAGCAAATTTTATTAGATAAAAACTATTATGTGGAATGAAGCAACATATTTTGAAAGGAGGAAATACATTGACCATAGGCATCAATAAAGGCAGTACTTATACAAAAACAAGTAAGGGAGCAATTCTTAAAAGTACTGTTAGATCATACAATGACAGCGAGATGAATCTTAATAATGATAAGAAAATACAGGATCATTCTATACACAGAATGAGAAAGATGGATTAGTCATTGATATAGATGGACTAAGTGTTGATACTGCCTTATTCAAGGATGGTAAGTTAATTAAATATTCAACATACAGTATGGGAATGATGAAGCTGTATTCTAAGATAGCGAATGATATAAATTCTAAGTATGATTTATCATTAACAGAATGGAATGTTGAAGACATATTGAAAAATGGGTTATTTATTTACGGAAAAGAGACAGATATAGGAGAAGAAGAGCTCACAACTGCACATGTAAAAGCTATAATTGCCCTAGTATTAAATTAGCAGATAATCATGCTATAATAATTACAGATAATAATATTGCTATAATAGAGTAAATGAATAATTAATATTTTTCTTATAATACGAAACAAATCAATAAGTAATTAGATTAGACTAAGCTTAAGGTGAAGTGGCGAAAACTACATCTAACATTTTTGATTAGAGTTAATAAAAATTGGGGAGAATTTGCTCTTGTAAGAAAAATAGGAATTAATCTAGAAGATAATAATGTTTACTCAATTGCAGAATTTTTTGTTGTGAAAAAGTATAGAAAATTAGGAGTTGGCAAAGGAGTAGCAAAAATGATATTTGATAGATTTAAAGGAGAATGGAAGGTAGGGCAAATTGAAAATAATGCTCTTGCTCAGTATTTTTGGAGAAGTCAGAGAACCAGAATGGGATGGACCAATTCAGAAATCAATAATATATATAAAATATAAATGAAAAACTATATAATGAAATAAAATTAAATAGTACTTTTGGGATTAAAGCATGATCGCCTTCGTATAAAAAGATAGTACCGATATTTCATAGAAAACGCGGATAACATGGGTACTATCAAAAACGTTAGGTGAAATAAATGCTATAATCGTATTCCTTATGGGTCTGTTAAATTAAGGGAGTTATACTTAATTAGTTTATATAAAGAAAGAGGAAGTGAGTAGATAGATAAAATACTAGATATTAATCATCTATCTAAAGTTGAAATTAAAATTGCAATTGAAAAAAATTTTTTTGATTTTTTTATTGAGGTTAGCAAATTGAATAAAAATGAAGTATATATTGGTAATGATTATAAGTGGGTAAAAGGTAAAAATTTAAATTGGCCTACTGGAATTTTTGATATAAGATTAGAACAACAAAATATAGATGAAAAATTAATACAAATTGTAGACGGAATAAAATTTGGAAAATTACCGAAGCTAGTAATGACTGGGCCATCGACAAGACCTGCTGATATTGATTTATATTTAAAAAAATATGGCTTTATTAAGAAATCGGAAGCTATTGGTATGGCATTATATTTAGACGAGATTAATAATTCTAATTTTTGTAATGTGAGTTTGAAATAAAGGAAGTGAAAGATGAACAATCATTACTTCATTGGGCTGATGTTGTTTGTATAGGATTGTTTAATGTGAAGAAAACACAAATGAGAACTTTTTATGATACAATTAGAAATTTGAACTTCAATAATAAGTTTAAATTTTATCTAGGCACTTATAAAGGAAAGCCTGTTGCTTCATCATTATTATTTTTATCTAATGGAGTTGCCGGTATATATCATGTTGCAACTTTACCTGAGTATAGAAGCAAAGGGATTGGAAAACAAATCACATTAGCACCATTGTATTATGCTAAAGCAACTGGTTATAAAATTTCAACTCTTCAAGCTACTTCATTAGGAGAAGTAATCTATAAAAAGATAGGATTTAAACAATACTGTACATTAGGGAGATATAGAATTACTGGTTAATATAAATAGATTTTATAGGACATTTCTGAAAGGTCAGCGTTTACAACACTTAAACCAGCTAATGGCTGTCAAGGTTTTTTTGAAAAAAATAGAATATAATAAAAATAGGTATAATAAATAGACCTATAAAAAATAGGTTTTAAAAATACTACTGCATGGTAAGAATCAAGTAATAATTAATGATTTAAATTAAATGCTTTACCGCTGAATGGATAGGAGAAGCTCATATTGAGGAGAACGCTTAGCCAAAGTAATCATTTGATCCCGTACATCAGTCAATATACTTTGTATGCAAGTGAGTAAATTAATATATTGCTCTAAAGCATAAACATTAGACTGCAAGGACGTATTATTAGGTAAGCTTTCTTTGGCAGTTTCTATTATTAACTTAGCTTTTTCAGCAGGCCAGGATTTGGCTCTACCACGCACTCTTAGAGATTGTACAAGCTCTTTAAAATTAGCATTTAATACATCCTCAGGAGTTTTAAAATTAGAAAGAAAATTAAGAAAAATTTTACTGGAGACAGAAGAAAAGAGCTTATCGTAATTAGGAAAAATAACATCTAAAATATTTCTTAACCTAAGAATAGCTTCAGTGTAGAGAATATTAAAATCCTCATAATGCCGACAGACAGTTCTTTGATTGCTAATAATACTGTCAGGCAATCTAGCAGGCATGAAGCTATTAAAGTAATATACTTTAGGGATTCTATTAGCATCAACGGCTCCTCAGGTTCGCGAAGTGATGCGAGGTCAAAGCCCCAACCAGCTTAATCGAGGTAACAAGTTTAGCATAGGATCTAACACTTTAAGCGACGGGGTCTAGGTTACAACAATACATACGTTCTTTACATAGTTTATATTTAGATTATTGACAAAAAAAGACTTATATTAAGATTAAACCGGTATAAGCTAATAATACGAACAAACTATTTGCATACAGTCTACGAAAAACGTATGAATATTGCAACGATAGCATTATTGAATTTTTTTACTATTAAACTAGGCGAGTCGAAAGAACAGATGTAGGATTAATTAGACACTTTAGCGTTGAGGGTCATGCAAATGGTTTTTATGACTATAGAAAATTTTAAGCAATGTTTCAAGGAGGAATATAAAATGAAAATTATAAAAAGGGTGAGTGTATTATCAATACTTGTATTAATAAGTTTCTTATTTGTATGCTGTAATAATAAAGATGAGTGGATGAGTGAATTTAAAACATATTCTAATGGTAATTATACTATACAATATCCATCAAATTGGCTAGAACCTGAATTAGTTATAAATCAAGATGGTACAAATACAGTAGTTTTTTCAAAGGAGGATAATCAATTTTCATTGAAAGTAAAGGCAACTCGTTTCTATGAAAATTATCTTGAAGAAAGTGTAAAAGACATTGAAGAAGATTTTGAAGAATGTATTGTTGGCGGAAATAAAGGATATAAAATTAAACTTGAAGAGAATGATGAGATAATAAGCACTTTTTATTATGTTCAAGAAAAAGATATGCTTTTCGAAATGAATTTTGAATGTCAAGCTAATGACTATAATAATTGTCAATCTTTAATGGATCAAATAAAAAACACCTTTGAGTTTAATGACTTTGGGTCTTTGAGTGAATTAGAATATAGTAATAAATATACTAGCAGTCAAAAAGTTAATGGTGATAGAGACGCTAAATGGTTAGCTGATATTGAATTTATATGGGAACAATTGCCTATGAATCATAAGAATTTATTCTTTAAAGTAGAAAAAGAAGAATTTTTAACTAATGTAGAAAGTATAAAAGAAAAAATACCTTCACTAACAGATGATGAAATGATTGTTGAAGTGAGTAAATTGATAGCATCTGTAGGTGATGCACATACACGATTTGAGTTTAATCCCATAAAAGGATACCCTTTTATATTTTACTATTTTAATGATGGAATTTACTTATTAAACACTGTACCTGAATATAGTGAATTCATTGGCCTTAAACTAAAGAGTATAAATGGTAAAAGTGTTGAAGAAATTGTAAAGTTATTTCAACCCATAATTTCTCATGAAAATGAATATCTGTTTAAAAACTTAATTGCAAAAGAAATGATTATCCCAGAATTTTTAAATGGTTTAAAAATCACAAAATTAGAAACAGCAAAATTTATTTTTATAGACAAAAATGGAAATGAAAAAAGTGTTGAAGTTGAACCTAGCATATTTAATAAGACGGATTTACAAAATAGCTATATGGATAAACCTGAAAGAATGCTATATTTGAAGAATAGTGATAAAAATTATTGGTACGAATTTCTTGAAGAAGAAAAGTTATTGTATTTTCAATATAATTCTTGTGTAAATATGAACGGTAAATCTTTTTCAGATTTTAACAAGGAGCTCTTTGACTTTATTGATAACAATTCTATAAATAAGCTTGTAATTGATTTAAGGAATAACGGAGGAGGATCTTCTCCTATATTAGATCCTTTTTTTGTTGAACTTAAAAAAAGAGAGAGACTAGATCAACCCGAAAAATTGTTTGTAATAGTTGGAAGACAAACATTTTCATCTGCAATATTAAATGCTTTAACATTTGAAAATGAAACTAATGCGACTTTTATTGGAGAACCTACAGGTGGCAAACCAAACAGTTATGGAGAAGTTAAGAAGTTGAACTTAATTAACACTCATACTAAAATTAGTTATTCCACAAAATATTTCACACCCTCAAGTGAAGACCTAGACTCATTTGTTCCAGATATAATTGTTGAACCAAATGCAGATGATTATTTTAACAATATAGACCCAGTAATGCAAAGAATATTAGAAATTAAATAGTGTTATAGAGAAATTATTTGAGACTTCCACATCCCACCACATAAGTCCGTCGGACAGTTGGCATATTTGCCCTTATCAGGGCATGCGCGCCTCCTTCTAAGATGATGGGACATCGCAGATGCGAAACGTTTGCTGAAATTGAACAAAAAACTGAATACCATGCTTTTAAATTATAGAATGTAATAATGTTAGTCTAAAGTCGAATGGGGGCATAATGATAAATAGATATATATTGGTTGGTATATTAATTATATTTGTTATATATAGCATATTTACTTCTGCAATTCCAATAAATAAAGAATTACCTGCTGTGAAATATAAACTTGGAGGAGAAGGAATTATTCAAAATACTATTATAAAGATAGGTGGTAAGTATAGGAGAAGTATATTTTCATCTGATGTTTTTATTGACACGATCTATATTGAGGGTTGTTAGTTTACTAATGATAGTTCAGGTTTTTCAAACTTAAAGAATACCTTTAAGTAGCAGATATATTTAGTAAATATGGCCAAGCCTATAGAGAAAAATACAAACTGCCATTAAATATTCTAAAAGCTATGAGTGCAATAGAATTCTGCCGTACAGCTAAACTGGGTAGACATATAGATAAATGTAATGAATGTGGACATACAAGGATTTCGTATAACTCCTGTCGGAGTAGACATTGTCCAAAGTGTCAAAGTCTTAATAAAGAAAGATGTCTAGAAGATAACAAAGTTACATTTAAGTGGAGAGATTATTGAAATGATAACAAGAATAAGACTATGACTCTAGATGTATTTGAATTTATACGCAGGCTTTTACTGCATATATTACCTCGTGGATTTGTTAAGATAAGGCACTATGGAATATTAAGCAATAGAAATAGAGTAACTAACCTAAAAAAATGCAAACAATTACTTAAAGTATGTAAAAAGACAATGAATACAAAAGACAAAAAAAGCTGGCAGGAATTAATTCTTAGATTAACTCGAATTAATTTCACCATATGTCCATGTTGTAGTAAAGGACATATGGTTAGAAAAGAAAGAGTTAAACTAAGGTGTTATTCGCCGCCAGGCGTAAAGATATCAGTAGCTCCATTAAAAATATGAAAGTTTTAAAGGGGACAGGTCCTTAGGAGAAATATGTTTATTTTTAAGAAGAGCTGATGAATAAATAATAAATTATTGTAAAATTAAAGGAATAATACAAAAAATATCAAATATATTATCTAAACTATATAGAAGTTTGAAAGAAATAAAAGAATTTCTCAAATACAAAAAAATAGGAAGGATTGAAACCCCATAGCATGGTGATACGAGGCACCGTTAAACTGAATTGTATCTGAAATTGAAAAAAGTATTGAGTGGTTATAGCTCCTGATTAATAATCTAGAATATTGTAGGTTATTTATTTTGTATTTTCAACTTAAGATACAATCCTGAGAGTTTGGTGAAAAACAATGTATAGATGCACCGTCCATGGTGCAATTAGAAACGTAATCGTACTGATATTATGGCAAAATTGTTGATTCATGGTTGGAAAATTAAATGATATAAAAGGTTTTTAAGAAGTAGAAGGTGATGGCGATACAACAATAAATAGATAAAAAGGTGCTAAAGAAAAATCATACAAAAGAGGGGTATCTACATGAAAGAGAGGAGATATTTATGCTTAGAAATAATTACAAAATTCTTTTTTGCTTTTTATTACTACCGTTTTATTTTAATTTAATTATTTTATTAATAGCGTTTCAAGTAGGTTCACTTGAATGGGGGTTATGGTCTATAGACATAGTAACCAATTTTATTGGGGCATGGCTACTAAGTTCCAAAAAAAATATATTATACAATGCTATTGGTTTCTTATGTTTTTTATTAAAAGGAGGTTATTGGTTTTCAAGACTCTTTATTGAATCTATGCGTACTAGTGGTTTATGGATATACGAGGTTTGGATAGGTGTTTTTATTTTAGCAATTGGATTTATAGGATTTGTGTATGTAATACTAAGTCGAGTTCACAGCAAAAATATCAACTTATAGTCATGGTAAAGCGGTTTTGTGGAATTGAGTTTTCATTTTATAAAGATAAGTGGGTTATATTTATGGAACTTAAAATAAGAAAGTATTAAAACTTTAATAAATCCATATTTTAAAATTGAAGTATACAAGGATATTATATTTAAAGAATATAATACTGAGAATCGATTTATTATATACTTAATAAGAGATCAGTATAGCTAAGGTTAGGACCTGAAGTAAAATATTTGCCTCAGAGGCTGACGTCCATGTCATCCTCTGAGGATTGGGACATCGTCCATCACCTAACATACAGTTTCTAATATCATATAAAAAGCCATGTAGGACATCAGAAGCTGTAAGAACGTTAGGTGTAATTTTTAAAACATAGCAGCAGCTTAAAAATTTTTAGATTTATTTTTATAGAGATAAAATATTAATATAATACGAAAGGAACGTATTTTTATGTATGGATATAATATAAAAGAGGCCTTGCTTTCTCAGATAAAGTTACCAAAAGAAATTTTAATTAGACAATTTGTTGAAACGGATTTTCCTTTGGTCAAAACATTATATGCACAAGAAGGCTGGATGACTTTTATAAATAGAGAAGGCGATGCATTGGAAGCATGGAATAACTCAAATATTACTCTCGTTGCAGTTGAAGGTGATAAAGTGATAGGACTAGTTCGTGCATTAACAGATGGAAAAATAACAACATATATAGCAGAAATTATAGTTGATACTAGGTATCGTGGAAAAGGGATAGGTAAAGCATTACTTGATGTATGTCATGGGTTATATCCTCACACAAGATTAGATTTGCTATCAACTGAAGGGGCAGATGAGTTTTACAAAAACAATAAATTTAGGGAGATTACAGGTTTTAGAAAGAGTTATTATTAAAGTTAAGACACAATTTTTATGAAAACGAATAAATCAATAGATCTAGAGTCTAAACTTAAAGTAAAATGGTGAAAACTACACCTAACAAAGCACTCAAGTTCACTTTGGCATTAAAAAGACTGTCAAATCACATTCCTTCATCAAGTCAGGTCTGGCTAGGCTCAGGAACGTCTTGAGTGCAAGACGTTAGTATGCCAAGCGAAGCTTGGAACTTCTGATATGGTGAAAGTCCATATAAGTCAAGGTTTAGCCAACCAACTTTATCGAGTGTTGCGCTATGTCTGGCGGCAGTCATGGTGAAGTGTACACATAAGCAGTGAACTAAAAGTCGGCTTCTTAACTTTTAGGTGAATTGCTTAGTTTCTTTATCAGAGAATCATATAAACCATAGGGGAACCGTATCCCTGAAGCATATACAGCCTTGTTAATCGTGTCCCCTAGCACTCTGAGGTCAGGAGAACTGTCTACATATGTAAGCGGATAACAAATATACGTAGTTCTCAAAGAAAACTTTAGTCGGACATGTAGGGTTAGACAACTAAAGCAAATCTCACTGAGAAGAATAGCAAGAAAGTTATATAACATATGGTTTTAATTCATCTATTAATAAGATCAGTAATGAGAACGAAATTAAAGCGTATTATTGAAGTAAATAAATTTTGGAGGTAAAAAGATGAAAAGAAAATTAGTGTGTTTTTGTATAACGTTATTATTTTTGTTGGTTTTTTCTGGATGTGGTGTTTCTAAGAGTACAGGAAAAAACTATACGGCATTTACTAAAGAAAATAATTTGAATGAACAACACGGATTTAAGGTTAATTATGGGAAAAAGCACGTGAAATTGTCACTTCAAATTGAAATTCAAGAAGGAAAATTTATATGGGAAGTCAAAAATCCAAAGGACGAGATTGTTTGGAGTGGTACATCTGAGGGGGATAAAAACTTTAAAGAGACAAAACTATTTGAGACAGTTGAGGGTGATTGGTTGCTTTCAGTTAAAACAGAAAATTCAACAGGTAACTATGATTTTAAGTGGGATAATTAATAAAAATTAAATTATGTTATAACAAAAAAGAGTTTAGCATAATTAAACTTAGAGAAATAGCAGATAAAATAAATAGGCAGTTTGATTAAAATCGTTGTATATTATTTATTTTATGGAGTGTTATAAATGGCTATCTAGGAAGATCTATGATTAGATATGATTATGAAAACTGGAAATTGCATGATGTTAAATTAATTAAAATAGATTATATAGGGGACATTTTCGAAGTTTCAATCTAGCTTAAATGCGAAGTGTGTAGAAATATATAATAATAGAATTATTAGACTTATGGTTGGACAAGAACTAGGTTTAGAATATTTAATTCAATTAGCTATAGAAGTACTTGAGCAAAACAATCTAGCTGAAAGAGATTTTTATGCAGGGGATTTATTAAAAAGTGTATTATCCATTAATAAAGATTATTGGAAGATTAAAGAAGAACAAAAAGATAGATTAATGAGAGTAATAAACAGTCATATTAGAGAGATCAAAAGCATTATAAATGAATTTTTAGGAAGCAAATGAAACACATGCTAACATACTAGTTAGTCGATATGATGATGCAAATTTTAGGAGGGGTACTCTATGAACTGCTTTGGATTAACAGAGGTAGGAGCTTCTAGTATTAATGCTGATAGTTATTATATATCACGAGATAATAATGTATTTGCAATATCAGATGGAGCATCAGGTGCTTTTGATAAGGTTGGTGCAGGAGTTATATGTATGAATACAGTCAAAGAATTTGATTACTCTTACCTAAATCTGAAGCCACTTGATTACATCATTCACTGTATTAAGGAAGCTAACGATAGATTGGTTAAGAAATCTCAAAAGGATGGATGTTTATCTTTTGGGACAATGACTATGGCAGTAATTTCTAACCAAGGAAGAAATAGAAAAAGCTATTTTTTCTCTACCGAATGAAATGTGCTCTCTTTTTGATAATTTCCTGCCCATGATTATTCCCCAAATTGCATTAGAAGAATATTTGATCACATGCGGTGATGTTTTAATTATTTGTACTGATGGAGTTTCTGACTGGATAGACGAAAGTGAGTTTGTTAGTGCATTGAGAAATTCATATTCTATTGAAGACTACTGTAGAAATCTTTTCTCGATGGTAAAAAAAAGATGTCCTGCTAATAGGCTAGATGACATGACGATAATTGCAGCGGAGCTTTGAGGGCCATTACCACAATCGACTAATACAAATATTCTTCTAAAGGTGTAGCGGGAAAGGCTTAGGGGTGAGATCGTACCCCACTCCTAAGAGGCGCCGTTTTAAGGACCTTAGTGTCAGAAACATCAAAACATTAGTACGCCAAGCAAAGTGAAAGTCCTTGTATGAAAAGATCTATTTAACTACCATTTCAGAGGTGATGAGCCATCATTGGCTTTATGGTAACGGAAAAAAGCTAAAGTAGATAGGAAGTGAAAATAATTGGATTCAGTAACAATAAAAAGAAGTAATAAGATAAATAACATAATTGCAAGTATTCCACATGGTTCTTCACGTATAACAAGAGAAATGAAAAAGAAAATGAGAGAAAAAATAATATTGACAAATAATGACTGGTTCTTAAATGAACTATATAGTTTTTTAATTAAATTGGATATAACCAGTTTATCAACAAATTATAGTCGGTATGTTATAGATGTAAATAGAAATATAGAGAAAAAATTTAATTGTGGAGATTATAAAGAATCATTAATATATACGAGGACTACATTTAATAAAGATATTTATAATAAACCATTATCGATGGAAGAAATTGAAAATAGGATTAATGATATATACTTACCATATCATTCGTTGTTAATAAGTGAGATAAATAGGGTCTTACAAGAAATGAAAAAAGTATATTTATTTGACCTGCATAGTTTTTATGCACAGTCTACAGCCGATGTAGTTCTTGGAACGAAGGAAAGGAGTGCCTGTTCACACAATTTTTTAGATATTGTTTATAAAGCTTTTGTTTCAGAAAAATTTAAAGTGAAGGTTGATGAGAAGGGACTTAGAGGTGGTCATATTGTTTCTAAATATAGTACTTTAGATAATGTTGAGGCTTTACAAATTGAGTTAAGATATACTACTTATATAGAAAATCGTTTTTTTGGGGAGGAAGAGTTGAAAAGTAAAAATGATGTTTTATTTAATAATACTAAAGAGAGATTAGAAAGAGTTTTTAAAAAAATAAGAAATGAGTTAGGTAAGCAGAGTGTATATAAATAGAGTCCGCACTTCACTTAACATAGGGTTATAGTTTCGCTATTGCTTCACCAAAATTTATGATCCTAAGCCAAATCTGGCTAAGATTCATGAACTTTGTAAACTCTTGGGACGTTAGTGCGCCAAGAAAGCTATAAAAGAAATATAGCTGATTACAGAAATGAGTATATTTGAAGACCTAAGGATGAATTAAAAGAATATATCAAAGAGAATAGTAAAGTAGTAATTATACGTTAGAATGTATTTCTAAAGTATTAAAAGAAAGGTTAAATAAAATTTATGCAATTGGTAAGAATGGTGAGTTATTTTTGAAAGATAATTTAATTAAAACTTATAGTGAAGTAATTTTGATTGAAAATAATTTAAATGATTAGAATATTGAATCAAAGGAAAAATGTGTGGATTAATATTTATAAATATATGAATATTAAAGTTAATATTCGGAAAATATTCTCCATCTGCTAACAAAGCATTCAAATTCGCTTTGGTTTAAATAGGGTCAAGCCTTCGCAGAAACTAAATTACACCTTAACCCCTAAAACCAATTTGACTAAGGAATTAAGGCATCTTGAATGCGTAGGCGTTAAGTGAAATTTTTTTACTATTAAAATGCAGGTAGTATACTAGAATAAAACAATTAGAGGAAATGCTAATTTTACAGACAAAAGGAGAGATATTGATGCAAATTGGATGTAATTATTCTGTAGAACTTTTACAATTACTAGATGAGAAAAGAGTAGATGTAGATTATATTAAGATTGCTATAGATGATGTATGTAAAGATCATTTAGAGATTGCAAAAGCTGCTAAGCCTATAATGGTTCATTATATGGGTCATGAAGAACGAGCTACCATGAAAGATTTTAATAGAATAGACTTTAATTGGATTAATGAGAGATTAACATACTTAAAATCACCAATTAGTGCATTACACTGTTATGTTGAGAAGGAAGACTTCGATACAGAAGACCCATCTTATGAAGAAGTAATTGCACGTCTAGAATATGTTCTTGGGCATTGGAAAAACAAGCTCTGTGTTCCACTTACAATAGAAAATTATCCTTATTCAGCATATTACGACTCATTGGGAAATCATTCTCTGACTTCAGAGCCGCAATTGTTTCATGAAATGTGTGAACAAATAAACCTTAACATAACTTTAGATATTGGACATGCAAAGGTAAGTGCGTCACATAAGGGCAAAACATTAAAGTCATATTTATCAGAGTTTCCACTTAATCGAGTTATAGAATTACATGTTAATGGTACTTTCAATGACCCTGTACATGGGATAAAAGATAAACATTTAGAAATGGAAGAAGATGATTATGAAATTATTGAATGGTTACTAGCTAAGTGCCAGATAAAGTATTTAACTTTGGAATATGGTGGGGTAGGACGACCAAAGCTTTCTGGACGAAGTGATATTAATGCAATAGAAAGACAATTAAAACGGTTATATGGACTAGCTAAATGATGGAGAATAAAGAAACCTTACTTAACGTAGTATTGGCAGATAGTCCACGGAAAGCATATGAGAGGAGATTTTAATGAAAATTGATAAATATTCAGTTAAAGAGTTGAAATTAATTATAAAACATATAGAAGAGAAGAACTTACAAAACATTCATATTATGCAAAAAACACCCAAGACATAAAATAAGAGAAACAGCTGAAATATTTTCAAAAAAAAATAATGTCGAAGCTAAAATTAGTCCTGAACTAATATTGTTATCAATAATTATGTCTATCCATACAAATTATACAAAGCAAGTAGAACCTAACATAAATAGAACTAGAAAAAGGGGACTCAAAGTTTTAATGATTTGAGATTAAAGTTATCTAACTTTGAAGAATTTAGTACGTTTTTGAGATGAAATCACTAAATAAGTATAAAACTCTTCAAAAGTTAATGAATATAATAGATATAAAATGAAGTTTGAGTCTAGAGTTTTTGGTGATTATAAGGTTATGGAGTGGTGGCAAAAGAGCATAGTTATCATGTGCTGTTGCAAGCACGCCGAGCGAATATTCCTTTTGGGCCCGGGGGTGGAACTTTAAGAGATAGATTAAAAGAATTTAATAGTACTGAGTTTGAAAAGTGGGTGGAATATCATTTGATGACTTGCCAAGATGAAAGTTTAATTAGATATAGTCAACATGGTTTATATATATGTAAGAAAGTATAATTACACATCACCTAACAAAGCACTCCAATTCGTAGTAGCAGCAGGTAATCAAACATTCAAAAAAACGTAACATATTGCTTTTACCACCTAAATGTCATCAAGTACGTCGAGAGTATGAGAATGTTATCTGTCATCTAATCTAATAATGTTCAACAGAAATATAATAAATGACTTAAAATGTGAAAAAATTCTAGTGGAAAGCAGAGGGAAGAGGAATGGCTGTAAGAGAAATTTTATTATTAGGAAATGAAAAATTATATAATGTGTCTAGCGAAGTAAAAGAAGAAGAATTAGAGAATATTAAAGAAATTAAAGAAGATTTGCATGATACATTAATGAACTTTAGAAATGAATATGGAGCAGGTAGAGCTATAGCCGCACCTCAAATTAATGTATTTAAAAGAATAATATACATGAGCATAGAAAAGCCAATAATTTTTATAAATCCTATATTAGAATATATAGGGAATGAAAAAATAGAAGTATTAGATGATTGTATGAGTTTCCCAAAATTAAAAGTGAAGGTTTTAAGATATAGACAATGCAAGATTTATTATAAGGATTTATTATGGAATGATTGTATGATTGATTTGTCAGATGATTTATCAGAACTGCTGCAGCATGAATATGACCATTTAAATGGGATATTAGCAGTTCAAAAAGCAATTGATAATAAATCGTTTAAAATAGAAAAATAACATTTGTAAATTTATAGAAAATAGATAGAGAAAGACTACAGATAACAATGAATTGCAGTTCGTTGCGTTAGGTCATTTCTTAAGGGAGAATCTACAACACATGCCTTTGATCATGACAGGGTCAGGCACGTTTGCAATTCGAAATGTTAGTGCACCAAACAAAACTTGGTATTACTGGCAAGATGAAAATCTTTGTATGAAAAAGTTTAGTCTACCACCAATATTAAGTGTTGTGCTTAGTTTCTTCATCGGAGAATTATACAGACCATAGGGTAAACTGCAAACCCTGAAGTATATACAGTCCCGTAAATCGTGAAGGACTTTATTATCTACATACTATAATATACATAGTAGGAAAACCGTACATCGGGAACCGTGCAGGGTATGCCGGACGGCCATCATTACCTACCTTGACTGAGAAATTTAGTAAAGCTGGAGTAAGAGGAGGAATATAAGTAAAATGAAAAGAAATATATTGAATTTAATAACATTAATAATGATAATTACATTGTTAACATCATGCACTGAATCAGGAAATGAAAAACAGGTGCTAGATGACATGGATACGAATAAAAATATAGATGGGTACATAATCAGTCAATCTCAGGATGGAGAGAAAGAGATTTACTGTACTGAAGATAAAAAATTGGTTTTATTATATGATAAGCATAAAAAAGTTATATATGAAAATTACAGAGATATAACTACAAATCCATATTCTATATGGAGCTTCGATGAATATAAAGTTCAATGGAGTAAAGATAGTAATTATGTATATGTTATTGATAGTATATATGATATAAAAAACGATAAATTAATTCCTATAAAGGATTGTGTTGTTTTTTCATGGATTGAAAATAAAGGTGTATATTTAGCTGATGGTACATACTACGAAATATCTTATGACGGAGGACTTCAAAATGAGATGGCTGTAGGGAAAAAGATTAAAATTATAGAAAACGGCGAGGTGAAAGAAGAAACTAAACAGACGGATGATAGATATTTTGTGTTAGATCACTTTATTAGTGTAGAAAAATTATTTAGAGTCACTGGAGATTATATAACCATAAATGCGGCTTCATTAAAATATAAAGAAGATGAATTGCATGATATAATTAAAAAGGATTTCCGTTCAAATGAGTTTAAAGAGTTTTTAAAGCAAAATCATAATGAATCCTTAAATTTGAAATATATAGAAATTATTAATACAATAAAGAAATCGAAAGAGTTCCAAGACCTACAATATCAAATAAATGATTTAGAAAAAAGTTATCCGATAGAGTTTGAAGGAAACATTAAAGAAATAATGAAAATTATAAATGATACTACATATTTTAGTTACAATATTAGTGGAAAATACTACTTGAAAGATATAAACGAAGAAGAAGTGAAATTCAGGTAAAAGAATGAATTCCAAATAAACTTCTTATAACAGAGCCCTAACAGACGTCGGAAAGCAGCCAACTAGGGAAAATTCGATGTCGCTAAGTTTTAGGACGTCATATGACATTGTACACTAATCGTAAACATAGATTGTATATATTTTGGAGGGAGAATAGTGGCTTCAAGAATGGTCCATTTAGCTATAAATAAACAAATGGAAGAAGTTTTGGAAGTAAGGGATTCTAATAGATTTAGAGTTGGACATGTATTGCCGGATGCTATTATTCGCGGACATAAGGCGCATGCGGCTAGTCATTACAAGTTAACTGTTTGTGAAGGAAAGAAAAAAATGATGGATTTTACTGGCTTTTACAGACAGTTTTCAACAAAGTTATTAGAAGATAGTTTATACTTAGGATATTATTTTCACTTGATTGAAGATGCAATTTATAGAAAGTTTTTATATTGCGATTATCAATTGGGTGGTAATAGTGGACAGGAATTCTTGGAGGCACTACATAATGATTATGCAATACTAAATGGATATCTAGTAAAAACTTATAAATTAACCAATACTCTGAAGGTGCCGGAGCATTTTGCAGAGGATGAAATAAATAAGATATATCCGTTTATATTGGAAGAGTTCTTATTAGATATGACTAATGATTTTACTTCTTCATTAGATGAAAAAGCTAAATATTTCACAGAAGATATGGCAGAAGAATTTATTAGGAAATGTATTAACATTTGTATAACGGAATTTGAAAAAATTCAAATCGGTAAATCATGTCTTAATCCATTTGAGTTTGCCTGGGACAAATAATGAGTATTGATTATGATTGTTGAAAATTTCCATTGAGGAGCCCAATGATGGGATATGCTCCAGAGCGATGGATGACTATCGGCTTTATGGTAACACTGAAAGCTTATGCAAATTAAGTCATAGAAAGAATAGAAGAAAATAAAGGGGAGGAGTATCCATGGATAGTAGACGATCTCTATGGAATGAGCAGCAGAGTCACTTAAGAAAGATATTATTAAAACCAGATAAATTTGACGAGGCAATAAAGTTATGTTTAGAGCAGCATTGCATGGTACATTCTTCAGAAATGAGTGGAATAAATGTCGAGACTTTTGAGGATGAACTATGGAAAAACCTTGACGATAAAACATTTCGAGCTGCAATTGGGGTTAAGGGACGTACTATCGCATATGGGATATGGCATTCATCACGAATAGAGGATATTACAATGAATATTTTAGTTGCAGACAGTAATCAGGTTATCGATTCAGATAATTGGCTTATTAGGATAAACTCTAATATATATGATACTGGCAATGAGATGAAACCAGATGAAATACTACAATTTAGTTCAAATATCAACATGCAATAATTGCGGAACTACAGAATTACTGTGGGCAGAAGAACTAGAGAGATTATACAAGGGTTTAAACCGAGTGATTTAAAAAGAAGGTTTGATGATATAAAACTAAAAAAAATTTTTGATATAGGTGCGGTTTCAAAGGATGAAGCAGCAGGTTGGTTAGTTGATTTTTGGGGTAGGAAGAATGTTGCAGGAATATTACTAATGCCAGTTACCCGCCATCATGTTGTGCATATAAATGAGTCTCTTAATACCAAGAGCAAAGCGAGTTCAAGACATAAATCGAAAGATTACTAGTATATGATAGGAAATGTCTCCGTGGGGGAGATATCAGTTAACAAGCTATTTGCAGACAGTTAACAAAAAACTTGTTGACCATCTCAAGATATCAAAGACGCTATGTGCTATTTTACACAAACAGAGTGATAACTTTAAGATGAAGGAATAGTTATTTATATAGTATCATAATAAGAGGTGTTAAGAATGATTATTAAAGAAATTGCTCCATGGGAGTTATTACAAAAGAAAATGACATGGGAGCAACTAAAATTCATACATAATAAAAGAGTTTTGGATTTTGGGAGTGGAAATGGTATGACAGCTGACCATTTTGCTATAGACAATGAGGTTATAGCAATTGAGCCAGATGAAAAGATGCTTCAGGATAGATTTACTGAAAATGATTATATACAAATAAAAGGAGATATGAGGGAACTTAAGAATTTTGAAGATGAATCATTTGATGTGATATTGTGCCACAACGTTTTTGAGTATGCAGATGGTAGCGCTACTGAATAATTTTGAGCATGCAAATGAATTATTAAAAGGTGAAAATGGACATGCTCAACAGTTTGGTACAATTAATTACTATGAAAATACAGAAATCTTAGAATGGTCAGATAAATTTAAAATAGAAAGAATCATGGGTATGAGAACATTTTGGGATTTGCAGCAAAATCAAGAAATACATAAGGATAAAACTTGGCAAGAACAGATGTTGGAAATGGAATTAAAGGTAAGCAAAATAGAAGCCTATAAAGCTGTGGCATCCTTTCATCATGTTATTTTACGAAAAAAGTAATGAAAGTTATGAGCATATTCGTTAGTGCACATTCTCTTTATAATAGGAATAAATAAAAATTAGCTAATGTGAACTAAATATTTGAAGAAAGCGAGCTGAGAAGCGAATGGTAAAAACGATTGTCGGAGTATTTGCTCATCCTGATGATGAGATTAGTGTAGTTGGATTGTTAGGACGAGCAGCCTTAATTCTAACAGAGGGGAAAATTGCCTATATGTAGGGGTATAAGTGAGGAGAGCATAAATGGACAAAACAAGTAAAATAAAATTAGTACAAGAGCGACTCGCTATCATTGGAAAATACGATTCCAATGTTTTTAAATATGATAAGAATATATTTGTTAAATCAACAAATTCTTTTTTTGAAATAGTTACATTTGGTAGAAATGCAGTAATTAGAGCGGATAAATTAATATATGATTGGTGTGTAGAACATTTTTCATCAATGCCAGCGTGTGAAATTATGGATGGAGAAAATCTATTTCTAATTGAAATGAAACTACGAGAATATAGTAAAAAGCTTGCTGGAGAACATGCTAGATATTTGTATTTAGATAAGAATAAAACTGTCCATCAACCTTCTGGCTTTGAGTATAAACTTTTTAATAAAAGTAATATAAATGTTTTGTACAGGAACCAAGGGTTTAATAATGCGTTAAACTACAAAAATGATGTTATTGCCATTGGTGCATATCATGAAAATCAACTTGTTGCCTTAGCTGGAGCTGATGATAGTTTAGTAGACTTATGGCAAATTGGCATAGATACTTTATCATCATATAGAAACAAAGGACTTGCACCTTTCCTTGTCAAAACTTTAGCGGATGAAATTGAAAAACGTGATATATTACCATATTATACTACATGGAGTTCCAATATTGCATCAACAGCAGTTGCTCTTAAAGCAGTTTTTTTTCCTGTGTGGGTTGGATACTATGCAGAGGATATATAAATGAGGTTGTTTTAATTAAATGGTTATAATAAGTGCTGTGGCACATTTTATATTTACATATATTAGAATAGAGTCTGAATGTAATTGTAGCTAGCAAAGTTTTAAAACGTTTAAATACAAAAGAATCTAAGGATATACTTCGAAGTTGAATGAGTAACATGTTATAACAATATGTTTGCGCAAGGTTGCCTAGAAGAAAGTTTTTGGGTCTTGCCATTTGGCACCATATTTTTTCACTGAAACGGAGTACTGTCGAGGCAGTATGTCCAGTTCAGGAACGTTGCAAAAACGAGACGTTAGGTGACATTTTAAAAAGGAAAGTGAGGCGAAAATATGGCTGAATATCTTATAGGCATGCATTGTCAATTTGATGATGAAAAATATAAAAGGGATTATATATATGATGAATTTACTGGAATAGAGTTTTGTAATTTTGTAAGTAGAGCAGAAATAGAAAAAATGACTGCAATTGCAAGAAAAGATAAATTTAAAATTGGTATTCATTTTCCCTTAGATAGATCAAATTACATGCATAGAGACCCATTATTAGTATCTCTTAATGAAGGGGGTAAAATTTTATGAAGAATTTTAAATTGAGTAGAAATTTATGGCTATTTTCTGGATTTTGTTTTTTATTAGCTTTTATATTTAAATTGCCATACAATAAACTATCAATATTACCTATTTTAAATGGAATTACATGTATTCTCTGTTTTGTTAACGCTTATATTAGCCATAAGAAAATTATCAAAGATAATAAAGACTAGATTAATGGACAATATTATTTAAAGCGAATTAAAAGACGCTAAAATGACTTACCTTAAAAATTAATATATTTTCACCATTGTTTTAAAACATTGCTTTTTATTAAATGATTATAATGTAATGGTGCAAAAGGTATTTAAAAATACATTATTAATTATTATGGAAAAGAAAATTATTGATGCAATCATCTAATCTTCATAAATTATCAGGAAACTATAGACATGAAATACTAGGAAAAGACGCTACTGCACGTCTATGCAGGGCGGATAATTCCGATATTTTTATAGGGTTTAGTACTTGATGTTAATTCTAGGCTACATGAACAGTTAAAGCTAAAGAAAATTTGAAGTAGTCCAATATAATGATATTAAGGAGAGCCTCTGTGGGACAGGCTGAACAGTTAACAAAGTATTGTACAAGAATGCACATGGAAGTATCTTAGGGCCATGTGCATCACGTCATTTTACCGGAAGCAAAGCTCTACCAATAGATACTCAATTAAAGTCGGGTTTAGGGACATTGTAAATATTTGAACGCTATATGCCATTTTTCTGAAAATATATTTGTAATAGCAAAAATTTATAATTTTTATTTAGGGAGTGTTTGATGTGGTCAAAAAATGGTTATAATTTCTCTATTTTACGAGGTCAATAAATAAAGGAGTGTTAGATATGGTGAGCATTACTTATAAAAATATAAATAAGTTTAGTGAAGTAGATATAAAAAGCTTATATGAAGATGCTGGCTGGACAAGTTATACAGAAAACATACCTAAGTTGCTGGAAGCAATCGAAGAATCTCTAATGGTTGTTTCAGCATGGAGTGATGACAAACTTGTTGGTTTAATAAGAGTTGTAGGAGATGGACTAACTATAATATATATACAGGATATTTTGGTATTAAACAAATTTAAAAGAAATGGCATAGGATCACAACTCTTAAAATATGTTTTAGAAGCGTATAAAGATGTTCGTCAAAAGGTTCTATTAACAGATGATAGAAAAGCAACAAGAGGTTTCTATGAAGCAAATAGATTTTTTTCATGTGATAAGGGAGATATAGTTGCATTTGTTAGGGTTGACTAAAACTAGTTCTTTTATTTTGACTAAATGTATGGTTGTAGGAACAGCATATAACACAGCATGACCATCTATGCTAGTAGGAAATGCTTTGAAGCAGGATTAGCACATGCGTCTTCACCAGGATAAGAATTATCTAAGGTTCAAGCGTATCGGTCATACCAGTACGTTATATGCCATTTCTAAGTAAGCGTTTAAATTTAAAAATAGTATATTTATAGAACAGCTGTAATTAATTCTTATTACATCATAGGGGAGAGTTGACATGGGGACAATAGTAGCAATCGGAGGAGGGTAAATGCGTAATCTTGAGATATTTCCGATAGATGAGTGTATTGTTAAATTATCAAGTAAAATACAGCCTAAGGTACTTTTTATATCTACTGCAAGTGGAGATGCGCAAGGATATATAGATTAGTTCTACTAAATCTATGAAAAAAAGTTAGGATGTGAAACTGATACATTACTTTTGATAAATAGTACATTATCAAATACAGAAATAAAAAATAAAATTTTATCTTCAGACATAGTGATAATAATTTATCACGAAATAAAGATGTTGGTGGGATTATAAACGTCCTATTGGTCTAGGGATTATCAATGCTATTTATTGTCCACATTATAATCATGAGGATAAAGAAGGTTTTGGTGAAATGATGAGTACAGTGGATGAAGTAGGAATTGCAATTGAAGATAATTATGCTGTTGTGGTTAGGGAGAACAGTTTTAAGATATTAAAAAGTGATAAAAATGCAAATGCGTATAAAATATTCAAACCAAATGACAAAATACAAAAACAACCTTTAATAAACTATGAATTTATTAATATCGCTAAGTTATTCAAGCGTTGATAATAGAAGAATAAAATATTATAAGTATTGCATTTTTCAAACTCATGAATGGCATGAAGAAAATGTCAGGGATGCGGAACATTAGAAAACAGTTATTATAAGGGGATTATTGTAAAACTGATTATCAAAGAGGGAGAAAACATAATGAGTAAAATTAATTTTGAATTTGACAAATTTCCTCAGCTTGAGAGTAAAAGATTTATTCTAAGGGAAGTTAAGGAACGAGATTATATATCACTATATGAAATATACTCAGATGAAGATGCAGTAAGATATCAGCAAATAAGTACTATGAAAACAATTGAACAAGCGCAGAAATCTGTACAAGCTTTTTTACAAGGATTTAAGAATAAAAAATTTATTAGATGGTGTATAGCTACAAAAGAAAATGATAAAGTTATAGGATTAATTACTCTTCATGATTTTAATATTTGGAACTCTCAAGCAGAAATAGGATTTATGCTTAATAAAGGGTATTGGAGAAAGAATGTTATGGGAGAGGTAGCACATGAAATCATTAGATTTGCATTTGAAATAATTGAGTTAAATAGGATAGAAGCATTAATACACCCAGATAATATCGCTTCAATAAAATTAAGTGAGAAGTTAGGGTTTCATAGAGAAGGACTTAAAAAGGAAGCTGCTTATAATAGGCGGACTGATGAATATGAGGATAGATTAATATTTGGTATAACTAAAAATAATAAGAAATAAACTTTAATTTTTAATGGCACTATCTTCTAACAATAAACTCAAGTTTACCTTGGCTTTAAAAGATAACTAAAGCATATTTCTTTGCCTAGCTAGGAACTAGCACGACTTAGGAACGTCTTGAGTGCGAGACATTTTCACAAGTATTAGAAAAAGAATTTGAAATCACAATAGGATGGTGAATAAATGAGAATAGGAGTTTTTGATTCAGGTATAGGTGGACTAACAGTATTAAATGAAGCAATGAAAATGATGCCGAATGAGGAATATATATATTTTGCAGATACTTATAATGTACCATATGGAACAAAGACAAAAGACGAAGTAAAGAAGTCAATATTTGAAATTACTGATTTTCTATGCTCAAAAGGCATCGATGCTTTATTGATAGCATGTAATACTGCGACTAGTATTGGTGTAGATGAGGTTCGACAAAAGTATAGTTTCCCGATTATAGGAATGGAGCCAGCTGTTAAATATGCGCTTAATTATAATAAAAATAAGAAAGTCCTTGTACTGGCAACATCTTTAACTTTGAAGCAAGATAGGTATACAAAATTAGTCAATAATATTGATTCAAAGAGGATAGTCGAGTCTTTAGCTTTACCGGGGTTAGTTGAATTTGCTGAGAACTATATTTTTGACAGAAATGTAATTTTGGATTACTTAAATAATGAGTTTTACCATTATAATCTTGAAGAATTTGGCGTTATTGTTTTAGGATGTACCCATTTTATTTATTATAAGGACTATATAGAAGAACTTATTCCAGAACATGTTTGTGTTGTAGATGGAAACTATGGAACAGTAAATCATATGATCAGTATTTTGAAGGATAAATTGTCTAGTAATCACGGAGGACAGATTGAGTTTTATCAATCTGATAAAGACGGCATAAGAGTAGCACAATTCAAGAAGTATATGCAATTATTAAAATAAAGTTGTGATAACAAACAGGTTATTGTCAAAATTATCAGTATCATTTTATTGAAATCAGAAGAAGAATGGCTGATAATTTCGTTAACAACGAAGACTTTACTTGGAACGCATGATTACGAGAGGCGCTAGACGTCATCTAAGGAGGTAAAAATATGTTAATTAAAGATTTTGAGAATTTTATTGTTGATATATTTACAAAAGAAAAATTAGAGGTTGTAAAAGAAAAAAATGAATATGGGTTCACGAATACAGGAATAGAAGAAATTCTAAAAGTAGGTTATTGTACCAATTTAACTATTGAGTCTGCACAAGAAGCAGTAAAAAGTAATGTTAATTTGTTAATAACTCATCATGATGCTTGGGAGTGGATGACAGGAATAAAGGAAGAAGCGCTTGAAATTTTAAAACAAAGCAATATAACACATTTCTATATTCATTTACCATTAGATGATGCTGAATTTGGAAATAACACTTCAATATTGAAGAAACTTGGATTTAAAGTTATAGACAAATTTTCAAATGATGAAGGAATGTATTGTGGAAGAATAGGAGAAGTAGATAACCCAATAGAGTTTGAAGAACTTGTAAAAAGAATAGAAATTCTGTTAGAAGAGCCAGTCCGAAAATGGAAAAACAATGAACGATTAGTTAAGAAAATAGGAGTAGTAACGGGTGCAGGTTTTTCTGCTATAGATATAAAAGATGCAGTAAACTTAGGTTGTGATGTGTATTTTACCGGGGAAAAGATACTTTATACTGTTCAGTATGCGAAATACAGTAAAATAAATCTAGTTGTTGGAAGTCATACATTTACAGAGATATTTGGATTGGAAAGCTTAGTTAAAATACTAAATAAAAGATATCCTTCGGTAGAGATTATTAGGATTAATGAAGAGCATATTGAGTAATCATGGCATCTAATATGATATGACAAGAAGTTATTTAACAAAAAGGAGTAGTTAGGATAGCTTTGGAGTCTATTATGTTTAATGTAATTAGGGGTCAAAGTTATGATATGTTGAGGAGAGATAAAAAATGAAAAAATTTAGAGTAGTTTGTTTCGATATGGATGGAACCTTGATTACAAATATTAATTCAGTAGAGTATCTTTGCATTTTGAATGGGAAAGTTGATGAAGTCAGAGATATTGAAATAAGAGAAGAAAACGATGAGATTTCTTGGATAGATGCAGATTACATAAAAGCTAAATTATTTAGCGGATTAGAAATTAAAAAAGTAGAGGAAGAATTTAAAAATTACATAAAATTCATTAATAACATTGGAGAAGTATTAACAGAATTAAGAAATAATAAAATTTTAACCATTTTAGTAACTGCTGGACCAATACAAGTTGCAAAAACTTTAGAAATGATGTTTAATTTCGATAAGGTCTACGGAAGTGTATATGAGGTTGAAAACGGAGCTTTTACTGGGAGAATATTAAATCATCTTGGAGATAGTGGAAAATTAGAGAGCTTGATGTCATTTTGTAATGAAAATAATATTGCATTAGAAGAGGTTGTTTCAGTCGGAGATAGTGCATCAGACATAAAAATATTTGAGAAAAGTGGAAAATCAATAGCGATTAATTATTCAAATAAATTAATTGGAAAAGCTGATGTATACATGAGAACTAGTAATTTATTTGATATCATAGAACATATAGTTGCATGACGCTTTTGTAGAAGTGATAACTTCATATATTACATATATTCTTGCAAGGAAGCTGAGTGAAAGGTTTTGAGTGTGAGCTAACTACACTAGAATTATTAATCATATTTAGGCTTATTTAGATGTATTGTAGGGGTGATTATAATATGGCGATTATTGTATGTCATAGAAAAACAAATAAAAAATACATATTGTTAGGAGCAGGATTTGGAGCTTATAAATCTTCAAGGCCTAGTTTTCTAGGTGGTAATATTTTTCCTAATGAACAAGAAGGAACATTTAAAATGGTATCAGTTTGTGATAGATTTGGAAACATAAAATGGTTTGAGTATAGCAAGTTAAAAGTTATAGAAGTAGATGGTGTTAGGGTGTCAGAGTATAAAATTCTTTATGAAGAGAATGAAACAAAACATCAAGGTAATACTCCGCAAGATATTGAGATGTGTCCTGCGTGTGGTTATAAAGTTCCAATAGACCAAATGAAATGTCCTAGTTGTGGGCTTACTCTAGTTGATAATACATATAAAGAACTTTCAGATTTAGCAAAGCGAAAGAGAAGGTAGTACTGTTTTAAATTGTAATGACTAAGAGTTATAATGAGGTAATAGTGATTACTTCACTTAACATGGTATTTTAACAAGGAGGCTTGTGGGGCATTTTTAGGACAAAATCAGCGCGCCACATCCCTTTACCGGAAGCAAAGGTTCCGCATGATGGGGTATTCCTTTTAGATATTAAATAAAAACTAGGATGATTTTAAGTAAATAATTGAGACATAAGAAAAGAAGAGAGTTATATGATGAAAGTTTTAGTTGAGAAATTGCATTATGAAAAGAAATTAGTTCTAAATCATTTAATGGAACTCTATAACTATGATTTTAGTGAATTCGAGAATACTGATGTAAATGAATTTGGCTTATACGGATATAAATATATAGATCAATATTGGACTGATGAGGATAGATATCCTTATATTATTAGAGTAGACGGAAAAATTGCTGGATTTGTTTTAGTGCGTATTATAGGCATAAACTCAAATGGAATAAAACAATATTCAATAGCTGAATTCTTTGTACTAAAAAAATATAGACGTAAATCAATAGGAAAAAAAGCTGCTTTTGAAATTTTCAATACATTTTATGGCGAATGGAAGATTGGACAAATTGAAAGTAATATCACAGCATATAGATTTTGGGTAAATGTTATTAGTGATTATACAAATGGAAATTTTAATGAAATTAGAGAAGTGGATTGGGATGGACCAATGCAAATTTTTATGTCTAAAAAATAGTATAGAAAGTTACAATTCAAGTGTTATTGATTTGATATTAAAAATAAGAGGTGTTTTTCCAATGGAGAAAAATGTAGGGGTGTGCGGATGTATTTGTAGTGATTGTAGGCTTTACGGGTTAAATTGCAAAGGATGTCATGCTATAGAAGGAAAAGCATGTTGGTTGAATGAAGTAGGACTTGATATCTGCGATTTTTACGAGTGCAGTGTAATTAAAAAAGGATTAATCCATTGTGGTGAATGTACAGAAATTCCCTGTCAAAAGTTTTGGGAGAACAAAAACCCTAAGTGGACAAAAGAAGAACATAAAAAAATAGTAGAAGAGAGGGTTGTCTTACTAAAAGGATTAAGACAGAGCAAAAAATAGGTCATTAGAAAAACGGCGTATTTCTGTCATGATAATTACAGAGAGCAATGTAGCAGATTCCCAGTTCATTAAGGCGATTTAGTGTGATAAAGCGGAGTAACCTCCTGAGAAAGGAAAGCAAAAGAGCAGTCCGCAACATAAAGTGAATTCTGTAGCGTCGTAATGTTAATCCGAATTGGAGGTTAAGTATGATCATTGAAGACAAAAGAATAGAAGGAAAAAATATAACATGGGTACTTCGCTGTCCAATAAAATATGATACAATTGAATTATCTAAATTAAGAGTCAAAATTGATGGAGAAACAGAAAATCTTGATAGGGAACCTGGGGCGAAGATTTATTGACACCAGAAGATTTTGAAAAACTTATTTATGAAGATTCAATAGCAGAAAAAACTATATTTTTAGTTGCAGAAGTAGAAGGTAAAATTGTAGGATTTACCCGTTGTAAAGGAAGCAGACTAAGTAGATTTAGACATAAAGCAGAATTTGGAATATGTATATTAAAGGAATACTGGGGTCATGGAATTGGTAAAGTACTACTGGAAAATATTCTGATGTGGGCAGATACTGTAGGGATTGAAAAAATTTCATTAACTGTGGTGCAGACAAATACAAAAGCAATTCAATTATATAAAAATTATGGATTTGAAGAAGAGGGATTATTAATAAAAGATCGTATTCATAAAGATGGAAACTACTATAATACAGTAATAATGGGAAGAGTATTAGAAGAATAGATTAACAACAAACATAATATTCTTTTATTTATATCAAATTTCTGGCTAATGAAGAGGCTACACTTGTCAATGCACATAGCATTGCAGAATTGTTTGTGCTGGTGTAGTTTAAGCCTTAGAAGAAGCAAAGGTTGGCATTTTTTGCGAGGTGAAAGGTAGGGGTTAGCCGACCATCCATACGGAGCGTTGTGCCGCTTGATGAAACAAATGAGCGAAGCGTTATTTGGAATAGAGGTGAACTAAAAAATATTGGGATATTACAAATAATAGGACATACTCCTTGTAAAGAAAATGAGCCTTTTTATGATGAAAAAAGTAATACTTGGAATATAGATACAGGAGGAGGGTATGGAGGAAATTTGACAGCACTACGATTAAGTGTTGATAGTTCACAATATCGTACTAAAAGAATGTAGGATATCGTGAACTGTAAGAACGTTAGTGAAAATAGTACATCAATTAAAGTTTCAGTTTAGCTCTAAATTTTTTATCAATGTGAATTTGTATAGCCTGATGTAAAAATGAAATACTATGGACACTTTGTGAAAAAAACAGTTGTTGCCAACGAGACTATTGAAGAAAATGTTAAATTATTGAAATGGGGGAGTTATATGGAAAAGTCAATAATAAGAAGTTTTGAAATATTAAGATTAGAAGAAAATTTAAAACTAGGAAGTACTGAGGCTTTGGAAAGATTTTGGGCGAATATTGAAGAAAAAGGCTCACCAATAATAGAAACCTTACCAGAAGATTTAGAGCATAGCCTAGTGACTTTTATTTATAAGGAAGATGATAAAGTAGAAAATGTTTTACTTATACCTGAAATTGAAGATTGCAAATTTTTAGACTATAAATTGGAAAGATTGTTAAATACAAATCTATGGTATTTAAGCTGTAAGATTAGAAACGATATACGCTTTCAATATTGTTTTTCTGTAAATGATCCACTTGATGATGATTGGGATAGTAGATTTGAAAAAATTATACATGATAATCTTAATAAAAATTTTTTATTTATTGAAGATGAAGAAGAAAACGAGATATTATCATATGTTGTAATGCCTCATGCAGAAGAATTTTTTTGGGTAAAGGAAAATATTGATGTTCCTAAAGGGGATTTGAACGAATATAGATATAAAAGTGAAAGTTTAGATGAAGAAATGAGACTAAGAATTTATATTCCACATGGATATAAAGAAACTAATAAGCCGTATAAGTTTTTAGTATTAACAGATGGGGATGAATATATTAACATACTTTCAGCAAAATTAGTATTAGACAACTTAATATCAGATAATAAAATACCACCTATTGTTGTATTATTTATTGATTCTACTGATTCAAGAGAAGAAGAATTATCTTGCAATGACACTTATGTGAATGCTATTGTTAGTGAAGTTATTCCTTGGTTTAGGAATAATTATAACATATCAACCGAAGCTAAAAATGGAATAATTGGAGGACTTAGCTTAGGAGGGCTTACTGCTGCATATGTAGGTTTAAAACATTCAGAAATTTTTGGCAATGTGCTTTCTCAATCGGGATCATTTTGGTACAAGCCTGATGAATATAAAGAACCCGAAAGTACTTGTTGGATTAGTTCAGAATTTAATAAGCTAGAAAGGTTGCCTCTTAAATTTTATTTAAATGTAGGCATACTAGAAGAAAAAGACAATATGATTGGTGTGAATAAAATATTAAGAGATGTGTTAGAAACAAAGGAATATGACGTTGAATATGAAGAATTTAAAGGTGGACATGATTACTTATGTTGGGGAGAAACTTTGGCAAATGGTTTAATCTCACTTATTGGAATAAAATAAAATTTTAAAAATTCTCATATAACAAACAAAAATCAAAAATAGTTATAGGTACAGCCAACGAATAAAGGATAGTACAAATATGCTACTCCTATTAACAAAACCTTGCTGGCTACGCTAACGCTAGGCACTTTCGAAAGCTAAATTTTATACGTAATTTGAGATTAAACAAGTGTAGCTTAAATTTTTTGAAAGTGGTGATATTATTGAAGCAAGTATTTGTATCAAGCTTAAGGGAAGAATCAACTAGAATATTTGAAATTGCTGAGGAATTTAATTTAGGAGTTGAGATATTAGGATTTATACAGCCTTACATGATAGAGAACTATAGAGAGAAAATTGAGATAACTAAAAATAAATTGATTAATGTTAAACAATGTTCCTTGCATGGACCGTTTCTTGACTTATCTCCAGCTAGCAAAGACCCAGAGATAGTTGATGTAGTAAAGAAAAGATTTATGAAAGCCTACAATACCGCTAAAAGGTTAGATGCTAAGCACTTGATATTTCATGCAGGATATATTCCTAAAGCATATTTTCCAGAAGATTGGTTAAAGGCATCAATAGATTTTTGGAAGGATTTCTTATGCCAACTTGATGGTAATATTGAAATACATATAGAAAATGTATGTGAAGATGATTATTTGCTAATTAACGATTTGATAGAAGCTGTAGATAGTCCGATATTTTCAGCTTGTCTTGATATTGGCCACGTGAACGTTAATTCACAAAAAACAATTGTTGATTGGATTAAAGGATTGAATACAAAAATAAAGTATGTTCACCTTCATAATAATGATGGTATAAATGATGGTCATTTTGGATTATGTAGAGGAATGATTAATATCTTTAATGTATTGGAATCACTCGAAATATATGCACCTAACTCAAAATGGTCACTTGAAACGAAACTTAGTGAAACTGAAGAATCTGTTTTATGGCTCGAGGCAAATAGCTTTATTAAAAGATAGTATTTGTGTTCATAAATAATGTCTCTGAATACTCTTCTATTCTGGAAGAATAGTAAAGAATACTAGATTAGCCTATGCTTTAATTGAAATGACTAAAACTGTGCATAACAATTCATTCCAATCCGCTAAGGCTTGTGGGATGTCTTGAACGGGAGACGTTGAATGAAATTTGTAGTTCGTTAATATAGATTAGTTGAAGAGGAGAAGAAAATGATAGAATTAAATACTTTCGGCAAAGAAATAAATGGTGGTTTTAGAGAAAGAAATAGAGCTGCAGGCGTAGTGTTAAATGATAAAAAAGAAATAATTCTAATGAATTTAACAAACATGTATTTTCATATGTTACCAGGAGGTGGAGTGGATTCAAATGAAAATATGGAAGAAGCATTGTATAGAGAGTTAAAAGAGGAAACAGGCGCAAATATTAAAATTATTAGTGAGTTAGGGATAGTTGTTGAAAACTTAGAACAAAGGAAAATGAAGCAAATTACATATTTTTATCTTACAAAAGTAGTTGGAGAAATTCATGAGCCTAATTTCATGCCAGATGAATTAGAACAAGGGTATCAAGTAGAATGGTATTCCATAGATAAGGCTATAAAAATCCTCGAGGAAGAAAATGAGTATGAGGAGTACATAAAACAAAGAGAATTAGAGGCAATCAAAGAAGCAAAAAAATACTTAGAGGAAAATAATTTATAATTTAAACTTTGTCAAACAAGGCAGCTCCGTTCGTTTCGTACTGAAAAAATGTGGCATACAATTGCTTCATTGGGTGAAATGCACCTCTTACGAATAGGGGTTATATGAGTCCAGTGCAGAAATGTTAGAGATGCTAAACATCAGTGCACTAAACAAAGCTTGGTATTATTGACAAGGTGAAAATCCTTGTAAGGAAAGATCTAGATATTTACCATACATTAACTTTATATGAAGTAACTTAAATTAAAAGGGGTATATTAATATGAAATATGATAATAAACAAGGTGTACCATCACTGGAAGAAGCAAAGGTAACTTTAAAAGAGGCTGAGAAATTAAATCATGGTGGTTGGTTCAAGCATTCAATTGCACGAAATGATTGATAAAGACGGAACTCCAATTAAGGAATATGTTAATAACTAAATTATGGATTATCGTAATTCTTTAGGAATATAAATCAAAAAATAATATAGAAACAACACTGAATACATTTCAAACTTGAAAGAATCATTACTAAAATTGTTAAGCCATCCATAGACAAGAATAGGAACAATAGTAACTACAAACATAGTTAGGTTATATCTACGAACTGTTTTAAATTTTTTAATAAGTTTTGCTTTAAGTTTAAATTGTTTATCTAATAGAAAAACGATTAAAACTGGTAGTACAACAAAGAGAAAATTCATATGTACAACACATCCTTATTAACTAATTACCAAAATATTATATAAGTAAAAGAATAAGTTGTCTACATTAAGTTTACAATTAGCGCCAAATAGCTTAACTTCTCCTATTTTGCATGCATTTAATTATAACATTTTGCAAGTAATGCAAATACTAATTAAAATTGATTTCGGAGGACTAAGAAAGAACAAAGAAGTTGTCTCTGAAAAACAAACTATATATTCAATAGCTTTATTTATAGTAGCTGAGACTTTTGTACTTTCAAGGGGGATGGAGGTTAAAAAAGGTTTTTGGATTGCAATAATTTTTGGAATGCTTATTTCTGCGCCGCTTATGTTAATATTTGCTAAACTTCTTACATTAAAATAAAGAAAGTATTTCCTTCAATAGAACTTAAATAAGACATAAAAACAGATGGTACAAACGAATATATAAGAGTGATCCAGGACATTACTTGCAAAGCTTTTCGCTAGCTACAGATATTTTTCATGACATTGGAAAAGCAAAGATCGAAAAAAGAATTCTAGGTAAAAAAGGAAAGCTTACAGAAAAAGAAAAAAACTTATTGATATGCACCCAATCCATAGTGAAAAATACCTAGAGAATGTAAATAACCTTAAGCATTTAAAAAATGTAGTTAGGGCACATCATGAAAGATGGGATGGGAATGGATATTAGAAGTGATTTCATAGCGTAGTTTTTTAGGAGGTATTTTAATTGACAGGCAAAACACATATTACAGTAGGAATTGTAGCAGGATTAACATTAGCAACAGGATATTCATTAGAAAGTGGAATAATTTTGACAGCAGCTTCAGCTATTGGATCATTAATACCAGATCTAGATCATCCAAGAAGTAAAATAAATCAGCGGGTACTTTTATTTAAAAATAGGCTGTTTAAAATAATCACCTACTCGTGCACCGGTGCAGGGTTAATATATTTAGGAAGTTTATTAGATCCATCAATTAACAAAATGTTAAGACTTTTAGGTTTTGCATTAATTCTTGTAGGCATATCACGTCACAGGGGATTTACACATAGTCTTTTAGGACTTGTTCTCTTTTCAACTGTAGTTTATATTGGAACGTCAGAAATTAACGTACACGAGGCTTATGTAGGCTTTATAGTAGGATATGTTTCACACCTTGCTTTAGATATTATAACTACACAAGGAATAGAGTTGTTATTTCCAATAAAGAAGAACATAAGACTGCCATTAAACATAAGAACAAACCCAGCAATAGAGCGGATTATTGTGGCCACTTCAGGCATTTATTTAGGATATGTTTTGTTGCAGTATATATAAAATAATAGTAATCTGAGACCAAAGGTTAGAAAAAGAGCCTTTGGTTTTTTTATGTCATAAAACAGCAGATATCATATGAAATGTCATCATAAATGATAATAAGTTTTTTTAAAATACCATATCTATTTAATAAGCATTATTACTACTTTTATATTAAAACTAGGTAAAACTATAAAACATAATAAGAAATGGAACAGGAAAAGAAAGAGGATGGCGGTAATGGCGTATCCTGATTGTGATGGAGATTCTTTTATTTTCTAAAAAATTAAGGGGTTGATACACAGCTAACTGTTAAGTTAGTTGTGCAACAACCTCCTAAATAGAGTGGCTTACCACTCTATCACTAAAATATTCTTACTTCAGGCATTCCCTCATTGTAATCTGAGTACTGTAAATGTTGGATAAGCCATTTTTCATTTTTTCTCACTAAAACTCCTGAGAATCTCATTGGTACAATAATGGTTTCTCCTTTTTCAATATGGTAAATATATTCTATAGTGTCATAAAGAGCTGTCAATAGCTTTTGTTTTGGTGACTCCTCGGAATTAAATGTATATTCATTTGAATTATTAATCCATTCAAGTATTTTTTTATCAGGTGCAATTCTTTTTAAAAATGCTTTCGTAGTAAAATAAGCAACATCACCACTAACAGATATTAATGCGTTATCTACATTAAAGTTAAAGTCCCCCCAGTATTTCCAATCTGATTCAACAATTCCTTTAGCAGCATCAACACCAAAGCAAAGCTCACCTGCATCTGTTCCTATCACTAGTAGATCCTCATTTAAAAGAAAAACTTCTTTCATATATTTATCAACATAATTTACATCCCTATTTATATATCCATCTTGAAATACCTGAAGTGTTTTTCTTACTTCTTCATACGCTTCATTTGAATTTACTTTAGGCATTTCAAATATATGTTTATCATAGGTTTTATCATTTAATCTATATGGCCATGTCTCTGAATCAAAGGAGAACTGCATTTGATGAAATTTCCAAGTATCATTTTCCTTTATAAGTACGCAAGTAAACCTAAAAGGCCATGTATAATTTTCACCATATTCTGCTTGTCTTAATGTATTAGCCATCTTGCTTGCTACTTTAAGTGCACTTGTCTTACACTTTTTTTCTCCACCTAAGATTTCTTTTACTTTCTCAATAGTATCTTTAATGTGTTTATCTTCAGGTATTGTATTTTTAATAATTCCAATTGAAACAACCCAAGCTACATTTTCATTTGCAAAAACCTTAGCTTCTTCAAATTTGAAATTTATATCTTTCCAGTAGTTATTCTCATTAGCCAGATGAGAATTTATAAGTGTTTTTATATCATCAGTATTAAAACACCACTGTTCCATGCTACTTCCAAATACTACAAGTCCATCCTTTGAAGAAAATACTTTATTTACATAATTATTGATCTTTCTCATATCTTTTTCCTTGTACAATTCTTGTAAACCTCCAAGAACTTCTTTTACTTCATTGATTGAATTTATATTTTTATATCTTTCCATAATTAATTCCTCCAAATTATTTTTTTGATTTTCATTACATGCCTTCATATTTCTTACTGCAATACAAAAAAGGACTGCCGATAAAATTACCTTATCTACAGTCCTTTTTATTAATATAGAGGTAGAGAACAATTTAAATAAAGGTTATAATTGTTTTTCTCATAACTCTATATTAAATTAGAAAATAAAAAAGCTGTACCACAAAGACAGTACAGCACTATTTCCCAAATAAAACAATTAGGATTTCCTTAAAAGGACTGTAAATGTTGTTGTTCTTAATTTTAAATCTAAAAGGTTAAATTTACCCACAACAAAAAAAGCTAACTAAAAAGTAACTTTGCAAATTAAGCGGATAACAAGTCGTGAATAAAAATCACACTTAAAAAATTATTTAGTTTAACATACATACCTTTGTTGTATCTGTAGTATATGTTTTTATAACTAAATTTCAGATTTAAAATTATAACAACCTCATCATCATTTCAGCAATCCTCCAAAAATCATTTGTTCGATATAAACTACACTGTATAATTTAACATAATTTAACACTATTGTCAATGTGTTAATAATAGTTCATTAAAGGTATTGGAAATTCCTCAATAATATCATTTGATGTAATAGATAAACAAACAGATCATAGGGTTCTTCTATCCTTAACAGAAACAGTATCCATGAGACTAAGAGACTCAAGATGCTTATGTCAGTTAGTTTCCGTAAGTATAAAAAACAGTGGATTTAACTCCTACACACATCAAAAAAAGCTTAATTATGCCACAGATTGTACCAAAGAGATATACGAAGTTGCAAAAACACTATTTAACGAAGCATGGCAGGGTGAGCCTATCAGGCACTTTGGCGTGAGAGTCTCAGAGCTGTGCTCAAATGAGTTTCATCAAAAATCATTATTTGAAGATAAAAACAACGAAAAGAACAGAGCGTTAGATGCAGTAAAAGATAAAAAATCTAAGATAATATCTTGGTCTTCAAATACTAATAGCCTAAAAAATTAATAAATAATACAATTTAGAAGGAATTTATTAGGTTTTGTTGAAACTTAAACTTGAGATAAAAACAGGAGTGATTTTATGTGTATATATAGTGTTATAAATATAGATATGATTAATTCAAGAAAATTACATAATAGATCAAGTATGCAATCTGCTATTAAAAATTATGTACAAACAGTGAATATGCAAGAACAAGAACATCTTTTGGCTCCGATAACCTTTACATTAGGTGACGAGTGGCAAATTGTTTTAAAAGATTCTTCTGATAGCTATAGATTCATTGAAAAATTTCAGGTGTTTCTTAAGAAACATGGAATTGACATTTATGCAGGGATTGGAATAGGAACATTGAGTACTAATATTTATGAAGATACAAGGCTCATGGATGGAGATTGCTTCATTAAAGCTAGAGAAGCCTTAAATATAGTGAAAGATAAGAATAGATTTTATAATGAGAACTTAAATAGCAAAGAGAATAATGTTTATTTCAAAGCAAATGAGATCTTTATAAGAAAACAATTAGATTGGAGAAGTGACGATAGTGAAGTAACTTCTTTAAAAGAAGTTGCTGTTGCAAGAGATGTAACTACTGCATTTGAATGCTGTAGAGGGGTTAGCGATTACAATAATGAATTATCTATAAATAGAATTATCAATGCATTAATTGAGAATACAGAAGTATTGAAAAAGAGAATTACTAATAAACAAGCAGAAATGATAGAGCTTTATCGGCAAGAAGGTTCATATGGTAATATGATAAGAAAAAGACCTGAAATATCAAAGGCAAGTATAAGTCAAAAAATAAATGATTCAAACTATTTTCTTATAGAAAGTAATAAAGCTATAATAGAGAAGCTTTTTAAACTGTATTGTGAAATTAGGAAGGACAACTAAGATGAGGTTTAGAGTTCTATTATTACTAATTCTTGGCCATTTAATAGGAGATTTCATTTTACAATTCAAATATATTCTTAATAAAAGATTTAGCAACAACAAAATAGATGTTTTGTTTGGTAATTTGATACATAGCTTAATACATCTAGCTTTAGTTTTTGTGTTTCTGCTATTTTACTTATTGCTAGATAGTTTTTTTGAAATTTCAAGGTATCTTAAGACCTGTGTTTTACTAGTATTCTTTCATTTCTGCATAGACACAATAAAATCATTCCTTGTTTTAAGGTATCCTTCTTTTGACAATAACATTTTTATATTTATTTTAGACCAAGTAGCTCATATTATAGTGATAGTTTTGGTATTGTTTAAGTTTGATATTAATGACATTTTAACAAAGGCATCAATTTTTATTGATGCATATCCTAGCAATATAAATATATTTGATAAATATCTAATAATATCTATAATAGTATTATTAACTACATGCGTAACTGGTATTTTCATTAAAAAGTTCATTAACTATGTTCTCTTTAAAAATGCTACAACTTTTATAAACAGAGGAAATATAATTGTGAAATCCAATGACAATATTACGGGTATTAATAATGGTGGCTATATTATTGGTATATTAGAAAGAATCATAATACTACTCGGCATGGCGATTATGCAGCCAGGAATAGCAGGATTTGTTCTTACAACAAAATCAATTGCCAGATTTAAAAAATTAGATAACAACAGTTTTGTAGAATACTTTATAATAGGGACCTTTCTCAGCTTTATTTCTGCTATAATTGGAGGAATAATTATTTATTCTTTAAATATCATTCCAGTCATCAAATAAGATAACCATAGGTGAATCCATAGACTTAGCTAATTCTATTGCTTTTCTTGCTCTATAGAATGATGGGCCGTCTAGTTGATTTACTGTCAATTCAAAATTATGAATACAAACATCACCTATTCCAATTCCTATATAGAATTTTATGCCTGGAATATTCTCTTTGAAAAAATTTATTATTTTGAAGTAATCGCACGGGTATTTTAATAACCCTTGCCATTCATCTCCAATAGTAATAAGAAAAGGTGATATTATTAAATCTTTAAATATTCTGTTTGTTTCTTTTAGCATGTCAATAATCTTATATTGTATTTCTTCTCTATTTTTGATTTTTCTCGATGATCTAATGTCGCATATTATTGTACAATAGGCCATATTATCCTCCTATCTACAAAGTTAAGTAAAAAACCTTAACTAATATGGAGTTAAGATTAGAATATTAACTGACAAGGAGTTAAGGTTTTAAGCTTAATCTGTATAATAAAAAATTATCTGTATTATTTCCACATAAAACTATTTTAGACAAAAAATATTATAATATTAATTCAGATACTTAATAATATGAAAATTAAACATATATTGTGAATATAACATAGCTATAATTAATAGAAACTTCAAAAACAATTAGTCTGGTCAAAATTATGCAATATTATAGCAAAGAATAGTATCTCTAATGTCACTTATAAGGTATACAGTTATATACATATAGATGAAACAAGTTCTATAAATATATAAATTAGTATAATCATGCCAAATAATGATAGTCATTTCCATGATTATACATCCTTAAAAACCGCAAAAAGCTTATAGTGTTTTAGAGTTTTATTTCCTCGTTAATTAACTATTTAAAATGGAGAAACAGAGAAGAAATAAAGGGTATAGTAGATGGATATTTTTACGTCTGAGGAAACATATCAAGGACTTAAGTATGTGTGGTTGTGTTGACAGATTAGATAACAGCTGTTTTTTTTAGGGGTTGAGAAGCATAATAAATCATATGATGATGGATTTGCAAATAACTTACCATGTGTTATAATTTTGGTTATAGATAAAGCATTGTGGAGGTGGCGACTTGGCACAGCAATATACCAGAAAAATGATTCGCGATGTATTCATCAAGATGCTGAATGAGCGTCCACTTAACAAAATCACAGTTAAGGATATTGTTAGAGCATGTGGGGTCAATAGAAATACTTTTTATTATTACTACACAGATGTATATGCAATTCTGTCAGAGATCTTCCAAACAGAACTTCAGACAGCTATTGATGAATATAATGATACACTCTCCTGGGAAGAGGGCTTCCTTGTGGCTACTAAATTTGCTTCAGAAAACAGAACAGCTATTTATCATGTGTATGATTCCATGCAGAGAGAAGAATTAGAGAACTATATATACAATGTATCAGGAACTGTCATGATCCGATATGTTGAAAAAGTAAACGATGGTATCTCAGCCTCTTCGGAAGACAAAAAACTAATTGCTTCCTTTTATCAGTGTGCCCTCACTGAAATGGTACTACGCTGGATTGCTTCCAGAATGAAGGAAGACCCTGATACTATCATCAGACGAATCGGGCAGCTTTTTGATGGAAACATTGCCCTATCCCTTAAGCGAAGTGCTAGTTTAAATGATTCCTGATAAAAAAAGGAATCTCTGATTGCTTTTTTATCAGATATTTTAATCTTAATGCCTAAAAATTGACAAAAGATTAGACAAATTAACTGCGGTGTTCGAAATTCGAACACCGCAGTTAATTTGTCTAATGCAAAAGACATAAAAAAGCGATATTATAAGTTTAAATAAATCTTACAAACTAGCAAGTATTCACAAAGTTAAAGGAGGATTTATTACATCGCTATGTTGGCACACTAATAGAGTGAACATAAAAAAACTCTAAATATAATAGTCGGATTTAGAAGGCTATAAAAAATTAAGAAAGAGGGAGATAGTAATGAAATTAAAAACACATGATGATAGACTTACTCTTACAAATGGAAGTTATCATGCTTTAGTAAATGCAAGAAAGCCTAAAGGAATTGAAGATAAAAAAGCTTATTTAATTGGTACTGGAATTGGAGCTTTGGCCGCTGGTTGTTTTTTAATTCGTGATGCTCACATGGATGGTAGTAAGATTACTTTTCTAGAACAATTAGATATTCCAGGGGGATCATTAGATGGTCAAGTTCGTCAGAATATGGGGTATGTAGCACGTGGTGGACGTGAAATGGGACATCATTTTGAGGTTTTATGGGGCTTATTTAGTTCATTACCATCTACAGAAGATCCTAATATGACTGTTTTAGATCATTTTTATTATACAAACTACGATGATCCAAACTTTAGCAATTGTCGTATCACTAAAAACCAAGGTGAGCGTTATGACAATGGAAAGTTCAATTTGGGTCAAGACTTAGCAAAAGAATTGGCTGCTTTTGTAAATATACCAGATGAAGAACTTGAAGATAAAACTATAGAAGATATTTTTTCTGAAGAACTTTTAAACACTGATTTCTGGACATATTGGAGAACAATGTTCGCTTTTGAGAATTGGCATAGTGCTTTAGAGATGAAATTATATATGAATCGTTTCATCCACCATGTTGGAGGTTTACCAAATCTTTCAGCTTTACAGTTTTCAAGACATGATCAATACACTTCATTTGTAAAACCTATGGTTAAATATTTGGAAGACCATGGTGCTAAATTTGAATATGGAGTTACTGTTGACAACGTTGAGTTTTCAATTTCAGATGATAAAAAGGTTGCAAAGAAAATAGTTGCAACAGATAAAAATGGAAAAGATATTTCTATTGACTTAACAGAAAATGATTTAGTATTTATCACGAATGGTTCTATGACTGAAGGTTCTGGATATGGTGATGACAATACTCCTGCTCCATTTAACAAGAAACCAGAGGGATGCTGGAAGTTGTGGAGAAATATAGCGGCTCAATCAGATGAATTTGGAAATCCAGATAAATTCTGTACAGATCCAGAAAAGTCTAATTGGGAGTCTTGTACAGTAACTTGTCATAATGAACGTGTTCCTGAGTACATTGAAAAGATTACAAAACGTTCACCATATGGTGGATGCACTGTAACCGGCGGTATAGTTACAGCTGTTGACTCTTCATGGTTGATGAGTTGGACAATAAACCGTCAAGAACAATATTATGGACAACCAGAAAAAGATGTTGCTGTTTGGGTATATGGGTTGTTCTCTGATGTTCCTGGAGACTACATTAAAAAACCTATGAGAGATTGTACTGGTAAGGAAATTACAAAAGAATGGTTATACCATATAGGTGTTCCTACAGATCAAATCGAAGAATTAGCAGAATCATGTACAGCAGTTCCTGTTATGATGCCATTTATCACATCTATGTTTATGCCTCGTGCAGCTGGGGATCGTCCATATGTTGTACCCAAGAATGCAGTAAACTTTGCTTTCCTTGGACAATTTGCTGAAACATTGGATGATCCAGGACGTGATACTGTATTTACTATTGAATACTCAGGACGTACAGCCATGGAAGCAGTATATGTTTTAACCGGGGTTGAAAAAGGAGTTCCTGAGGTATATGCTTCAAGATATGATATCCGCTATTTATTAAATGCAGGTACAATGTTACTAGATGGCGAAAAACCAAAACTTGATTTACCTCCATTGGCTAAACGTAAAATTTTAAAACAAGTAGCAGGAACAGACATTGAAGAGTTATTGAAAGAACATGGAATAATTTAATGACATCTAGTATTAGATAATTTGATTAAAATCCCGAGTTTAAAAAAATCGGGATTTTAATTTATATATATTTATTACTCATATTACTACTTAATATATTGTTAATATAATAGAACATCATACAAAGGAGGAAACTTCTGTGAAAGAACAAACTAATCTTAAGCAAGCTTATATTCCTACTATAGAAGAAATGCAAAGTTGGTATGAAGATGATTTACGTAGGGAAGCCTTAAAATCATCGGAATATGATAATAGTAAAAAAATAGAAGAACAAGGATTATTTTTTAAGGCTTTTAGAAAATATAAAGTAAGGGACAAAAAATTTCCTTATGATTCTAAAAAAAATAATATTTATTACGAAAAATATAGAGTATATGTAGAAGAAGAAACAGCAAATAAAGGTAAAAAAATACATGAAATTGAAAATTTAATTGAATATGAAAAATTTTTTCTTCGTTGGGAAAGAAAGGTCAATAGTGAGGAGAATAATTACGGTCATTTTGGTAGTAATTCAGCTACAAGATATCGAGTTGATTGCATAGAAAAATTGGAAAAAGAGTTAGAGAAACTCTTAGAAAACTCTCCGGAGGCATGGGAATTTTATTATAAACGTCAATTGATAAGTGACATAGACACCCAACACCAACAGCGTTTGGTAACCGTCCCTTATGTAGTTAAAGCAAAACAAAAAGTAATTGATTCGTTGAATTTAGGTGTTCCTGTATATATTGTAGGACACTTAGGAAGTGGGAAAACACAATTAGCAACTGAAGCAGCTTTAGATTTTACTATTCAAAATAAAATACAAAGTGAATTGAAAGACAAAATGGAGGATTGGTTTTCTGCAAATACCAACGCGACAGAAAAAGATGCTATTCAAAAATTTAGTAAATTTAATGAAGAAAGAAAGCTTTACTATAAAAATATTTTAACTAATGGAAGTAAAGAGGAAATAGAATCTTTACAGCCATTGTTTATATCTGGTTCACATAATTTAACTTATGAAGATATGTTTGTAGAGAAAACTTTGTCTCTTAAACACAGTTTTTCCCGAGGTTCTTATGCGGATTATCTGAATATGATTATAGAAGATTTTTATGAGTGGATGGATGAGCATAAAGCAAGACTAGAGCAGATGACTGATGAAGAGCAGTTGCAGCTTAAGATTCAAATATGGAAAAGCTTCTCTGACTTATTGGTAGCAAGTAATAGTGCTTTTGGAACTGAAATCAAAAAAATAGAAAGAGAAATTTTGATTGCGGTAAAAGAAGGTCGTCCTGTAATAGTAGACGAATTAAATACTATTGCTATGCAAAACTTAATTGCTTTAAATGATATCTTGCAGCGTCATGCGGGAAATACAGCATATATTACAGGAGTTGGTCCTGTTTTGATTAAACCTGGATTTGGATTCATTGGTACAGGAAACCTTTCAACTCAAATGGTCAATTATGAAGGAACAAATGAGTTAAATCCAGCCTTTAAATCGCGCTTCGTAACGATTGAATACAATTATGTACCTCAAAAGATAACGGGTTCGCTAGAAGACCAAGAGTTTCCAGAAAAAAATGAGCTTTTTAGAGTAATAATAGCACAATTAGCTGATAAAAATGGTAATATTCACATTCCTGATTCAAAAAGGACACTAGAAGAATTATTTCGATTTTCTCAGTTGTGTAGGGTAACTCAGAACGTTTTTATGGGTAGGTGGAAAGATAAGGAAGTTCAAAAAGATTCTGGAATGGATGAACTAGAGTTGAGAGAATCTGTATTATCAATTCGTAATATTTTGCACGTTTTAGATAATTGGAATCAAGGTGAAGAAAAAGATTTGAGCAAAGCTTTGTGGGATGGTTTTATTAGTTCAATCACTTATCCTGACGATCAAAACTATATCCTATCACAAGCGGTGCGTTTTGGATTTTTTCCTATAGGAGAAGGATGGAATATTGAGACGAAAGGGATAGGAGAAGCAACTACAACATATGAAGAAATTCGTACTCGACCATATCACTATGTTCGCTCATCAATAGATATTTTAAGTCATTTAGATGTAGTTCATTTGTTATTTGGGAAAGGAACTCTTAGAAAAAATTTGCCAAAAGTACTGAAAGAAAATTTTGAAGCTGATATTGATGATTCATCACGAATTGATATGAAAAAATATCAAAAACTAGACCAACAATTATCTCATTTAGAGCATTCAAAAGATCTACTTGAATATATAGAAGATAATGGAGAAGAAAAATGAAAATGAACTTGTCAGTAGACGGAAAGGATTTTAAGAGTCAAGTTAAAGATCTAAGAAAAAAACTGAATGAATGCCAAATGAATGGAATTTTGTATGATGGTTTTGAAGAACAATTAGACAAACTTTTAAAAGTAGAAGAAGAGTTATTGACTGATTTAATTCCATATTATCGAGTTTATGCAAATGATATTAAGAAGACTTCAATGAGGATAAATCCCATAAAACAATTAGGAACTTTTAGTTTTGATAGTTTTTTACAAACTACATTGAGGATTAATAAAAATCTTTTTATTACAAGTAGTATAGATAGAAAAGTTCAATTTTTTTATATAGATATTCCAGATGATTTTTCTGATCATAATCAAATTGAAGGAGAGTGGAGTCCTCCTATTAAAGAAATAAAAGAGACAATTTTGTTTATATATAAATTAAATGATAAAGAAATTTTGCTTTGTGGGGTCAGAGGAGGATACTACCTGCTTTCAACCAATAATTTTGATAAACTGCCTAATGCTAATGGACAGATTAAAGTTAAAAGGATTCAGACAGATCATGATTTTAATGGATTTGGAAGGTGTTTAGCAATTAATGATGGTTTATTTGTAATGGAAAATGGAGATGAAAAGCTAAATTTATGTGAAATAATAAAACAAAAAGATGAATACCATTTGGTTTTTCATAGAGATATATATTGCACTATTCTAAATTGGACTGCATTGGAAAAAATAAATGACGATTATTTTGTAGTTGGAACGAAGACGGGACAATTATATTTTATCAAATATGAGAAGAGACAATTTACTATTGCAGAAAAAATTGATTTTTTAAATGATGAAATAAGGGGAATTAGATGCTTAGAGGGTGAAAATGGTAATAAAAATTCTCTTATGGTGATAGGAAATAAAGGGAATCTTAAGATAATTTTTTTAGATGAAAATTCAAAAACCATAAAAATAGAATTGAATAATTTAAAAGGTAATTTGTTTGATGTTCAGTCTAAAAAAGGAACAGCTGTAGTTTTAAGTGAAGATGGAATCATATACTTACTTGAAGAGAATTTTGGGAATTGGTATCTAAATGAAGAGGCGGCGATAAAAGATATCTTTTTTACTAATGTCCTTAAATTAGATATTTCAAAATATTTACTCATGGATATAGAAGGTAAATTAAATCTGTTAGACATTGATCGAATTGATACACCAAAAGACTTGTGGGATCTGCCACTGTATCACTAGGAGGGGATGAGTATATTTGACTTTGATGAACAAACTCTAATTGAAGAGTCTAAAAAACATTGTGATGAATTTTTGCAAAAAGAACAACGCTCATTAGCCACATTTACAGGAGATTCTAGTTTAATGTATATTCCTAATTCAAAACTACAAAGATTTCTATTAGATCCTTCCAAAGGAGTATTGTACTTGCCATTAGAAAGTTTTTTGGACGGAAAATTAGATGAAAATCAAATTATGTGGCATATCTACTATGAACTAGCCTTATACTCTGATTGGAAGAAGCAAACTAAAAAATATCTGAGTAGAAAAAAAGATTGGCAGAAAGAAATTGATCGGATGACAAGTTATATTCTAGCTAGAATAAAAAAAGAAGGACTGGAAAATGATCCTGCATATCAGCCTAAAATTATTTCGAATTATGTAAGAAAAGAAATCCTTGATTTGCTACATATATTGGATAAGCAGACATCATTTCTGAGAGTTTTGCAAATGTGTCCTATATACAGGGATGAAGAAAATTTTGAAAAAATTGTTTCATATATGAAACAAAGAGGCAAGACCGCGGAGTCGATTTCTCAACTACCTAGACATAAAGCTTTTGCAAATAGTTTCTTAATTATTGAATTATATAAAAAAGTGCCTATAATAGAAGAATGCATGGAAAATCCCTTTGATAAGAAAATTTTCAAGCAGCCTTTTTTTGACTTTATTCATTATCAATTAGTTAGACAGATAAATAATGATGAAGGAATTATAGAAAGAGATTCATTTACTCGTTCTTTTATTTTTCCAGTTTTTAATGAATTATGGAAAGAAGAAATTGATGAAATGTTATTTTATAAATCAAAAGAACAGAAAGAAGAGCAAGTCAAAAGAAGTGAAAATCCTTTTGAACAATCTAAAGCAGATGAGATACCAGATTCATTGGAATCTACACAAGAAGAGGTAGAAAAAATTCTAGAAGAAATGCTAGATCATCAAGACCAAATAAGTACGAGTGTACAAAATATTATGCAAGGTAAGGTAGATTTAGAGCCTTATGGGATTAGCCAAACAGATCAACAATTCTTTCAATATTATTCAAATAAAATGAAATCAGAAAGAGAACAAATGCGTCAATTCTGGAAGAGGTTGATAGGAGATGCGAATAAAGAAGTAAGTGTAAAAAAAGATAGTCAAATAAAGGGAAAATTAGATATAGATAGCCTTATTAAATTTTATCCAGATTTTGTAGAAGCCGAAAAAAAGGGGAATTATAAAAATCTCCCTATTTTTAATAGATACTTACTAGAGACTCAAACAGATATATTGCCTGAAAGAATAGAGATTTCTTTTGTGATAGACAATTCAGGATCAATGAATGCGTCCAAAATTGAAGCAGCAAGAAAAGCTTTGGCAGTGACCTTGCTGTCAATAGATGATTTTAATCGATATCTGAAAAGCAATGCAGAACAATTAAATCAAAAAATAGAAGTCCTAACCGAAACTTGGTTTTTTGGCAATAAATATTATAATGTTAAAGAATTTAATGATAAGAATGTGAAGGAAAAAAGCGATATAATTCGCTCAATCGTAAAGCTAGATGCAACAGATGGAGCAACTGACGATGCAAGTTGCCTTAGAGAAATATCCGATAGAATTACGCCAATACAGGAAAACGAACTCAAAAAAGGAATACAAATAAAGATAGTCTTCGAAATTACAGACGGTGCATCAAGTTTTCCAGGATTGGCAAAAGAAGTTGTACAAGAATTATTATCTAAAAATGTTGAAATCTATGCATTCCAAATAGGAAAAAATAGCGAAGCAGATGAAAAAATCTTTAACTTCGTATGGAATGAAGGATATAAGCAACCACGCGGAGTAATGATTGGTGAACAAGTAGAAAAACTACCACAAGAACTGTTAAAAGAAGTAGGAAAAAATATGCAGTCTATTTTTAATAAAGGATTAGTACATTGAAATGATATGTCAAAACAATTTTTGGTTATGTAAATAATTTTGGGAAATCCCATTTTTAAAATAATAACTGGTTAGTATAAAAAAACTTGGATCTAGAGTAGTTGTCCACTTAAAGTGGAATATAGGACTAAAACTACATTTGGCAGTGAAACATAAAATATAACAACCAGGGTCGGCTACTCCAAAGGGATAATACATTTCACAACCATTCGACCAGAATCTTTATTTTAGGATGTTCGAGCACCTCCATATTTCTGACTAACATTAACTTAGTTCATTTAGCAAGATCAGTAAAATATACACTTGCCTTTGGATTTTCTTTAAACTGTGCCACTCTTTTGCTTGAAGTATTTTTACTAAACCAAATTTTATTAAGACCTTAAGTTTCAATTTTTATCATAGCCTTAATGTTTGGAAATCCATATTCTTCATTTTTAATTGTTTTAAATTATTGTTAAAGAAATATTGGTTGAAACTAAAACCAAGGTTTTATTGATATAGGTTGGATAATGTGTTAAAATTTATATGTTTAGCGCTAATAATAGCACAAGTGAGTCCTTTTGGTTGTGCTGGGCCTATATACTTAACCATAATAAATTAAAGGAGGGCTGAAAGCTTATGCTTAATCCTATCGTTATCGTTGCATAGCAAAGGCTATTGCAACAAACAAAATTTAATTAATAAAACTAGCCTTTGCTATTCCTAATAAGAGTATTATTTTAGGAGGGCAAAATGAGCTATAAAAAAGCAAATGAAATCTTCCCTACTGAATTACTTGAATTAGTGCAGTTATATGTAGATGGAGAATACATTTACATTCCAAGAAAATCGAGTAATAAAAAAGAATGGGGAACCGAAACTACTACTCGTAACGAGTTAAGAATTAGAAACAGGCAAATTTACCAAGATTACCAACGTGGATGCGATTTGGAATATTTGTCTCAGAAATATTATTTGTCTTTGAAAAGTATTCAAAGAATTATATTACAAGGTAAAAAGAAGCAAGATTGAGATGAGCCGGTATAGTTTTTATGACTATATTGGCTCATTTTCTTTTACCAAATATGTTTAAGGTAGAACCTTTTTCTAGTGAATGCTATTATAAAAGTGGTTATTTTATTGTGATATAGAAAAAGGAGGATAAGTATGGACGGTTATAAGGAATGGGCTCAAAATTTCAGCATGGAATGGCTTAGTGAATTATTGAATAGCGTTGAAAAGAATTGCTCTCAAGAAAAATGTGCATTGCTTTTAGATCGATGTGGTGCATGTCATTATAAATCAATGGAGGACATGCTAGAAAAATATGTTGGAGATTTGCAAGGATTCATTAATTTCATGGCAAAAGAACATGGACAAATTATTACATATGATGAGACTAATAATATAATTCTTGTTGACGAGAACAAAAACTATTGCGTATGTCCAATAACACAATGCATGAATGGTAAAAAAGTGTCTCCAGTTCTTTGTCATTGTTCCGCAAGTATGACACAAAAAATGATTTCAAAGATTACTGGTAAGGAAGCAAAAAGTCGGGTTGTCACTTCTATTTTAAGAGGAGATAAATCCTGTGTGTATGAGATTAAACTCTAATAAAGAAAAGGAGCATTATTCCAGCACTGCATCAGAAATATGATATCAAGTCTACACAAGACATTCGAGATGTTTTGAAATACCTTTTAAGTGATACTATTATCATTTTATGGTGTTACTCAGAATCGTACAATAAGTAACAGAGACTTTCTTTAAAGATGTTGATATGACTGGTTTTAAGGGAGATAATAGTATTCTAAATTGTATCATGTCCTAAAAAAATACAATACTGTATAAAGATGCACTGTATGCTATTGTAAGAATAACTAGGAATGAGAAACTGGCAATAGAGGAAGTGAGAGGAGATTATTAAAATATAACATCAAATGATATAGAAATATTGAATAGTACGTGGAATTCTGGCCTCATTTTTATTTATGAAATAAGAATGAGGTTTTATGTAGTATATAGAGCTGTTAAAATATATATAGAAAAAAGATTGGAGGAATTTTTATGACAATAGATATTTTTAATGCATAGCAGAGGCTATTGCATTAATTGTAAAAAGTTTGATGGAATAGCCTTTGCAAGTCCTAAAAAATAAATAACTAGGAGGAGCAAAATGAGCTATTTAAAAAAATATCAATGGGAATTAATCCCTGATAGTTTACCAATAGTAAAGAGAAGTTGTCCTAAATGTAATGAAAAAACGAACTATATAAATAGTGAAAAATTTAGAATAAATGCAAATAAAAATAACATTGATATTTGGTTAATTTATAAATGTGAGAAATGTAAATCAACTTGGAATATGACGATATATGAAAGAATAAAGCCTTGTAATATTAGTAAACATGAGTATGATAGATTTCTTTCCAATGACAGAGAATTAGCCAGAGAATATGCCTTTAATTTAGGCATATATAGTAAGAATAAAGCTGAAGTTATTCTAGAACATATAAACTATACATTAGTTCAAAGAAAATTAGAAACATACTATATAAGAGAAAATGAATTTGTTATTGAACTTGTTTGCAAGTATCCAATAGAATTGAGAGTCGATAAGCTTTTAAGTGATATACTTGGAATTTCAAGGAGCAAAATAAAAAGTATGCATAAAAAAGGAGTAGTATTTATTGAAGATGATAAAAATTCATTAAATATAAAAGCAAGGGATGGAATGGAGATACATGTTTTAAAGACAATAGATAGTATTGAAGTTTTAGAGGCTATAATATGAGCCTCTTTTTTCTTGTACAACGAAAACCCCCTGGTTCTACCTGGGGGTTTCAAAAAGCTTTAGCTATGAGTTGAAAAAGCAACCTTATCCTGCTATGTCATCATTTTTTCCAGAGGGTACACAAGCATTGGAAGAAATTTGTTGTTTCATAAAAAATGAGCACATCAACGATTTAAATTGAAAATATATCAAAAACCGCCAATATAACGATAAGATGAACTGTACCATAAAGGATGTAAACTTCCTCATGAAGTATTAGTATGATTAATATTTAACGGGAATAAGGTCTAAAAATAGTAGCTATCCGATTGCACCTGAGGCTACTATTCATTATATTTTTTCTATAAACAGCACTAATTAAGTACATATAATTGAAACGAGAGGTAGCGAAAAAATATTGGATAAAATACTAGATTTCAAAGGTTGTATTAGACAAAGATTCATAATAATTTCCCCATTTAGCAGTGAAACATAAAATGCAATAATCAGGGTCGGTTACTCCAAGAGGATAATACATTTCACAACCATCCGACCAGAATCTTTGTTTTATTTCAGGATATTCTAGCACCTCCATATTTCCAACCAGCATTAACCCAGTCCATTTATCGAAATCAGTAAAATATACACTTGCCTTTGGATTTACTCTAAATTGTGCCACTCTTTTGCTTGAAGTATTTGTACTAAACCAAATTTTATTAATACCTTCAGTTTCGATTTTTATCATAGCCTTAATATTTGGAAATCCATCTTCTCCATTTGATCCTACCATAGCAAATTTACAACTATTCATTAGATCTAATGACTTATTTATAATATTTTCGTTATTCAATTTAATTTCCTCCTATTTTAAAAAAATTTCTAATATCAGGTATTTAAAGCATTTATTTCTTAATTTTGTATACATAATGATAAAAGTTTGATTTTAATTCATCAATTAATTGGTTACTGAATAAAGTATCGTTTATGTATTTATTACAAACTAAATACAAGTTTTTTCTCTGATACCAATCTAGTATATATTCAGGGTTATTTTTATCAAAAACTCTTTTATATTTGTTACCTTCAATAACAAATACATTCTGCTTAGAAGAAAAAGATATTATTTTTTAAAATTTTTCAAAGGAGGCATCAATACTTTCCCTAAATAGTTCCATGGTATGTGAGTCAGCAGAAAAAAACCTTAAAATATTTTCAACTTTCATTGAGCATATGATTATTCGTCTTTCTTAAAATTATCTTCGGATTGAGAAATATTTTGATAAATTCGTTCAAGATAAGCTTCAAACGTATCAATCTCATCTTCAGTAAATCCTTTATAAAATAAATCTAGCATATCCTTAGAAACTTTTTTATAAGCATCTTTAAGTTTTTCATTTTTAGATATAAGCTTTACTATTGTCTTACGACGATCATCTGTAGAGGGAATTCGCTGTATATGACCTGAAGTTTCAAGTCTTTCGAGCATGCGAGTAAGAGTTGACTTTTCTAGTGATGTTTTTTTTGATAATTCTTGGATTGAAATTCCATCATTTTGCCATAGCACAAAGATTATTCTACCTTGTGCTGAATTTATTTCGTTAAGATCATGGTCTTTAAGCTTTTTAGTGAAAATACGCCCTGCCAATTGATGTATTTTAGAAACTAAAAAGCCACCTTGTCTCCTTTGTATCATAAATCCTCCTTTATTGATTTAAATATACTAAACACTTAGAATGGTTGTATATACAACTAATTATTTATCTCAATTATATGTGTGCATGCAGTTAATGTCAATAGTATTGTGTGAATCAGTTCTTATAATTGTTTGTAGAGTATAGATAGAATAAAATAAGGATTTAGCTTAATATTAAATGTCACAAGGGGGCAGGTACCTTGTCCCATGAAAAAATAATATACTGCAGATGAGGTGGTACATATATCAAGACAAGCCCTGGAAAAAAGCAGCAGCGGGATATAGCATATCATGATTCGAAGAATAAACAGATAAAACCTATTTGAAGAGGATGAAGGTCGTCAGGAATTTATTGAGATCCTTCATTACTATAAAACTGTTAGTGAATATGTGGTTTACGAGTACTATTTCATGGACAATCACGTCCATATGCTGATTCAGGAGAAAGAGGGGTCAATATTCAATGCAATAAAGTGGGCTGGCAACAGTTATGTCTATTGGTTTAATAAAAATGTCAGTGACAGGGACACCTATTTCAAGAACGATTTAAGAGTAAAGCCGTAGAAACAGATGCATATTTTCTTTCAGTTCTAATATGACTAAAAGAAAGAATTATTTTATGGATAAGTAAAAATAGAAATTGGTCAGTGATGACGTTTTGATAAAGTACAAGTCAAATCATTTTATAAAAATTTTAGAAAAAGCAGAGTAGCTAACAAACTTTGATATGGATTTATATTTTAAATTTTTGAGAAGATGACATCGGTTAAAGGAAAGAAGATTATTGCAGCTTTTTTAGATGGGACAGAAGTTAAATGTAAAATTAAATAAATAATTGATATGCCAGTTAAGATAAGCTTGCCTAAATCGTTTTTTTTTTTGATTATTTTAAAAGCATTAGAAAATTTTAGTCGGGTAAAATAAATTGTAAGTCACTTATAAAAATTTAAAAATCTACATTATGTATTGACAAATCGTATAAAATTCATTATAATTCAATTAGTAATTTAGTAATTTAGTAATTTAGTAATTTAGTAAAATAAACGGAGGTAATAAAATGAAAATACCAACTACTTTGAAGCACAAACCAGTTATTGTGTCTGAAAACTATGAAAATGTTGATGGCAGATATGCTTATAAAACAGATGCTAAAGGACTCTCATTAGGATTAGCACAGTGGAATGATAGAGGAAAGGTAGACATTTCAGCTAAAGTTTGGAGACATACTGGAGATAAATGGTCAAGACAGTCAGAAGAATTACCTCTCCATCGAGTACTTGATCTAGCAATTCTTGTTTGTAGAGCTAAACTACACTTTCAAGAAGCTTATAGGTATGAAAACTTATACGATATAGAAAATCCCGTCATAGATAGAGTAGGATTACAAGGAGATGCAATGACAGTGGCTGTATGTACTGACAATGAAAAAATTAAAGAGGATATTAAGTTATTTAGTCAAGCACTTAGTGATGATGGAGAACTGATTGGAGAACGCTTACAAACTCTATCACGGATATTAAAGGAAATGGGGTATTAATTAATGGATAGAAGAAAAGAACTTAAAGAATTATATAGGAATATGAAACCGGATATGGGTATATTTACTATTAAATCTAATTTAAATAATAAGTGTCATATAGAAGGGTCTCAAAATTTGAAAGGTACCATAAATCGCGCCAAGTTTCGGCTAAACTTCGGTAACTATTCTAACAAAGAGCTTCAAAATGAATGGAAAGAAAATGGTGAAGAAAGTTTTACAATCGAGATACTTGAGAATCTAAAATACGATAAAGATGAATCAAAAACCGATTACAGTGAGGACTTAGCAATATTAAAGATGATTTGGGAAGAGAAGTTATCTAAACAAGGCATAGAATTTTATAAAAAATAGCTTTACTTTCATCGAAACTAGTTAAAGTTATTTCATGATATATATGTAAATTGAAAGTAGAAAAGGAGAATAGTATTATGAATGTTGTAATAGAAAATATTATTACAAGAAGAAGTATACGAAATTATCGTAGAGAACAGATATCTGCTGAAGATTTAAATGCAATTCTTATGTCAGGTAGTTATGCTCCTAATGGGATGGGCACTCAGAGTTGGAAGTTTACAGCGATTCAGAATCCAGAAACAATACGGAAAGTAAATGAATCACTTCGTCAAACGCTTCTTTCTATTCCAGTTGTTGCTGAAACTCACCCATATATTGTTAGCTTAATTGAAAAGGCTAAGGAGGAAAGTGCGAATTTTTTATACAATGCCCCTACATTTGTAATTGTTTCGCACTTAAAAGATAATGGAAACGCTATGCCGGACTCTGCATTGGCAATAGGCAACATGATGCTGGCTGCTCACTCCCTTGGAATTGGCTCCTGCTGGCTGAATCAGTTGCCAGGATTAACTCATATGCCAATAATAAGAGAACTATTAACAGAATTAGATATCCCTGAGAATCACATTGTATATGGTTCGGTTGTTTTTGGATATCAGGAAGATGAACCAAAACCTGCGGCACCTCGTAAGGATATTATAAACATTATATAGTGGTTTAAGATATTTCCCATAGATGCAATAATAGAAAATAACGTGAAGTAATAACATTTGAACTAAAATTTTCGGAGCTACATAGTGAAAATTATTATCTTTATCGAGTATTTGACTTTTAAAGAGAAGGTAGTATATATAGTTAATGGTGATTTTTCTTAAAAGCTTTAGCTAAAAATTCAACAATATGTTGTAAATGAAATTAATATTGATGATAGGCCAGAGTAGTTAGCATATTACTCACTAAAGTATGTAAACAGTCGTGTATGATACAATATCTCAGAAGAATTAATGAATAGATAAGTTTATATCAACCAACATTGTAGTAGTATCTAGACCATAAATAGCGGCGGTTTTTCCAAAAAGGCTTGATATTAATAGTATTAGAATGATTAAAACAATATAATAAATTGAAAGAATTCCCCAAAGGAGGGTATACCTTTGAGGAAAACACAAGAATGCAAAACAATTTAATTTACATGAAACTATTCTTTTGCAAAACATAAATGACTATGAAGATGTAGCGTGGGCTAGTGTTACCACTAAACAGTTTCATTTTCCACAATCCTTGTCAAGGGCTCAATCATTGAAGACTTTATTTTATTTGAGTAAAGTTCTTTTCTTATAGGAGGAAATTTACTCATTAGTATTAATATAGAATTCATTATTCTAGTCTTATAATTTTTTTGTGGAAAATCATATATATTAAGTGCCTTATAAGCCTTATGATCAGCCATAAATGGAAATCTTATCTTTCCCCATATTTCATCTCTAAATATCTTCATACCTGCTACACCAAGAAAAGTGGCAGGTTTGATATAATTTACAGTTGATAGTTTAATAAGGTTGTATGAGAAAGCATGTAATTGTTTATCGATTTCTATACTGCTATCATACTCGTCAGTTATGAAACCAACTAAATTGGATCTTTGCCATTGAGTATAGGATTCTAATATCTGTCTTAAATTAGGTATTTGATTTAAAGCACCAGCTATTATAAACCCCACTTGTTTACCTGAAAGTGATGGAGTGTGAGTATTAAAAAATCCTCTGTCAAAGAATCTTTTCCATATAGAAGATAAATATCTGTATTTAATAGTACCAGCAAAAACTATTATATCCGCAGTTTTTAATTTACTATTATAAAAGTTAATAAAATCATCTTTACCAGTATAAGCACATTCATAGTTATAACCACATTTTAAGCATCCTACGCAGCTTCCTTTCGTGTTTATATCTTGAAGATTGACTAACTCTATACTTTGGGAAAATGAACTTCTAAATTTATATATCATGTTTTTTAAATTAATATTTTCTAAAGAATCAGCTACAACAACTATTTTTTTGTTTAAAACATCTATTTTATTATTTGTAAATTCAGGAATATATGATATCGGATAATATTTTACTGGGCTATAGTTTTTTAAAGTAATTACTTCATTTTCTATTGCATCAAAATAGTTTTGGGCAAATTTTAATAGATTATTTCTTATTTCTTCTTTCTCTAAATCGTACATGTGTAGTGAAAAATAATCTACATAATTCATATTTAAATCATCGCAAATAGAATTCATGTAATTTATTGCAGTATGGTCAAAAAAGTGAATTGATGTAGCTAGAACTGAAGTATATTTTTCTTTAAAAGCATCTACAACATTTCTTTCAAAAATTAATTCTATAAATTTCTGATAATTTGAATGAACAGTAAATACGTAAAGAGGAAATGCCCAGATAACCCCATCACTAGATTTAACATCACTAATTATACTGTGAAAAGCTACTTTATCCCTTTCTATTTGATTAATTCTTTGAGAAATATTAATTATTTTAAATTCATGATGCTTAAATTTTTTTTGAATATAGTTTATGTATTGCATAGTAACGCTGTTATCACCTTTAGGACTTCCATTTAAAACTACTATTTTCATTTAAATCATCTCCCTTACTTATTTTATTAAAAGCTTAGTAGATCTTGTTTTTAATAATTTGGCGAAGCTTCTTAAGGTATATTTATTGCGAGAAATGTTGACGCTGTAAACATTAATTTGATTATATAACACTAAGTTTACATTGTCAACATTTGATGATATAATTTTCGTTAGAAAATAGTTTAGAATATATACCATGCTTAGGGAGGTATGCAGTTGTGGATAGAGAAAAATATCATCATGGTGATTTAAAACAGAAACTAATACATAATGGATTGTTATTGTTAAATAAAAAGGGTATTGAGGGATTCTCATTAAGAAAAGTTGCAAGTATGTGTGGAGTAAGCCATAGTGCACCCTATAAACATTTTAAAGATAAGGATGAACTTATCAATGAAATAATTAGAGAGGTTTGGAAAAAATTCCATATAGCACTATTAGAGGTAACTGAGCTATATCCTAATAAACCTAAATTACAAGTTGTTGAAATGGGGAAAGCATATGTGAAGTTTATGATGGAAAATCCAGAGTACCTAAAGTTAATGTTTTTATCAGATAATACATATCCTATTAGAATTGATGATGATAAATTTTATAGCGATAAAGATAGTGCATTTGGAGTTTTTAAAGATAGTTCGGAAAGGTATTTTAAGGAAATAGATTTAAATAAAAATTTATATATGCAAAAGACATTAACAATGTGGAGTATGGTTCATGGAATAGCAATACTAATTATTAAAAAGAGTATTGAATATAAAGGAGATTATTTAGTGCTAGTTGAAAGAATGATTGAAACTAGTATTTAATAGTGTTCAATTCTGTGATTTATCTCATATTTAGTAAAAAAACACCGTTGCAAATAGTACGGTAAACCCTACCATGAATAGCTACAGTTTTTTATCATATGATAAAACAGTACAATTATGAATATGCTACTTAGTAGGTTAAGACTATATTACTTTTAAGGAGACAATTATATGAAAATATCACATGAATGCATTTATTGTCTTGCTAGACAAGCAGTAGAAATAGCTGAAGAAGTTACAAGCAATGTATCAATGCAAGAAGAAATAATAAAAAGATCTTTGAAAGAATTATCAGAAATGGATTTCAATGAAACAGCACCTGAGATAGCTTTTAGGATGCATCAACATGCTAAGAATATTACTGGTATTAATGATCCATATATAAGATTGAAAGAACAGTACAATGAAATTGCTAAAGAGATTTATGAGAGAATTATTGAGGAAAAATGGCTAGATAAGGCAGAAGATCGATTCGACATGGCTTGTAGGTTAGCTATTGCAGGAAATATTATAGATTTTTCAGTTGGACTAAAGCTAGAGAATTCAGATATTGTTAAGTCAGTTGAAGACAGTATTAAACATGATATTTTTGGTACTGGAACAGCTGCTCTACGAGAAGCAGTAAAAAAGTCAAAGAACGTTATGTATATTGCTGACAACTCTGGTGAAATTATATTTGATAAGTTCCTATTAGAGAATCTTCCAGTAGATAAGGTTACTTATGTAGTAAAGGGAGGTCCAATAGTTAATGATGCAACTATGCACGATGCAATAAGTACTGGTGTTGTAGACTTAGTAAAAGTTATTGACAATGGACATTCTTCACAAGGAACGATATTAAAAGATTGTTCAAGTTCATTTAAGAGTGAATTTGGTAAAGCAGATATTATTATAAGTAAAGGACAAGCAAATTTTGAAACATTGAGTGATATTAAAGATAAGACTATATTCTATCTTTTGCGAGCAAAATGCAGTTCTGTTGCTGCTGCTATTGGATGCAGACAAATGGATTATGTGCTTACAAGTTACTAGAATAAATTTTTTAATTAGATGCTCTAGAAATATGGTGTCAGGCATAGCATTTATCACTTACTTTGTAGCCGCAATACTTATAGTATGTGGAACTGTACCATAAATAGACGCAGTTTTTTAGAAAGTCTACTAAAGAGAATAATAAACTATATATAGTTAGAAAATGGTGGGAAAAAGTGAAAGATAAACTGTCAATTGGCGAATTTGCGAAACTAATAAATATTACTACTGAAACATTAAGATACTATGATAGAATAAATTTACTTAAACCAATTAAAATAGATCCTAAAACTGGATATAGATACTATTCTATTTTACAGTACGAAAAATTAGGAACGATTAAAGAACTTCGCCAGCTAGGAATGAGTATTGATGAAATTAAGAAGTACTTTAATAATAGAAATTTAAAGCAGTCCGTTAATATATTAAAAGATAAACATGATGAACTTATAAAGAAAATAAAAGAATTACAAAAATTAGAAAAGAGTATTAAAGAAAAGATAAAACATCTACAAGATATTTCTCAAGTATCAGATTTTGAAAGAACCGTTATTAAAGAAATTGAAGAAAGAGAAATTGTTACCTATGACAAATCCATAAAAAATGAAATTGATTTAAATTACGCATACCTTGAATTAGAGAACACATTAAAAGAAATAGCGCCTATCGTTGCAAGTAATCGATATGGAGCAATTATAAAACAAGAGGACATAGGGTTGAAAAAGTACCAAGAATCAGTTGTTATATTTCTTTTCATCAAAGATAAAGAGAATATTGATGAAAATCATATTAAAAAGATTCATAAAGGGACTTATGCTTGCATGTATTACAAAGGAAATATTTGGGATATAGAAGTTCATTTTAAAAAAATGATTGAATATATTAAGAAAGAGGGATATAGAGTATATGGTGATATTCTTCAAATTGTTCAAATAGACATTAGTGTTACAGATAAAAAGGAAGAAGAATTATTCGAAATACAAATACCTATAAAAAAATATTGACTTTTGTGTAACACAAAAGTTTATAATCTACTCTATAAAAATAAAACATATTCACGATATGATTACTGTATGTTTTGTTATTTTTGGGAGGTAGATTAAATGAATGAAAACATATTAGGAACAGAAAAAATATATAAATTGTTTATAAGATATTCAATCCCAGCAATAATTTCTATGGTAATAGCAGGTGCACAAACCATAATAGATGGAATATTTTTAGGGAATTTTGTTGGCAAAAATGCACTGGCTAGTGTAAACATAGTACAACCATTTATGCAAGTTATAATGGGTTTTAGTATGATTATAAGTGTAGGTTCTCTAAGTTTTATAGGGAGAAGTTTGGGAGAAGGTAAAAAAGAAGAAGCACAAAATGCATTTAAAACAGCTCTTATACTTATTACAATAATATCTTTAGCTATATTATTAATTGGAAGGTTATTTAATGAAGAAATTGCAGTATTATTAGGTGCAAACAAAGTATTATTAGAAGGTGTATCAATATATATTAGGACTATAGCTATATTTGCACCATTAATGTCTTTAATGTTTCTATTTGGATTTATCAATAGGGTAGTAGGAAAGCCAGAATTATATTTAAAAAGTATGATTTTAAGTGTAATTGTTAATGTAAGTTTAGATTTCATATTTATAAAACAATTAAATTTAGGAGTAGGGGGAGCAGCATTTGCTACAGGGACAGCATATGGAGCAGCATTTTTTATAGTTATACGTCCCATGCTAAATAAAAAGAATATAGTAAATATATTTCGAGGGAAATTTGATAAATCAGTAATAATACCTATGGCATACAATGGCTCATCAGAAGGAGTTACTGCAATCGCAACGGGTACAACTGCATATTTGTTTAATATTACTTTTATGAAAATAGCTGGGGAAGCTGGTGTTGCAGCATTTACAACAATAAATTATATATCTCAATTTGGAATACTTATTATGTTTGGTATATCAGATGGAATAGCACCTATACTTAGCTATAACTATGGATATAAAAAGCATGATAGATTAAATGATACATTAAAGTTAGCTTCAAAGGTAAATTTAGTTGTTGGAGCAATATTGTTCATTGTATTGTTTGTATTTGGAAAACAACTTATTTCATTATTTGCAGGTGGAAATAATGAGGTTTTAAACTTAGCTGTAAGCGGATCAAGGATATATTCATTTACCTTTTTACTGTGTGGATTTAATATAATCAATTCAGGATATTTTACAGCAATAGGAGAAGCTACTGGATCTATTATAATCTCGGCAAGTAGGGGGATTGTATTTATAATTTTAGGGATAAAAATACTTCCCATGATTATAGGAATGACTGGCGTATGGCTTACAGTACCATTTGCTGAATGTATGACATTTATTATAGGGATGTATATATTTAAAAAAAATAATAATTTATGTATAGAAGTAGTTTAAAATTCTTATCCATCCTCAAATGATGTTAAAATATTACCGAAGGTGAAGGCAGCAGATATAAAAGCTAAGCAGATTGCTGTGAGAATATATACTTCTCACAAAGCTTAATCAATTCTGTCCAGTAAGCTGGCCTATGAGGTGATTGCTTAGCTCAGATGCAACTAGACTTAAAATAATCGTCTAGAAGCCTCTTATAGTCCAGTTTCTGGATTTTTCAAAAATAGGTTTTTGTTCTACTTGTAGCTTACGATATTCTTTATTTAATAGTGTATCTATTTTAGGAAATTTGCAGTCTTTATCAAGAATTACTACCAAGAGATAAGTAATTATTTTTTCTTGAATATTTATATAAAATAGTAAGCATTTAATTATTGTGCTTAAAATTTTTTCTACATTTCTTTTAGGAATTTTGATGAATGGTGCCAACAAAATCATACATATTTTTAAAGATATGGAAAATGTTGATATAATTTTAGTAAAATCAAAGGGTCTAGTTAAAGATTATACAAAAATCTTTGACAATATCGATTAAGGCTGGGGAGGTAGTCAAATGAAAAGATTAATAGTAGTTTGTTGTACAATTATCACATTATTATGTACTGGTTGTGGAATAAATTACATGAGCTCACTATATTCAAACGATAGTAAGATCTCAAGTGATACAAATTCATTTAATTTAGACAATGAAGAACAATCAATAGATGGACAAGAGTACATAGGTAAATTAGAGTTTGAGGGAATGGATACTATATGGAGATATAATGCTGAAAATGACATGGATATTAAACTATCATATCTATTATCAGTAAATAAAGGTAAAGCAAAATTAGTTTTGATTAATTCAGCAGGAGAACTTGAAACACTTGTTGAGAATAAGGATAATATTATTCAAAATGATATGGAAACAATCACAGTTCCTTTAAAAAAAGGCGAAAACAGGATTAAAATAGTTGCATTAAATAAAGCACAAATTGAGCTTAAGTTTAATGCAAATGTAGGTGAGTTCAATAAAATTGGGTTTGATAGATAAGTAGATATATCTGTATTTCTCAAGATATGGTGAGATTGCAAGTCACTACTAAAGCATTATATTTAGTAACATTTAAGCTACAAAAAAATTGAATATGTCTATTCGTAATTGGGGGAAGGTCTATGGAGAGTTTTCCATCATGTTTGAAGGACGGTTGTAACAAGGCAAATAACACCCGCATAATTACGGGTGTTATTTGCTTTTAAACATATCATATAGTTAAGATAGGCAAGAATACTAGAAATCCTAGTACTCATGCCCAAAACTTATAATAGAAAGCTTAATCTACAGAGATTATTATACACTCTCATTAATTCAAATTATGCACCACCTAATGTAATTGTTCCTGAGGCTAAAAATAACATAATCAATAAATCCTGTAAAAAATGTATGGTCCATGCCCAAAAGATTCCTTTAGTTTCAATAATACTTTTTCCAAGAAACCATCCTAGAAAAGCTGCCATCAATACACCTGTAATACCATACGGTGCACCATAATAATGTCCCATTGCAAAAACAAATGTAGTTAGATATAGAGCTTGTTTTTCACTAACTATATCCTTTAATAAGGTTAAAAATGAAATTCTATAAATAATATTTTCACTAAAGGAATTCATTAATGCCAAAATGACTACATAAGGGACAAGTGGAATAGTATTTAATAATTGTTTGTATGATGGGACACCAGCTATTAACAAAAAGACTAAAGTGATACCGCATATCCAAAATGACATTTGGATTCCTACTTTTTTCCATGGAGTTGGTTTATCAATAACGAATTTTACGGGTTGTGCTATTGCATTAATATTTCCTTTTCTTAAATAGAACTCATGCCTGCTCTTCTTAATAGACCATAAAAATCCAATCATTATAATAGCTATAATAAGGCGAGGAAGTTGCATTTTTGTTAAGTAATTAATAAAATGATGATTATTATAAAATAACTCTGTAAGTAGATTCTGATTAATAAAAATTAGTGATTTAAGGATAGCTATAAATAATACATATGTAAAAAGATATCTATATTGTTTACATATTAAAGTAAAAAAAAGTATGCCGATAATAACTAATAATATTATTTTATTAAACCAAGTAACATCTTTTATTTTAAATATTTCTTTTATTATAATCATAGGTAATTCTGAAATAATAACTGTAAATAGCCATGTCATAACCAAGGTGCTTGATATTTTAGCACTTGTATTCTTCATTATTGTCTTTCTCCTTACTTGTATTGTTTTTCATGTTTTCGAGTATCATCAAACATGTAACACACCAATCGATATCTGCCTCAACTTCATATTTTCCTTTTAAAACTGTCATTAGCTGGAAATTCAGTTCTTGTTCTTTGTGACGATGTGTTATCTTTAATTCCTTTAGCATGGACTCTATGTCTGTTAATGTATCTAACAATAATTGTTTTTGTCTTTTTTCTTCTTCTATTCTTTGTATATTTTCTTCAATGGATAGAAGATTTCCAAAAAAAATCTTTAATAATAGCTCATCTCTAATTTTTTCTGGTTCTAATTTTTCTTTTAGCCAATTTAACAAGGTGCATCGCCCTTGTTCTGTAATGGTATATACCTTACTATTAGGTTTATTAGCATTGATTTTTTCTTCTTTAGTAACCAAACCATTTTTATAGAGCTGATTTAAAGTAGGGTATATGGCACCATAATTTTCTGTCCAAAAATATGAGATACTTTGTTCAATATATTTTTTAATATCATATCCGGACATTGGCATAATGTTAAGTAAACCTAAAATAGCATACTGAGTCTTTTTTCCTTTTGGCAATATAATCATCCTCTCTTATTAAACACTAAATATTAATATTATTATATCAAACTGATATATATAATACAATTATAAGATCGACAAAGTATAATTGGATTGAGTTTATTGTTTAGACTATTGCTATTAGTAAACTTTAAATTAATAGACTTAGAGAAATCTTAGTATCTGATGAAGATATAAATACTGAAGATAATCAATAGTGACGTAATCAATCTTCATGATTCATATTTTTAATTTCCTTAAATGTAAACAGTATTGAAAGCATATCAATATTAGTTTTTACTAAGCAAATTGCATTAAGCTACAATTTCATTTTCATTGTTTTTATTGAGAAGTATTCCTTTTATGGTAAGTCTAGCTACAATTCCTAAATTACATAAGATAGGCATTTTTATAATGGCAGACTTAGCAGCTTATCGCATAGAGTCACTTAGATATAAGTTAGAGAGTCATGAAAAATTGATTTAAAAATATGCAAAGGATATAGAAGATTTAAGAGTAAGAGCAAGTAATTATATAAACATGAAAGGTAAAGGATGATAAATAATATGAAAGTAGTAGCAAAGCCAATTCAAATGGTTACATGGTTTGAAGAAGATGGAACATCACATCCCATAAAATTCAGATTTAGCTAAGCTTAATACAGCTTTATAAAGAAATATATATAAAATTATAAAGTATAATAATAATTTCTATTTTATAAAGAATTAGAGACTCTAGTTTTAGCTAGACTAGAAGTCTCTAGTTCTTATTTTATAGATATAGTTTATATGTAATGTTGAATATAATTAATAGTATTTATATGCTTCATAGCATTATTTATGTTTTATTCCGCGTTTCTATTCAATCATCCAAGAACAAAAAATTTATGTAAATTAAGTTTTTTTATTCTTGTATGTACTATTTATGATATCATAATAAGTTTTTTTGAATATAAGACTCTTTGAATGCTGAGTAAAATCCAAGTTCAATCTTTTAGATTGAGTGAGCGACATATAATATATTTATAATATTCTCCGCATAGAGCAGTTCTATTAGTGCATTGGGTTTTTTGAAATATGTTATCAATATGCTTCCTTAAGGTAGAAATGCTAATATGTAGTTCATTGCATATATCTTTATCTTTTTTACCTTCAGATATGAATCGCAATATTTGAAATTGTTTTTTGCTCAAATTATACATATCTGTAGCATTAACAAATTCCTGATTCAGTTCATTTTTAATAGAATATAACTGGTATTTCATAAACAGATATTTTGACAAGGTTTCTAAAAATGGTAAAAGCTCCATGTTTAGCTTATCTCGACTATAAAGTAGTAGATTGCCTATTATTTCTCCACTTTGCTTTGATATTGGGGAACACAAATATATGGATTTTTTGTTTGTAATCACTTTAGTACTTGTCTTTCTTAGCTTTATAATATCCATCACTTCGGGCATATCTGAGTTATCATGCACCGCAGAAAATATACCATGATATCTAAACGATTTACAACTTAGAACTTTATTTTTATCAGTTAAAATTAGTAATTTATTATCAAATAAATTATCCATTAAAAATATTGAATTAAGGCTGTTTAAAGTCTCATCAAAAGCATTTGCTAATAAATCTAGTTTAATAACAAAAACCTCCTTTGATAGAATATTTGCCAGTTTCTCATATACAAAATATTACCATATAATAAACAAAATAACAATAAAAATATACTTTATACCAATTATATCATATATTACTAAATATTATAATTAAAGGGAATCTAAGAAGAAATGGAGGTTTTATAATTAAAAAAATTTTGGGCTTTAATCTTAACCTTGGTTCTATGCATGAGCTTCACAACAACTTCTTTAGCCGACTATGACTTAGAAGAAAAATTATTAGATGCAGGATGGTCTGGAGAGAAATCAAGTATAACCATCGTTGTTGAACAACCGATTTCAGGTACAAGAAATGCAGTATCTGAGTATCCAGATACAAATGTTGGCCATACTTTTATTCGATTAGAGAAGAAAACCGCTACTGGGGCTGGCAGCTATGTTTCCTATTTTGGTTTCTATCCGAAAGATGGAGTAGAGAAAAAGGATGTTGCATTCAGTAAAAACGTACCTGGAAAAGTATATTGGGTTACAAGTGAATTTGATCATGGTTGGAACATAGCAAGAACTTATGCAATTACGCCTGAGAAAGCTGATGAGGTCATGAACTGGGCACGCAATTACTCTACAAATTATAATATTGAAACCAATAATTGTACCACTTTTGCTTATAATGCATTAATTAAAGCTGGAATTTCGAGCAGTAACACTGGAATAAGTAAACATAGTTGGACTCTTCCGCAATCATGGAAAGATGAAATACCAGTATTTAGATCATGGTATGGATATACTCCTGGAGATGCAGGAGAAGATTTAAGAGGTAGAACTAATGTATTTACAAACTAAAAAAGAGGGGATATAAATCCTCTCTTTTTTAATATTTGTGAATACACTATAATTAATTTAAGTATTTAGAAAATTCAACTAAGAAAAGGAGGACATATAATGAAATTATCTAAGACAATTATTATTGTACTAATAGTTGTCGTAATACTATTAATGATAAGACCTTTATATAATTGTTTTATACTTAAAAAAGCTTTTGATAATGCAGGTATAGTGGCTTTAGGTAAAACTTTGAATGTAGAGATAAATGAAGAGGGTGTAAGAGATTATACATTCGTTCAAAATAATATTGAACTATCTAAATGGAATGAAAAGGAAAAAAATGAATTTATGGATTATATGAAAAATAACAACCTCACATTAAAGCCCGGAGAATATAAAATTAATCAAGGAACTAAGTGGGAAAAGGCATTACAAATTTTTGAATTTGAATAAACGAATTTTCTATAAGTATTGCTGGAATTCTGTTAAATAAACTAGCTATAGTTCCGGTATATTCATAAACTTTTAATACCTCCAATCTATTTATCTCTGTATCTTTATTATATAATGATTGTATTTCTTTAAATTTTATAAAATTTACTAAACTTACACATCTACTAATCATAAAATTTCATCCAGCAGTAAAAAATCTCGGTTTTTGAACCTTAAAGAAGAACAAGAACTTTATTAGCAAGAACAATTAGTGTATGAAACAAGAGCATATGATTTTTATCTTGGGATAAATAATTTAGAGAATCTTCAAATTATTGTTTATGAAATTGAAGAGATGAATAATAGGTTAAAAGGCTTGAATGGGAGTCCGATGACGATGCTCAAACAGTACCAGAATTACAAAAACTCATGACAAGAATAGATAAAAATATAGATTTAACTTCAGAAGGTTCAAAGATATATAATATGTGTTCATTTAATCCGCAGGATTGTTGTGATGATTTTTTACAAGAACACATTGCAGTAGCGTATGAGGAAAATTTAGACTATTATGCAGAATTAGCTTCTGATAATGTTTTTACAAAATTTGAGGAACTAGCACGAGAAGCCGAATCGGATGTTGAAACAATGGATTGGTTTTAAGAAAATTAAAATAAGAACTTATTGACTTATCAACAAGTTTAAATTCCATTTCTTTAGTAAATTCAAGAATTGATAATACTGAGGAAGCTTAATAGATTCATTTACTATTAGTAAGCAAAAATGGTTACAGTTTCTCCTATGGAGTCATGTGAACCACCTAAAGAATGTAAAACAAATAACTTTTTTTGGTTTTAGACTTGATCACATTGTAAAAACTGAAACATAGTGACTAGTTTTTACTTAGTAAGGATAGCTTATGAATTTGGTTGAAATTTTATATTTTAAACTACCCATTAGGCTAATAATCTGAAGTTGATTATATGGAATGAAATATTTATAATGGGAAGTTGAGTTACTATAAAAAAGTATAAAATATTGAGAAAGGTTTAGAATAATCAATGGTGAACCGTACCATAAGTGATATTATCCCTACTAGGTAGACATATACAGAAAAACTGTATAGTCTAATCAGTCTAATCTAGGAGGGATTTTCTTATGAAAAAGGAACAGAAAGCAAATAAATACTCAAAAGAATTTAAGTTAAAAGCAGTACAAATGATCATGGTGGATACTTGGCTGTTTCAAATAAAATAGGATTGCGTAGTGATAGACAACTTCGTGACTGGGTAAAATTATATAAGCAATTAGGTCCTGACGAAGCATTTCAAGACAATAGGGGTAAAAATTTAATAGAGCGTAATAAGCTACGTAAGATGAGCTTAGAAGAAGTGGCATATCTTAGAGTGGAAAATGATTGTTTAAAAAAGTGGTTAAAGAAGTAGTTAAAGAAGTAATTAGTGCTGTAAAAAAATATATACATTTTTATAATAATGAGAGGTTTCAATCAAAGCTAAACAACCTGACTCCTATTGAATATAGAAATCAGGTTGCATAATACGGTTTTTTATGTGTACGCTTGACAGGGGTATGATCAAAGTAGGCGCGGTTTTTTAGTTGAAGAGAGATGTAAGGTTTTTTTAGTTCTTTTTAAAAATGTTATAATATATGGTAAAGAATAAAAAGAATACTAGGATTGGGGGATTGAGCTTTGAATAAAGAGGCAGAAATTAAATATTATAAAATTGGAAAGATATCTAAGATATGCAATATACCTGTTAGGACCTTACATCACTATGATGATATTGATTTATTGAAACCAGCTAAGATTGATTCCATAAATAATTACCGTTACTACTCTCATAATCAATTACTTGAGATAAATACCATTAAATATTTTAAGACAGCTGGTTTCTCACTTAATCAGATTAAAAAGCTTCTGAAAAGAAATGATTTAGAATATAGCCAACAGATGATTAAATGTAAAAGTGAAGAGATTGAAACAAATATTTTGAAACTCACATCATTAAAGAATAAGCTAAACGTATATCTTGAAAAGATGACTAGTGATGGTCAAAACTTGACTAAATCTGTTGACATTTGTGTGAAAGATATCCCTGTTTCATATGTTGCATATTCAAGATATACTGGACTTTGCAACCAAGATGAATTTTATTTAAGGTTTACCAAGTTGAATAATATAGCGGAAAAGAATAATCTTCAAATGACTGGTACAATGATGGCTATTTACTATGATGATTATAGAAATTTTGATTATTCACAAGCAGATATAGAAGTATGTGTTAAGGTTGATGAGCATAGAGAATGTAATAATGCTGTAAGGAAATTTGGAGGCTTTCTTGGAGCAGTAGCTTATCATTACGGAAGTTATAATACAATGAATCAAACATATAAGAAAATGCTAGATTGGTTAGATAAGAATAACTTAGTTTTTATAGGGGGAGCTGTTGAGAATTATATAATAGATGCTATAACTACTAGTTGTGAGTATGAATACATAACAGAAATAATATTACCAGTAAAAAAGATAAGTTAATTTCTTGACTCTACAGTAACTGTAGAGATTATAATTTTGGTATAAAATATTTTAAGGGGGAAATATAAATGCCATCAATAAAAATTATTTCATTAGTAATTTTACTAATTATCGTAGGAATAATGTTATTTTTAAATTATGTTGGGTTCTTTTTAAAAATTGTTATTCAGGAAAAAGAAATGGGACCTTATGTTTTAGTATACGAAGAACATAAAGGAGACTATAAGGGGATACGAAAGATACAAGACAATATTTACGATTCACTTTTAAATAAATATGGCATTGAAACTTTTAAGGGATTTGGAGTATATTATGATGACCCTAAAAAGGTTTCTAAGGAAGAATTAAGAAGCATAACTGGTTGTATTTTAGAGGAATCTGATTATAAGAGTATTGATATGTTAAAAGAGAATAATTTTAAAGTTAAAAAAATAAAAAAACAGAAATCTATAGTAGCAGAATTTCCTTTTAAAAATACGTTTTCAGTTATTGTTGGAATTATGAAGGTTCATCCAGAAATTAATAAGTTTGTTGAAAAGAACGAGTTAAATCAAAAGGAATTAATGGAGATTTATGATATTCCAGCTAAAAAGATTATTTATATAATGAACAAACAATAATAAAAACCGCCGCTACACCATGTACGGTGAACCGATCATAGGTAATATGGCTTTGTCAAATTAATTTCCCATTATCCTATAATAAGAGCTTATGTAGTGTAATTATAAAATAATGATATACTAGTTTCAATTTAACAAAGATAAAGAACTGTACATAATTTAATATAGACTTGTATACAAATGAATACAAAAAATACTTTCTTAAGAAGAAATTAATGAAGGTAAGACTATGGCATTTAATCCAAGATTAAGTATTGGATAAGTTGTTTCAAATAACAATGTAAGAAACATCTTTAAATGTGGTAACATGGGGAGTATAAGAAAGTCAAATACAACAAACACATTAGTAATCGTATCTGATCATACTAAATGGTTATATGAAGATCGTTGGGAAGGTGATGTTCTTCATTATACAGGCATGGGTAAAAATAATTACCAAGATATAAATTTCTCACAAAATAGAACATTAAACGAGTCAAATACGAACGGTATAGATGTATTCCTTTTTAAAGTAGTAAAGGAGAGAGAATACATATACTTAGGACAAGTTATACTATGTGGCGATCCATATCAAGAGCAGCAACCAGGCGAAGATGGTCAAATGAGAAAAGTGTGGATATTTCCTGTTAAGCTCATAAATAATGAAGGAGTATTTCTACTTACAAAAAACTTAATAAAGCAAAATTATATAGAGAAGCAGAAAAAAGCTAAACGTATGTCTACTACAGATATAAAAAACAAAGCTATTCTAAAAGGTAAAAAGAATATGAGCAAAAGAAATTCAGTCGTCAAAACATATGAAAGAAATCCTTCTGTAATAGAATTTGCTAAAAGAAGAGCAAATGGAGAAGAGGACACTATTGAAAATACTGTAGTTTTATGTTCTAACTGTATATCTTGTTAATTATCTTGTATCTCATCAAGTTGTTCTAAAAGCTCATAGTGTTCCCTTGAAGGATATAGGATTAGTTTTTTCCAACGGAGTATAGTTTTTTTATGTACATCTACAAGTTTACCAAGTTACTCTTGATTCAGAGTTAATTTTTTACGAATATTTCTTATTTTGTAACCATAATCAGAAACAAAAAATGATAAATAATCATCATAGAGTAGAGATGGATCTACTTTAAGAGCTTTCACAATTTTATTACATATTCCTAAAAAATGTAATCTGTGGTTATTTTCATATTTTTTTACAGTACATATATCAATTCCAGTTATAGCAGCAACTTCCTCTTGTAAAAGTCCACGGGGTAACCTATAGAATCTAATACGGTTACGTTATAAAAGTGTGGTATAATATGTAATTAGTAAAAGTCATATATAAGCGATATTTGCGACACTATTGTTGTGTAATATACTATAATGATATAATTACCAACATAGTTTGTTAGTAATGAAACATTATATGTAATGCTGCAAAAAGGCTGTGTATCTTGTGCGGATTTTGCTGAGAAAAGGCTTTGTAGCAATTTCATATTGGTATGAAGTACCAATTAATAGAGGAAGGGGTTATCTTTTTGAAAAAAATAACTTATATAGTCGTTTCAGTTCTTGCGTTAATATTGTTTCTTTCATCTTGCTCTTCCCAGAAAACAGTTTCTTCTAACAAACCTGATGAGAATAAAGAAAACTACTCAGATATTCTTGTCCAATCACCTATGACGATATCGAATAATGATTTATTCCCTGTTAATGGAAAGCATCAATATTTAAGACTAAGAATGTCAAAAGGTAAATATTATGAGGATTGGAATCCAGGAGCATACCAGGGAACACTTTTGGAGGGGTATTTCATTATTGAATTAGCTGATGAATTTGGTAATACTATTACCAAAACTGATTTGAGTACAATATACAAAGAGCCATTAATTTTTAATTCTTCGTTTGAGTTTCAATTTGATGATTATAATGATGATGGTGATTTGGACTTTACAATAGGTCAGTATACATCAAATAATGGTAGAGACTATAAGCTTTTTACTCTAAGAGAGAATGGAAAAATAGAGGTATTACCTATTAGAGATTATTCCTCACTGTTCATAAGCAAAGTGACAGGCTATTATTCTACAAAGCTTACGAAAATAGACAATGTCACGTTTAATATAGAGTATTACGACAATATAAAGGAGAAGAATTCTGAAGACGTTTATAAGTGGAATGGAAAAGAATTTGTTAAGGATTAATATAAGGCAATTTGGTATTAGGATCTTTGTAGTTAGTCCGGAAGATATTTTAAGATGCCACCATTATGTGAAATTTTTCACACATAAAAATACTTAGAGATTTGTTGAGAAAAGAGGCAACATTTAAGGATGCAATTAATTTGTTTATGGACCAGCATGCTAGAGTACATGCTTCTGATATATCTGAAATTGGATGTACAACATTTGAGGACGAGTTATGGGAAGGCATGGACGAAATAGCATTCCGAAAAGGGCAGAATAAAAAGGGACGAACAGTTGCATATGGCATATGGCATGTGGCATTCAGCACGTATTGAAGATATTACAATAAATCTTCTTGTGGCTGGTGAGAATCAAGTAATTGATGAAGATAATTGGATGAAGAGGACAAATTCATCAATCTATGATACAGGTAATGCATTAGACTCAGATGACATATTAGAGTTTAGCCAAGCAATAGATATGCATGCTTTGAGGGACTATCGAAAAGCAGTTGGGAAAAAAACTCGTAAGATTGTTTGTTCACTTACATATAGTGATTTAAAGATAAAGGCTTTAGAGACTGGACTGGAAAAAGCTGTTACATCAGGAGCAGTGGCGAATAACGAAAATGCTTTATGGTTTATTGATTTTTGGAGAAAAAAAACTATATCAGGTATATTACTTTTTACAACTACACGTCATCACTTAGTTCACATTAATGAATCGATGGAAGCTAAAAAAAGAGGGCTTAAGCTAAATAAAAAATAGAAATTGCTATACAGATAATGGACTTAAACGAACATTATTTATAAAGGGTTGTAGGTGGACATATTGATAGCAAGGTGAAGTATGAACTTCTTGAATTTATAGAGGTAGATAGGAAGTTAATAAAGAAGTTAGAAACAAATTTTGTTTATTTGCATGGAGATTTTAACTCAAATAACATTTTAGTAGATAAAAAAATAGTAATGTTTGGTTTATAGATTTTGAGTATAGCTTGGCAGCATCAATTTACTACTTGTTCATTTTTTTCACTAGATGAGGATGAACAGTAACACAACTTTTTGTCACTGATAAACATAATTCAATAATTTTTTTAAGTGTGAAAAATATAATGAAAATCTAATTGAGAATCAGAAGATTATCATTGCAAATAGAGCAAAGTATTTACATAAGTTTGTAGAAATAAAGTAGAGGGGCAATAAAAATATAATGCATATGTAAATTTATATAAACAGAGTAACGTCTCAAAAAATTTTAGATTATTTTGTTGAAATATAATTTAGAAAATGTGTAATGAGGATTATTGTATTAATTGTAGGAGGTGGAATTATGGCTGTATGGAATCCATGGAGAGGATGCCATAAAAAGAGCGAAGGGTGTAAGAACTGTTATATACATAGGGCAAATGCGAGAAAAGGTATTAATACAGACATCGTATATAAGACAGAAGAATTTTATAAACCTATAGAAAAAGATAGTAAGGGAAACTACAAAATGAAAAGTGGACAAACAGTGTTTTTATGTTTTAATAGTGACTTCTTGATTAAAGAAGCAGATGAATGGCGAAATGAAGCATGGAAAATGATAAGAATTAGAAACGATCTAAATTTCATGTTTATAACGAAGCGTATCGAACGTTTCACGATAGGATTACCAGATGATTTTGAATGCGGATACGATAATGTAACGGTTTGTGTAACAACTGAGAATCAGCTTAGAGCAAATGAAAGAATTCCTATTTTTAAAGAACTACCAATAAAACACAAACTAATTACGATTCAGCCCATGCTTGAGAAAATAGATATATCAGGTTATCTGGATAATACAATTGAGTGGGTGGTCGTAGGTGGAGAATCTGGAAATAATGTTAGACCTTTATACTATGAATGGGTTCTAGATGTTAGAGAACAGTGCGTAAAAAATAATGTTAATTTTGAATTCAGGCAGGTTGGTTCTATATTTATTAAAGATGACATTACATATAAAGTTCGGAAACAATATTTATGTTCTCAGGCTAGAAAAGCAAATATTAATTATAGGAAATGATGTTTTTTCTGGAATTCTATATAAAAATACCAAGAGGATAAATAATGGAAAAGAAAGCAAGTGAAGTACACAACCAAATAGAAAAATAAGAGTATGCTATAGAGTGTGAGGGGATAGTGTTAAACAAATTGTTAGAAGTGATATTTCCGAGGAACTGTAGTGTCAAAAACAAGGAATGTATTATCAATGTTAGTAAATATACTGCTTGAATATCTTAAAAAGGAATAAGTGATTTTGAAAATACTTGATAATACAATACTTGATTCATATTTTAATGGAACGCTCAAAGAAAACGTTGAAAACGAAGTAAAAATATTGGAATGTTTTTTATCAGAAAATAATCAATTGTTTTTCTAGAATGACTAGGTTGTACGAACATAACAATCTTGATGATATTTCTAAATATTTAATGAATGAAGTATTACGAACAAAAAGATTAGTTACTAACTATAAGACATTACTATAAGAAAAAAAAGAGAGCTAATTATAATTTCATTACTGCTATGCTTAGATATATGCACTGTATTAAAATGAAAATCAATATATAGCTTAAGCAAGAAAGCTACAACTATTTGGGAGGATAGTAGAATGCTATACAAAGAAGATATTATTAAAATACTTAAAAAAATGAACTTACCTTTAAGTGAATATTGGATTACTTCTGGTGCAGGATTAGTAATTCATGGAGTCAAAGAGAGGACAAACGATATTGATTTAGGGGGTACTACGAGTCTAGTTGAACATTTTTTGAAAAAAGGTTGCAAATACAAACTAGCAAAAGATAATTCAAGGATTGTGGAGATAGACGATAAAATAGAAGTACTCGAAAACTGGTTTGTAGATGAAATAAAGCTCATAGACGGATTACCTGTAGGTAGTTTAAAAAGTATTAGAAAACAAAAGTCAGAGCTCGGAAGAGAAAAAGACATCAATGATATTAAACTTATCGATGAATACATTAAAAAAAGCAATGAGTAAAATTGACAAATTGTGAAACAGCTGGATACAGAAAATACTGAGGTAAAGTGTATACGGAGAATTATATAGACCATAGGGAGATTTTAATCTCAGGCATATTTAATCCAGTAAATGTTGATGAAATTAGAGGGGTTTTCTAAGCATTACAAACAATTTATATATTTAAAAGGGAGGTAATGTAATGAAATTTAGCGGATCATGTATAATTACTGATAATGTTAATGCTATGAAGGACTTTTACGAAAATGTATTGAGGGTAAAAGCTGAGGGAGATGAAAATTATGCGTTGATATTTTCAAAAGATGCCAATCTCTCTATTTTTTCAAGAAAAAGTATGAAAGAAATGGCACCTAGCTGCTTGACGAAAACTGGATATAGTAGTTGTGTAATTGAGATTGAAGTTAATGATGTAGATTTTGAATATGAGCTATTGAAGAAAAAAAATGTTACAATTGTTAAGTTGCCTACTACGCAACCGTGGGGTGTTAGGTCAGTGTGGTTTAAAGACCCAGATGGAAACATTATTAATTTTCATACAAATGTATAGTAGTACTGCTAAAGGGGGTAAGAAAATGCATGCTTATAAAGCAATTGCATTAGAGTATTTCAATAAACTTCTTAATGAAAAAGATATATCTATTTGTGATAAGTTACTTTCAGATGATTATAAAGACAGTGATGCACCAGAAGGTACTTCACCTGGGCCAAAAGAACCGAAAGAATATGTAAGCAACTTTATAAGAACATATCCAGATATAGAAGTAACAGTGAAAGATGTTATTACAGAAGGCAACAAGGTTGCTTTAAGGATTGTTTGGCATGGAACAAATAAAGAAACTGGAGAAAAGTTTCATAAAATGGGGAACATAATCCTGATTTTTAATGATAAAGGTCAAATTAGACAACGATGGTCAGCTTATGTGGACTTATAGGAATATAGCGACATGAGCAATACGTACCATACTCATTAAATGGAATTCTTTTATTAATTAGTTCTTCAATATATCAGCTATGCTTAGATATCTTATGTATTTTATCTGTAAACCACTTAACAATAATGGCAATAATAATATAAATAGGAAAAGAATATATGATCTTCCATGATATAGGCACATAAATGTTCATCCATACCAACATAGGTTCGGCAATAAATACAAATAAGGAGCTTAATAGTATGTGAGCCAATAGAAAGGATTTCCATTTAGTGAAATATTGATAGATAATCATATATATAACAGGTAGTACTGTTATATCTATTGCATCTAATCGATCCAGTACTTGAAGTAACTGATATGGATATGCCCATAGTAATGATGCCACACCAAGGTCATCTAATATAGAACTTAATATCATAATAATAACACCATATAATAAAATTTCTTGAAGTCTTTTTTTATCCACAAATTTCCACCAAATCAGCCACGGAATAATAAATAAACAAAGAAGAATCCACCAATTGAAAGTAAATAAGACATTATCCATCCAATACTTATGTTCTAAGTTTGTTAATTGTTGCTGTAGTTCAATTATTCTTTCAAAAATATCCATTCTAAATCACCACATTTTAGAAATTTTGTTTATTGTATATATGTACGTAATATATAAAAACTGCTTTATCAATGGGTTTGGTGCACAAAAAAGTATCTCATACGTCGGACATTTATATGTAATGGTAGAATGAAGCCATTGATAATTTACTTGTTTTATACGGCCCGACACATCTATCTTGTTACAATGATATTATTAATCTATTATAGCCTATACTAAAATTTTAATAATACAATTTTCCAAAATTAAGATATAATTCTAATTAATAGAATGATAGAACACTAGGGAGTATAGAACAATAGTTTCGATAATTATTAAGACTAGATAACTTTTTGAAAAAAATAATTTTATAATTACTTCTAATTGTAATTGTAATTGTAATTGTAATATTTCTGTCTGAGAAACAATGGACTATAATATAATATTTATATCCTCCAGGAAAGTAGGTGGATTTTGTTGAATCGACAAACAAAAGGGTAATATAGCACATGCGATAGAAGTATGAAATAACCTACTGTAAATTTATCTCTCATACCTAATAATATTCTTGACGTTTATTGTGAAAAAATGTGGCGAGGTAACACTAAATTAAAGGATATTTATAGAAAACTATTTTGTTAAGCTGTAAATTAAATGTAGCATGTCTTTTCCTTTATAATGCTTTATATATTCGCTTTCTATTTTCATTCCTAATTTCTCAGCTACTTTTTGTGAACTTGAATTTTCAGGCCTGATTTGTGCTATAATTTTATCTGCATTAAGAGTTTTAAAAGCATATTCAACACTTGCTCTTACACCTTCTACAGCGTATCCTTTATTCCAATAACTTTTGTTTAAGATATATGCTACACCCATATATTTTCTATTCTCTATTTCCTCTATTAACGGACCTATTACCCCTATCAGTTGATTTGTCTCTTTTTCAACTGCTGCAAAATAACCAAATCCATCGGTTTCATATCTTTCAATATTTTTACTAATCCATTTACTTACTTCTTCATCAGAAAAAGCATGCTCCCATGCATACATTACTTCTACGTCTTGCAATATATCTCTGATTTCATTGAAGTCATCAGATGTTATTTTTCTTAGTTTAAGTCTTTGGCTTTCAATAATGTAATCCATTTTTTCACTCCTTGTAATATAAGTAATCCTAGATATACAGAACAATAGTACAATATTTTTGATTTGTATTCAATACTAAATAAATAGCCTAATATTATTATTTTCCATAGTATTCCCTTAGCTTTTCATAAAATAACTATCAACATTTTAAAGCCAAATAAATGTAAATGACCAAAGTATATTTCACTAACTGGTATGTTATGGAAAAGTTTTATAAGAATCTTTTAAATTATTTTTGTATCCATCAACAATTTTACCTAATTTTGTTTGAATTTTTAATGTCTGACTTTTTGTCAATCTATCGCTATCTTATATTATTTAATTAATACAATTGAAGAAATGCATATAAGTCTATATATGGGGTTGCTTTAGAAAGGATGCACAATAGCAGAAGGAATTAGTAAGTGAATGTTGAATTAAATGTCATTACCTGCTTATCAGGCAATATATAATCGAGGGGGATATGATATGAATTCTTTTAGCAATAATCGTTCTTTTATGAAAAGCGGATTTGATCTTCCTGAGCGTGAATTTGTTTCTGATCAAGAACGTGGACTTTTGCCGCCATCTGTTGAGAAAACAATTGACAGCAATTTAAGAATCATTGAGCTTCCAGCAGTAGATAGAAATATTATAAGATACAATGACTTATACTCTTGCATTAATAATCGTAGAAGTAGACGTAATTACTTAGATAAGCCAATTACATTACAGGAGCTGTCCTTTCTGTTATGGTCAACTCAAGGGGTGCAGCAAATTATACCAGCATATAAGAAAACAGGTTATATAACCTTGCGACCAGCCCCATCTGCTGGAGGCAGACATTCATATGAGACATATCTTGCGGTTAATGATGTAGCAGGGTTGGAAAAAGGCATTTATATTTATTTGCCATTAGAGCATAAGCTTGCATTTTGTCATTCTGATGATAATCTGTCTGATAAACTCATCTATGCATATGGTGGTGAAAATTATCAAGACGAAGCTCAGTGGCTAGGGAAAGCACCTGTTGTATTCTTATGGGCGTGCATTCCATATCGTGGAGAATGGAGATACCATTGTGAAGCACACAAATTAATGCTGCTAGATATTGGTCATGTATGTCAAAATTTATATCTAGCTTGTGAGGGTATCAGATGCGGCGTTTGTGCAATTGCAGGCTATGTGCAAAAAGCTTTTGATGAATTACTACGTATAGATGGTGAAAATGAATATGTTGTTTATATTGCTGGTGTTGGGAAAGTAGAGTGAAAGGGTGAACTCTACTTATTTTTTTATCTCATAATAATATTTTTTTATCTCATAATAATATTTTTCTAACAAGATAACATTATCACAAATAAATGCAGAATGTATAACTATAGATTGACATAGTATAACCAGTTATTTATAATTATGGTATATTTGAGAAAGGAATGATTGAGATGATTAAAATCTATCTTGATAGATTGATGCTATATAATAGATAATAACTACTAATACTATTAGTTTTTTTCATTAGTCTATTTAGCAAAACAATCTTTGCTAGAGGACCACCTTTGATTCTTTTTTACAAGAAGTAAAAAAGAAATCGGAGGGATTATGATGAAAATACTAGTAGGTAATCAAATAACAGAAATGAATAAAACTGAGTTTAAAAACATTGCAAGACAATATAAATCAGTTGCTGTTGATATTGGCACTGGCGATGGACAGTTTATTTATAAAAGAGCAAAGCGAAATTCTGATGAACTATGTATAGGTATAGATTCATCAGTAGACAATATGCGTAAATATTCTATGAAGACCATTAAGAAAGCTTCCAAGGGTGGATTAGAAAATGTACTATTTGTTGTTAGTAGTGTAGAAGATTTACCAGATGAAATGATATGTATAGCAGATAAAATAACTATAAATTTACCTTGGGGTAGTTTAAGGGATGGGATTGTTAAGGGATGGGATTGTTAAGGGAGATAAAGCTGTATTATATAACCTTAAGAAAATTTCTAAGGTTAAGACTGAGCTAAGTATATGTGTCACTTACAGTACTAAGTATGAAAAATATGAAATTGATGTAAGAAAACTACCCGTATTATCTATAGATTTTATTAAGACATACTTAAAGAAACAATACAGTATTTATGGAATAAATATTGAAGATGCATATCTATGGAACAATGATATGCTTAAAAATCTAGACACAAAGTGGGCAAAAAAACTGGCTTTTGGCAAAGAAAGAGAAATTTTCTATCTGAAATGCAGTATAATAAATTAAATAGTAGAAATTAAGATTTTTTGAGAGAAAGATAATGAAAAAAGGTGACATTATACCAAATGGATACAATTGTATCTTTTGATAGTTGACAGATTAACCCATCCATGATAGAATTTTCGCAATACATAAAGACTATGAAGAGAAGAGTAAATAAGTAATCTATTATTACAGAGAGCTCCCATTGCTGAGAAGGAGTATAAAGATGCTTGTTGAAAAAAAGACTCTGAGTTTCACACTGGATATTATTTTGGAGTGATGGTGTGACGGGAGCTCCCGTTATAGAGATAGAGTATAAGCTTTTTACAGCCGTACTTAAAGAGACTAATATGGTGACATATTAGTAAACTAGGGTGGTACCGCGAAGTCAAATGACTCTCGTCCCTAAGACAATTAGTCTTGGGGGTGAGAGTTTTTTTATTGTTTGAAATTGGGTAGACATAGGATAGTAAAAATATATTTAGGAGGTAAAAGACATGTATAGAAATTACGAAAATACTGAGAACATACAACAAATAATGAGTGATACTAATAATCATGTGATTGAGCGTGTAAAAAAAGTAAATGATTTAATCGATATGGGGATTAATCCCTATCCATATAATTATGGTAGTGTAACACACTCTAAAGATATTATAGATAATTTTAATAATATATTGGAAGAGCAACAGTTTGCTATTGCAGGAAGAATAATGTTATTTAGAAAGATGGGAAAGATAACTTTCTTGAACATACTAGATCAAGAAGGAGATATTCAAGTATATCTTAGTAAAAACTCAATAGGTGAAGAAAAGTATGAACTACTAAAACTATTAGATATCGGAGATATAATTGGCGTAGAAGGAACAGTTTTTAAAACAAAGACAGGTGAGATAACTATAAAATCAACAGATTTTTCCATACTGTCAAAATCAATAAGACCTTTGCCTGAAAAATATCATGGCATTCAAGATGCAGACTTACGACAAAGGCATCGTACTCTAGATATGATTATGAATACAGGAGTAAGAGAGAGGTTTATTAATCGTTCTAGAGCAATGATGGCTATCAGGTCATTTATGAACTCAAGAAATTTTATTGAGGTAGAAACTCCAATTCTTGATACAAAATATGGTGGTGGGGAAGCAAAGCCATTCAAAAGTCATGTAAATGCTTTAGGTATTGATGCTTTTATGAATGTGTCACCAGAGCTATATTTAAAAAGACTTATGATAGGAGGAATAGAGAGAGTATATACTATCGGAAGATCGTTTAGAAATGAAGGTATTGATAGAACTCACTATCCAGAATTCACTCTTTTTGAATGCTATATGGCATATGCTGACTATACTGATATGATGGAACTGATGGAAAACTTTTATGAATATGTTTTTAACCAAGTAAATGGAACAACAAAAATTGTATATGATGGTATTGAAATAGATTTCAAAGCTCCCTGGAAAAGAGCAAGAATGTGTGATTTAGTAAAGGATGAAACAGGGATAGATGTTGAGAATTTATCAAGAGAAAGAATAGTTGGAGATATTATTCTGAAAGGTGTGTTATCAGACGACCTGATTAATGCGCTGAACATTGAAGAAGCTTCAAAGGGAGAATTAATTGTAGATTTGTTTGAGAACTGTTGTGAAAAACATCTTATACAGCCAACCTTTGTAATAGATTTTCCAGTTGAAACTTCACCTTTATGTAAGATACACAGAAATAACGGGGAATTAATAGAAAGATTTGAACCCTATGCATATGGTGTAGAATTAGGAAATGCATACTCAGAGCTAAATGATCCAATAAGACAAAGAGTATTGCTGCATGAACAGGCTAATCAGCTAAGGGGAGGACTAGAAACAGCAAGTCCCATGGATGAAGAATTTGCTTTAGCAGTTGACATAGGAATGCCTCCTGCTGGAGGACTTGGTATAGGAATAGATAGGATGATTATGTTTCTAACTGGAGCACATTCAATAAAGGATGTCATAGCTTTTCCTTTAATGAAAAGATAATAATACCTTAAAAGTCACTTTATTAATAAAATGTTACAGTTAAATATTATAACTGTAACATTTTTGCTGCAAATTATATAAAGGAAACCACCAGCTATGAACTGCTTTCACAAAAAATTGACACCAATCTAATTTTTGAAGGTGCACTTTTTATACTAGATAATGTAATTACTGAAGAAGACCGCTCTGATTACAGCCACTATGTATCGTAGAACCTAATATTATTCTAGAGTTACCAACTGTTTTCCAGCAATTCTTGCAAGCATAAGTTTCATAAAAATTAACTTGATATACTTCACATATTTTTTCTCTATCGGTGGGTAATTGATATGGGTTTCCTAACAAGGGATCTTCATATGTATGTTTATATTGTAAGCGGTATTGCGTTTCTCTGTAGGTTCGTATATTTTTCTTTTCACAACTTTACCTCCTTACTTTATACATTCTATATTTACTACAAGAATCTATTTTTTTATGTCTTCTATATAAATTGTAAATTACATTTTTGATGAACATATATGATAAGTTTTCCTCTTGCGGAGGTTCAGGATGAGCATAAATAATATTGTAGAACACTCATCATAGTATTGTATCTTTAGCCTCATGTATACATACAAGTGATGTAGTATGATTACATCATGAAAAATGAGATAGAAATATATAGTCAGATGGTCTAGTGAAAGAAAATATTCCATTCTACTAAATGATAACATCAATACCAAATGTATATGATGCTTTAAAATTTCCAGAAGTATATATACCAAACTAAAATTTAGTTTTTCATTTAACAAAACATGAAAAGACACTATATGATTATAGAACATTTTAATGATATATAGTAGAATAGCGGAACACCAGTAGCTGTTAACTATAAAAGTATTGCTAAGGCTAAAGTAATAAAAGAATAAAGAAAAAATGTAAACACTTTATAGACGTTCCTAATAATGTCTGGTATGCTAAAAATATAAATAGTTTGTAAGAAAAAGGTATAGCCAAAGATTATTTGGATAAATATGAAAATAGACTTGTTGATCCAGATAACATTATTACGAGAGATGTATTAGATAGACTATGTGAAGGGGAGGATTTATGATGCTTAACGATTTTTTAACTATTGATATGCTTAGGGTGTTTCTTGTTGCAGTATCAGTAACAGTAATACTTACGGAATTCTTTAAAGAAGCTGTTGACTGGGTATTTGCAAAAATAAAGATAAATATCCCTACTAAGTATGTAACTCTATTTTTTGCACTATTAGTTGTATTTTTGCCAATAATTATTGATGGATTAATTACGGTAGAGATAATAGCAACTGGTATACTTAATGCTATATTATTAAGCTTAACAGCTATGAAGTCCTATGAAACTATATTAGAAAAAGCTATATCTAAAATAGAAAAAAAACAAGATTCATCTGATAGTGTGACCGGCAAGTAAATTCTTGGTATTCATAGGATAATATAGGTAAGATTATCTGTTAACTTTAAAAGGATATTAATTATTAGATGTGGACATATTTATTACTGTTTTAGCTTATATTAATATAATTTTATAATGAATAATTAAACAAGGAAAATAAAATATACAGTATTAAATTTTTTACTGAAATGTATCATAAATAATATCTTTTTAGTTGTATTGATTATTATATTGCACACGTTGAGTGTGTGATTCTGATGAAGCATTGTAGTCAGAATGATAAATAACACACTTAAACCATAATATATAGTGGTTCGAGAGTAAGACATGAGTAAAAATCGGGTGAAAAGAATAACTGTTTTTGCCTGCTTTCTAGCATTTTATAAGAGATAAAATTTTTACTTTACATAAAAGAACATCACGTTACTATTATAAATTACTTGAAAGATAATTTTGGAAGTGCTATTATAAATTGTATAAATTGAACACTAAACCATTGATTAAGAGTAGTAGTTATAATATCGAAATATCAGAGAGTTACCGATGGTGTGATGGTAGCATTTCAAGTTGTGACGAATGGACTTATGAGGGCAACCCGAAATATTAGTAGGCGTTGACGGAAACTCTAGCCGTTATGATGAGAGCATGTGCTGGCATGTGATAACCATTTAGGTGGCTTGCAGAATTTTACTTCTGTTCCTTTTGGGAACAGAAGTTTTTATTTTATAGAGTAGCTGATTTTATCAATGATGTTTGGTTGTCAAAAAACAGATAGAAAGGATTTTTAGTATGGAGAAAAAAAGAATTTTAACTGGTGACAGAACCACGGGTAAACTTCATTTAGGACATTTTGTAGGCAGCTTACAAAATCGTGTACGATTACAAGACGAGTATGAAACTTTTATCTTACTTGCTGATGTGCAAGCACTGACAACACATCTTAGTAATCCAGATCTGATTAATGACAGCATATATCAAGTGGCAATTGATAATTTGTCTGTTGGACTTGATCCAAATAAAGTAATCTTTGTTCAACAATCACAAATTACAGCAATAGCAGAACTTACTGTTTTTTATTCAATGCTTGTTTCTGTTAATTCTTTGCGGCACAACCCAACGATCAAAACAGAAGCAAAACAATATGGTTATAATGATTTAAGTTATGGCTTTTTAGGATATCCTGTCAGCCAAACTGCAGATATTACATTCTGTGATGCTGATTTAGTTCCTGTTGGTAACGACCAGCTTCCACATATTGAACAAGCAAGAAAAATCGTAAGACGGTTTAACGAACTTTACGGAAAAGGCGAAACAATAATAAAAGTGCCACAAGCACTTTTAAGTGAAACTCCTCGTCTTGTAGGACTAGATGGAAATGATAAAATGGGAAAAAGTCTTGGCAATGCAATATATCTCTCTGACGATGAAAACACAGTAGCAACAAAAATTAAGTCTGCTATAACCGATACAAACAGAATCACAGTATCAGATAAAGGAAATCCTGATATATGTATGGTTAGTTTTTATCAAAAAGTGTTTAATAATAACGAATATAATAACATATGCGATATGTGTCGTAATGCCCAAATTGGATGTGTCGTATGTAAAAAACTTTTAACTAAACAAATAAATAGTTTACTTGAGCCAATTCGTGAAAAAAGGTGCTATTATGAGCAAAACAAGAACAAGGTAAAAGACATTATTATTGAGGGAAGTAAAAAGGCAAATGAAATTGGAAATAAAAAAATGGAGCACTTAAAAAGTACTATGAGAATATCGTTGTGATACTATGTATTTAGCTTCAGATAATAAACAGGAGGTTATTTGAATAGGATGTCAATTATTATAAATTATAATGTAATTAATATCAAGTAATAGTAATTATATCAATATGGTATTAGTTAACTAAAAGGAGATTCTATGGTGAGTAGAAAAATTATAATGAATTTGGCAATGAGTATTGATGGTTTTATTGCTGATGAAAATGGTGGTTTTGATTGGATTGTCGGTGATGGAAATAACAAACTTAATACTGAAAAGCAATGGGATTATGATAATTTTTTAGAGAGAATTGATACGGTTGTTATGGGGAAAAACTGCTATGACCAAAAATTTCATAAGGAGTTTAAAGAAAAAACTGTATTTGTTGCTACCTCTAAGTCTCTGGATGATCATGAAAACATTAACTTTATTAATGATGATATTTGCAAAGTTATTCTTGATGAGAAGAAAAAAGAAGGTAAAGACATTTTCTTATTTGGTGGTGGCATTCTTATAGATAGCTTTATCAAAGCAGACGTAATTGATGAATTTATTATAGGTATTATCCCAGCTATCTTAGGAAAAGGTAGACCATTATTTTTGGGAAACAATCCTACTATAAAATTAAAGCTTAAAGAATACTATATTGATAATGGAGTTACAATTCTGCATTATAAAAAACGTTAAATTCTTGCTAAAAAAATGCTCCTTAAATCTTACTGAGCAAATTGATCAGGATTTTTTTGTCCTAAATGGGATGAACATTTCAGTGATAATTCACTATCTATGACTGTTGCATATATAAACGAAATTGGATTGTCTGAATTAAAAAACGAAATAGAACTATGTGATGAAAAGTAATTACTACACCTATTCTTTATAAGAAAATCAATAAACTAGGTTACTTTAATTAAGCAGAACTTAATTTTTTACATAAATTTGGGGATTAAGTCGTCAAAGAACAATCTAAACATCAGATTGCTCTTTATAAATGTCAACAACTTTTCTGCAAAAAAGAAGGAAAAAACAATAAATAACTAGAATATTTTGAGAACAAATAGTTTTTTCCAATCAGCGACTCAGGAGAATTGAAAATAAGAAGCGTTGTGCAAAACTCAATTTGATATGGGTCAGTGATTAAAAAGGTAATGTAAAAGAATTCGAATATTATAAAAATATGTAGTAAAGAAACTATGTATTTTGTGATGTGAAATAGCTTCAAGTAGGGGCGTAGTTAAGTGCGTGAGGGCATATGCCATTTATGTATACATAAATAGCTGAAATTGATGAAATATATGGAGGAGAGATATGAAGTGAGTCGAAAAGAACAGGCTATATTTACAAATATGTGCATGATATATAGTGATGAGTATATTCTAGTAGAAGACAGACGCAATCCTGATTGGCCAGGAGTTACATTCCCTGGCGGTCATGTTGAAAATGGTGAATCTTTTGTCGAGTCTGTTAAACGTGAGGTTTTTGAGGAAACTGGACTTGTTATTGATAATCCTATTTTATGTGGAATAAAACAATTTCAGACAAAGCAAGGTGAACGGTATGTCGTTTTATTTTTTAAAACTGATCAATATAAGGGAACTTTAAAATCTTCAAAAGAAGGAGATGTATTTTGGATAAAAAAAGAGGAGTTGAAACAATATCAGCTTGCTAATGATTTTTTAGAAATGTTTGTTGTTTTTGAATCTGATAACGTCAGTGAATTCTATTACTACAAAGAACAAAATAATTGGAAGAAAAAACTTCTATAAGTAAATAAAATTTATATAATTGGAAGAAGTGAAATGATAATGATATTTACTATAGGAATAGTTACTATTGGAAAAACTACATTAGCAAAAAACTGTTATCAGAACAGATATTCTCTATTATGATCTGTTAGTAATCAAACTAAGGCACAGCATTATTGTATTGTGACTTAACAATATAACTATGTAAAATAAAGGTTATTTTGACATATTATATACGGATATATAGGATGAAACATTCATCTAGATTATTGATAGATCATTAATACGTAGATAGGGGAGATAAGAATGAATGACAGAAATTTTGAATATAAAATTATTGGTAACGGGAATTCAACACTTATTATTGAGACAGGCATAGGTAATTCATTTTATGATTGGTATCCAATCATTGAAGATATAAAGGATTATTTTACAGTTATTGTTTATCATAGACTAGGATATGGTAAGAGCGATCCTCCAAGACACTCTAGAACTACGAGAAATATTGCCACTGAATTAAATATGCTACTCAGAAAAATTGGAATTAAAGGAAAGTATATTTTAATGGGGCACTCATTCGGTGGCTTGTGTGTGCAGCAATATGTGAAAATGTATCCCAATGAAATTGAAGCTGTAGTTTTATTAGATTCTACTTCATATAATTTAGAGCAATTAGACAATCTTGATACTTCAGTAATAAACTCCAAATGTTCAATAGATAAGATGATTGACTTATGTAAAGGCCTATTGCTGAAGTCAAAAAAAGAGCTTATAAATGGAAATACAGATATAATTTCAAAATATGAGAAGCATATGACAAATGAAGAATTGCAGGATGTTGTCGAATTTTTTGGCAATCCAGAATTTTATAAGACAGTATCTGATGAATTTGCTAATTGGGTACATGATGGAGAAGATATTAAGAGTATGCCTGCATTTCCTAATATTCCACTAAGAGTAATTGCTCGTGATAAGATGTTTGCTGTTAAAAACTGGGTAAAAAATGGGATGCCTGAAGAAGAAGCAATTAAGCACGAAAATAAGTGGCGTGAGTTGCAAGAAGAACTATCATTATTATCAAGTAATAGTAGATTTACGATCGCCTCATATAGTGATCATCTTATATATATAGATAGACCAGATGTAGTAATTGATTGCTTAAAATCATTGATTTAACGAGGCTGTTTAGCCTGTGGGTTATCTAACTCTACATGGTCGCTCATGTTGATAAAGATTAAACTTTGGGCTGACCACCACACATTCCAAAAACTAAGTCAAGTTTAATTAAGTTTTTAAATATCTTTCATGAAAAATGTTTGTATAAAAAAGTAAGTAAAGCGAGGTTAAAGAAATGAGGTACCCATTTGATTGTATAAGTGAATTAATTTTTGTTAAAACAGAAATACAAGTTGCAGATATAATTTTAGTGCCAGGAGGAAGCCATCCGCAATTAATGGAAAAGGCAGTAGAATTATATAAGCAAGGGCTGGCACCATATATATTACCAAGTGGTTCATATAATCCTAAATTACCGGAATATAATTCAGAATGGGAATTTTTAAAATCAATAGGAGTAAAATTAGGTATTCCAGAAGAAAAAATACTAAAAGAAGATCAGGCAAAACATACTTTTGAAAATGCTAGATTTTCATGGAAACTAATAAAAGAAAATAAACTGCCTGTAAAAAAAGCTATCTTGGTTTGCAAAGCATATCATTCAAGACGTGCACTATTAACATATCAATCAGTATTTCCAAATGATATAGAATTTTGTGTTGCGTATGTACCTGACAAAAGAGAAATCAGAAAAGATAATTGGTTTCTAGACGAAGAGAAGACAAAGATTGTTATGAGTGAAGTTGTAAAAATTGGTAAGTACTTTGAACCTTTTATTAAAAAGTTTGAAAAAGAATAGAGCTCATATATAGAGAGATAAGTTTATTTTAAGAATAAGGTAAAGCATAATTTTACTACATATGCTTTGTCAAATAAATATTTATTAGTTGAGGTGTTCAATTGACAATAGAGAAGTATATTAAACAAATGAGAACAAGTATTTCAGATAATAAATCTTATTATGAGTATAAGAAAATAATATTCAAATATATTGAATTTCTTAAAAACATTTTAGTAGAAAATCCTCAGAATATTAAAGCAGTATGCCAGTTAGCTATTATGTACATGGAAGCAAGAGAGCCTGTTGAAAAATCTGTTGAATTAATGGAAGATACATTTAATAAATTTAGTGATGAAATAAACCACGATGAATTAGCTGAACTTCTGAATAATTTAGCATTTTTTTATGCTAAAGAAATGTATAATATTGACAAATCAAAACAATTACTTGTAAAAGCTATAGAAATTAACACAAAAATTCCAAATACATACAATGCTTTAGGAATGATATTTTTAAATGAAAATAATATTATAGATGCACTCAAAATGTTTAGTAATGCAACCTATTTGAGCAAGGATATTAAGTATCAGAACAATTATGCTGTAGCTCTTTATTATGCAGGACAAATAGATAAAGCAATAGAAATTTTTAAGAACATCAGTAAAAAATGGCAAAATAATGAAGTCGCAGCAAAAGCATATTATTCTTATGGTATGAGTAAAAGTTTTCTTGGTGATATTTCTACTGCAATTGAAGTAGCCAACAGTCTTCATTCAAGATTAGATCATAAAGTATATGTTGATGCGTATAAAATTGCTGATTTATATTATATGTGTAATGAATATAAGAAATGCATTGAGTTGTATGATTATGAAAAGCTTTATCCATCTGCTGATTGGCTAAGTATCTATTTTTATTCTTTTCAAGCTCTAAATTTAAAAGAAAGACTAGCCAGAGTCTTCAATGATATTATTATTCAAAAGGAAAGCGATCTAAAAGAAGCATATATTGATAATGATGAGAGTTGGACTGTTGAAGAAAGAAAATCATATATTGAAGACTTGAATAAAGAAATAAAGGATTTTGCTGATTTATATAATTCAATATTGGTCAAGAGATGCAAGCCATGTATAGATTTTAAACCTGAGCTCATATACGGATGTTATTTAGTTGATTGCCCTAGACATAGCAATTGAAAAGTAATACTCTTATTACAGTAAAATATTTTATTCAGTAAAGCTTAAAGGAGGATAACTTAGAGAGTAGTGGCAATAAATTTAAGATATCATTAGCAATTTTATGAGGTTATTCATCAATGCTATAAAGTATCAAACGTTAATGCCCTAATCACACAAATCTAGCAAAGAGGCCCCATATAAGTAAAACGATGGATGTCAAAGTCTGTTTGGAATACAAACTGTAAGAGATAAATTACTATACTAAAGGAGGGTGGAAATATGCAGTAAAAATCGATTATGAAATACACGGAAATTCTGTGCCACATTTGCATGTTCATTTATTTCCAAGATATCTTGATGATGATTTCCCGAGTATTTCTATAGACTACCACAAGACAGAGCCATCACCATATGAAGATGAAGGTGAATTTCAGTGGTTTGTTGAACGGATGAGAAACGAATTATAAATATGAAAAACATTTCCTTAATTTATATTAAATCCACAAGTAACACGTAGACTTCTGTAAAATAGCTAGTACTTTGAGTGAAATAATGCATATTGAGATGGATTAATTCATCTATTCCTAAAGAAGTTGCGCAAAAATTTGAAAATGGTACAAATCTAAATCAATATTAGGAGAGTAAGAATTAAGTGATAATAAATGAAGTTTTAGAAAATATAAGGCTATTACAATGGGAGTTACAACAAATAGATTCATCAATTCAGAATGAAATTATTAGCGTAATTATTGATGGAAGTATTATACGAGGGGATTTCATTGAAGACTCCAGCGATATTGACATGACAATTACAACGTTAAATAAAAACGTTGATTTTCAAATTAAGATATATGTAGAGAATGCTATAAGAAAAATTGAAAGTAGATTACCTAAAAGAGAGTATCCAAGAAAGCCGCTAATTTATGATGTTCAATGGCAAGATATTAATACTGTAAAAGAATGAGGACAAAGACTATTAAGTGAATGGAGTCAAAATAATATTCCATCAGGATATCCCAAGCTATGGCTATATGCTTTTGACAGTACAAAATATCATACTGTAATATATGGAGACGATGTCACATGTTTATATACTAAAATTGCTCCCCAATGTTTTGTTCCTATCCGTATAGAGAGAATATTAAAATCTGTTATAGATATAGGTGATAGGATTACTGACTATGAAGTGAACAACGGAGCGATAACTCAAATAAAAAATGCTTGGGAGGCAGTTCGTTGTATATGTATTGAAAAGGGACTATTTAGTATAAGAAAAAATGATATATTTACGTTTTGTAAGAGTTATTTTGCAAATACAGATGACTTAGATGTAATTGAGGATTTATTTTATTTTTATATAAATAAGCAAAACACTAAACTTCTAGAGGGGAATTTTAGAAAGAAGCTATATGATTTTACTCTCAGTTTCATTCATAAACATCATATGGACGAACAATATTAGGATATATACTTGGGAAGATTTATTTGAAAACAAAACATTAACTCCACACATCATTACAAAAGATAAAACAGTTTATAGCAAGTAGAAGTATTTCACAAATTTGTAGAACATTGTAAACGATATTTAATAGTATTTTGAAGAGGTGATTATATTATGGCAAAAGAATTATCTAAAATGACTAATGAAGAACTTTGGGAACTGTTTCCTATTGTGTTGAGTGAGCACAAAGCTATATGGAAAGAAAACTACCTAAAAGAAAAGGTAATTTTGGAGGGTGTTATTGGGCAAGAGAATATTGTTAGAATTAATCATTATGGAAGTACTTCAGTTCCAAATTTAATTGCAAAACCTACTATTGATATTCTTATTGAGATAAGAGAGGATACTGATATTTCAATGTTAATAACAAATATGGAGTCAAATGAATACATATATAGCAAACAACCTAGTAATCCAGCACCACACATGATGTTTATGAAAGGCTATACTCCTGAAGGATTTAAAGGACAAGTCTTGCATATCCATGTTAGATACAGCGGAGATTGGAGAGAACTATACTTCAGAGATTATCTACTAGCACATAAAGATATAGCCAATGAATATGGAAAATTAAAACTAGAATTGAAGAAGAAGTATGAACACGATAGAGATGGATATACTTATGCAAAAACTGATTTTATCAAGAAGTACACTGAGTTAGCCCTTGAAGAATTTAAGAATAAATATAAACCAAAATTATAAATAATATCTATAGAAACTATTTTGATGTAATAATTATGTCAATTTGATACATCTTTTTTGTAAGTTGTGATTACAAAGGAGGTGTATTTTTATTTTGTAAAATGAATCGAAGATGAGCAATAACAAAATTGTAAACCTAACAACTTTAATAATAGTAGTAAAACTTATTTAAAAGAAGCATCAGAGCTTTAGCAGGAAAATCCCCAAACTAGTACTTGAAGTTATTACATGAGAAGTTGTAAAACAAGCTAATAATGTTACGAGAATGTCAAGATTTACTAGAGTTAAATAGTTTCAACTGAAATACTTGTAATAAGGCAAAATACATTATACACTAATACATAAGAGAGATAATATTTTATATATTACAAAGAGTAAGAGTAGGTGAGACCATGTTTTTTATAGGAATGTTTGGAATAGAGCAGAAGGAAAAGAAAATTAAAGAAGCAGATAGTTTTCTTTGTAAAGAATGTAGCTCAGAAGGAACTGGTCAAATTATGAAATCTTATAATTATTTTCATTTCTTTTTTATTCCTTTATTCAAATGGGATGAGAGATATTACGTCACTTGTGATACCTGCAGTGCTATATTTGAACTGTCAAGGGAAAAGGGAAAGCGTATAGAAAAGGGAAGCAATGAAGGTATCACTTATTGGGACATAAAAGATGCGTATAAAGTAAATCAAAGTAAGATATGTTCTATATGCAGGAATAAAGTTGAAAATGAGTTTACTTACTGTCCACACTGTGGGAATAAGTTAAAATAATCAGTTAGGAGAGATTTTGATGGAGAATAAGAAAATTAGTGAATTTTTAGTTGATGATCGCATTGAAGGATTTTATGTGATTAAGTCTATAGAATACAAAACTGCTTCAAATGGAAACAAATTTATTGATATAACATTGTCTGATGATACGGGGGAAGTAAATGCAAAGCTATGGGATTGTAAAGATGATGATATGATATTTACTCAGAATAACCTAGTAAAGATTAGAGGGGATATTGTTGAGTGGCAGGGCAAGAAGCAAATTCGTATAGCTAAAATGAGGTATGCAAATGAGGAAGATGGCATAAGTATAGAGGACTTAGTCCAATCAGCTCCATATAAGCCAGAAGCAATGTATAACACAGTATTAGATTACATAGATACAATACAAAATGAAGACATAAAAAAGATAGTTAAGCATATCTTATATGAAAATAAGGAAAAAATAATTTATTATCCTGCAGCAAAGCAAAATCATCACGCAATACGCTCTGGACTATTATATCATATACTTAGAATGCTTATGACAGCAGAAAGACTTGTTGAAGTTTATCCTAACGTTAACAGAGATTTGGTTTTTGCAGGGGTAATATTACATGATATAGCAAAGCTAGACGAGATGGATGCAAATGAATTAGGTATAGTTTCAGAATATACAGTTGAAGGACAGCTACTAGGACACATTATCCAAGGGATTAAATCTATTGATAGAACAGCAAAACTGCTAGAAATAGATAATGAAGTATCTATGCTATTGCAGCATATGATTTTATCTCATCATTATAAAGCAGAGTTTGGAAGTCCTAAAAAACCAATGATACCAGAGGCAGAGCTGCTACACTACATAGATATAATAGATGCTAGAATGTATGACATGGAGAAAGCATTGTTTAGTGTTAATAGTAATGAATTTACTGATAAAATATGGTCTCTAGACAATAGAAAACTATATAAAACATCATTGGAGTATCAAACTATAGATGCAAATAAAGACGATATCTTTAATGAACCCAAAAAGATATGCGTACTTGATAAATACGAGATATTTAAGGATAAGTCGTTAATATAATTTAATTGTTGATAATTTCTTATGTTTTAAATGTACCCTTAAGGTAGACTTTTTAAAAGAGTCTACCTTAAAACACTTGTAAGAAGCTATGAAATAAGGGAGAAGATTGAAATGATTAAAAAGTTAAATTTGAATGATACAGAAACAGTGAAAAGAGTATTAGAACTACAAATTGCTTCATATAAAGTGGAAGCCGATATTTTAGGTTTCTATGAAATTCCACCTTTAAAAGATACAATAGATAGTTTAAAAAAGTGTGATGAAATTTTCTATGGATATCATATAAGAGATGCTTTAGCAGGAATAATTTCGTATAAGACTATTAATGATACTTTAGATATACATAGGGTTGCAGTACATCCTAATTTTTTTAGAATAGGTGTTGGGGGAAAACTAGTTGATTATGTAGAAGGAAATGAGAGAGCTATAAATAGAATAATAGTATGTACTGGAAATATGAATATTCCTGCTGTCAGTTTATACTTGAAAAAAGGATATAAAAAGATAAATGATATTGAAGTTAGTAAAGGTATATATTTAACACAGTTTGAAAAAATACTAAATTTTAAGGCAATATAAGGACAAAAATCATTTAGTTAGTTCAGTTTCTATCCAAATCTTCAATATATCTGTCAAGATTATTTTAATTACTTTCAGACGATATTCCTTGTTCGATACTTTGAAAATTCTTTTATCAATAATTTCTTCTAATATGTCACTATCAATAGTATCTACTTCACGACCTAGTAATTTGTGATATTTATCTTCAACATATTTTTCGATTGTAATTTTATCTATGTCATCACCTTCATGCACTAATAGTATTTCGATGTCTTTAAGGATTAGCTTTTTGCTATTTATCGACTGCTCGAGTTTTTTTAATCTTTCATCTCTTTCTTCTATTGCAATGTTAAGCTTTTGTATTTCTTCATAGTACTTGTCAATTCTATAACTAACTAGTGCAATAATAATTGATGACCCGATTATAACCCCAATAATAATGCCTGCTATTATTGAAATAAAAAATTTTATCTTTACAGACTTTATTTTTCCCATAGTGTTCCACTCTTCCACAATAATTTAATAATCAAATAACCAAGATTTGCTCCTATAAGGGCAGATATAATATATGCTACTTGTTTTACTACAGATTTAATTTCTCCTTTCAATATTCCTTGTTCAATAATTTCAAAGGATGAAAAGGTTCCTCCAAGGCTAACAGCTACTGCCCAAACCTTAATTGAACTAGATATATCAATCATGGTTTTAAGCGGAGGGTGATTGTTAATCAAAGCACCGATTCCTGCAAAAAAGCTGGCACCAACTATTACTCCCAATGCAATTAAAAACGTATATATTATATTATTAATAAATAACATATCTATAACCACCTTTGCACTTTTTACTAAAATATGCACACAAAATTAGTTTTATTTCAGTAAATCATACAAAAAGATGTGGTGTGAAAAATTATTAAGAGAGAATTACTCTTAATCTTTATATATTAAAAATGTATCTAAGGTTATTGTATGAAGAGGTTTAGATAAGATAGATAACCTCTGAAGTGCAATTCAAACCGTACTATAAGTAAGCGCGCTTATTAAAATGGATAGTCTATTTTTATATCTATGTGAGATGGTAGAGTGCTAGTAGTTTTATAAGATTACGTTGTAAAACACGATATGGTATTATACAATGAAAATGAGATAAAGCGTATTATAATAATTTTTAGGAGTGAAGAAATGTATTTAACAAAAAGGACACAGAAGTAAGCCTTCTATACTTATTTGAGGTAGATATAATTATATAATATAAAAAAGTATAGGAGGCATTTGATATGAACAATAATGTTTTTGAAACTTGGATGAATGGTTATATTATAAAGGACTATATTACAAATAAAAATATTGAAGTTGGTGATTATACATATTATTCTGGATATTATCATGCTAGACATTTTGAAGACTATTGTGTAAGGTATTTATCTCCAGATAGAGATGATGTCGACAAGCTTAAAATAGGTAAGTTTTGCTCTATAGGTTCAGGAGCCGTATTTATTATGGCAGGAAATCAAGGTCATAGATATGATTGGATTACAAGCTATCCTTTTTATTATTCAACTATTAATGAGAATGCAAAAGATGGATATATACCAGTTGGAGACACTGTGATAGGAAATGATGTATGGATAGGAACCGAAGCAGTTATAATGCCTGGTGTAAAAATAGCGGATGGTGCTGTGATAGGAACAAGAGCACTAGTTACTAAAGACGTAGAACCATACACTATTGTTGGAGGAAACCCAGCTAAGCCCATAAAAAACGTTTTTCACAAGATGAAATTGGAATGTTGCTAGAAATCAAATGGTGGGATTTGCCTATTGAAGAGATCAAAAAAAGCATTCTACTTTTATGTAGTGGTAATGTAAGATTGTTGTATAAAGAATTTTTGAACAAATAGTTATATTTAAGATAATGTAAGGATTAAAAGTCTTTCTTGCTTATGAAAAGAGCAGAAAGGCTTTTTATCAAAGAATATAAATAGGAGACTACTATGTTATTATTACAATAATAATTCATAGTTCATATCTATTTGTTTGCTCAAATATGTATAATATAAGTATAATCTTATTTATATTATTATTGTATTGAGGATAAGATATAGATTAATGTTGCTATTTTAAAGATTGAGGAGGTATAAATTGATTGATTCGAAGAATGTATATCAAAGAAGAGTCGATTATTATGGGCGTTTGTTGGATAGGCTATCTAGAAAAATAAATTCTATTAGCAATCTTAGACTCCTAATTGTAGCTGCTATAATTGTTGCTTTTGTATTTACATATAAGTTAGAAAAAGATGTGATTTCCTGGAGCATATCTTTATTTGGAATTCTAATGTATATTTATCTAGCTAGCAAACATAGAAGGCTTAAGGAAGCATATAAATATATAATTAACCTTAAGCAGGTAAATCATGAGTCAATCATGAGGATAGAAGGAAGATGGACTGAGTTTGATGATAATGGAGATGATTTTAAAGATGAAAATCATAATTTTTCATATGACCTTGACCTTTTTGGACAGGGATCCTTATTTCAATGGATTAACTCAGGAAACACATATATGGGAAGAGCTAAGCTTGCGGATATTCTAATCCATCATATTAGCAATAAAGATGCGATACTTAAAAGACAGCGAGCAATTAGTGAGTTATCAACTAAGAGATGGTGGAGACATAGGCTCCAGGTAGAAGGACGAATGATCGTAGAAAAGAACAGTGATATCGAGGTTTTGATAAACTGGGCAAAAAAGAGAAATCCCCTATATTCAAATTATTGGTTTATTATAACAATTCGATTACTGCCTATTGTTACAGCCACTACTTTTTTGTTAGCCTATGTAGGGAATAGTATCCCCAATACTATTCCAATACTTCTAATTATATTTCAAGTTATACTGCTTTTTATAAACATAAAAAAGCGGAATAAAGAATTTGCTTTAGTGTATAAATACTTCAATAGTATAAAGAGATATAGAAGAATATTAAGACATTTTGAAAAAACGAGCTTTCGTTCTGAATACCTTAGTGAATTAAAGAAAGGACTCAGCAACAATAAAGATTTATCAGCAATGAAACAACTGAAAATACTAGAGACATTAGTTGATAGGATTGGAAACCGAAATAACATGATATTTATCCCAATCAATGTTATTTCACTTTGGGATTATCAATGCTTAATTGACCTAGAACACTGGAAAAGTGAATCTGGATTAATGATTGAAGAATGGTTGCAAAAAATAGGTGAAATTGAAGCATTGTCAAGCTTAGGGACTATAGCATATGATTATCCAGGTTGGGGAGTTCCTGAGATTACTGAGGAGCCCTTGATAATTCAAACTAGAAAAATAGGACATCCTTTACTTACAAATAGACAGGTATGTAATGATATAAACATTCAAGCTCCTTATCGTGTACTATTAATTACTGGGTCAAACATGTCTGGAAAGAGCACATTTTTGAGGACGATTGGAATCAATTTAGTTCTTGCCTATGCAGGAGCACCAGTCTGTGCAAGATACATGAAATGTTCTATTCTCAGTATTCATACGTGCATGAGAATAAGTGATAATCTCGATAAAGGGGTATCCTCTTTCTATGGAGAGTTATTGCGGATTAAAGAAATTATAGAGGCAACTAAGAAGGATGAACAAGTATTTTTCTTACTTGATGAAATATTTAAAGGGACAAATTCCTATGACAGACATATAGGTGCAAAAAAATTAATTAAGCAGTTAGAGCGTAATGGAGCCATAGGACTTGTATCAACTCACGACCTTGAATTAGGAATCTTAGAAAAGGAAAATCAAAAATCCATAAAAAACTACCATTTTCTAGAGTATTATAAGGAGGGGCAAATCTATTTTGATTACAAACTGCGAACAGGTATTTCTACAACAAGGAACGCACTATATCTCATGAAGATGATAGGAATAGAAGAATAATAGTTTAATGAAAGTAGGTTAGTCCTAATTCAAGTTTTTTATTTTAATTCTATTACTAAATAACTATATTTATTTTTACGGGGGGGTATTTGCATGAAAACTGTACAGAAGCCTTGGCTCAAGTTAAAGGAGACCATTGATCATGAGGACTATTACTTAATTAATAAACTTCAAGACCAATGTGTTAATGAAGATCAGACGGCCCTAAAGCTCGAACTTGATTATAAACTGGGAGTGACTTCTGAAAGTAACAAAATATCCAGTATTAAAAACATAAATGAATTTATGTATTTTGACGGGCAACATATTATTGGATATATTGGGATTTGTAGCTTTGGAGGAGGCGGGTCACCCATAGAAGTAAATGGTATGGTGCATCCTCAGTACAGACAACAAGGCGTTTTTAAGACATTGTGGGAACTAGTTGAAGTAGAGTGGAAGCGGAGAAATTCAGGCAGTATGCTTTTATTAAGTGACAGAAAATCAAGCTCAGGACAGAAATTTATCAGAGAAACTGGAGCACAGTACAAACAATCAGAATATGAAATGTATCTAAAAGAAAATAGTCTGGAGCATCTTCAAAGACATTTACATGGAATAACTTTTAGGAAAGCTACAAATGCAGATGCAAGAGAGATTGCTCGACAGAATGATATTTATTTTAATGATGATCTTAATGATTTCAAAAATACTCTGAATGATAATAAACCAGACACCATTCCACCTGAAGCGGAAAAGATCATACCTGATGAAGATGTGATGTTACCAGAAGAGGAAGAAAAGAGAGGGATGACGATCTATCTTGCAGAAAAAGATCAGCGAATCATTGGAAAAGTTCATCTTCAACTAATTTCTGGAATAGGTGGTATCTATGGATTAGGAGTATTACCTGAGTATCGCGGGCAAGGATACGGACGATCAATTCTAATAATGGCTATAGAAAAGCTAAAAGAAGCTAATGCAAGAGAGATTATGCTGCAGGTAGCTGCTAAAAATTCAAAAGCTCTTAATCTTTATAAGTCGTGCGGCTTCATGGAGACTTCAACAATGGATTATTATGAAATTAGAGCGTAGGGTGCTGGAACACTTAGACTTATGGGGTCAAAAGAGAGTATTTCTTTTGACCCTTTTGACATAAAAATCGTGGTTATAAAAATACCGTGAACCATATTTTTTGTTAAATAATGATATTTAAAGATGATACACTTTAGTGAAAAATGCCTTTTTATGAGAGGATAACGAACAGATAATAAATTGCTGTGAATTAAAGGAATTATAGAGAAAATATCAAATATAATTATAAATTACAGTGGATAAATGAAGACAAAATATTGATAGAATATATGGAAATTATATTGTACCAATTTCCGCTCATATTTGTGCTGGTAAAAATAAAAAAAATATATATTTCTAATTTTTATTACAAGAATTAGAATTGTAAAGTTGTCTACCAAAACTTAAGTACCGTTAAAATGGTATTTTGATGTAACTCAAAAACGCCATAACAAATATACGGTTGTGAGTTTATATTAAGAAAGGAGCTATGTTGTTATGCTAGGGTTACCAAAAGGATCAGTAAGACTTGAAGCTTATGATTTTCAATGGATTTCAGCATATGAAAATGAGAAGTCCATTATTCATGACTATATTGGAGATTATATTATCGATATTCAACATGTAGGGAGTACGTCAATTACAGGACTGGTATCTAAGCCGATAATAGATATAGCTGTTGGCGTGGCATCACTTAGCGAAGGTCATAAGTGTGTTGAACCACTTGAACAAGTAGGATACGAATATAAAGGGCATGCTGGAGTCAGTGGCCGGCTTTTCTTTACTAAAGGTGATGAGAATAATAGGACTCATCATATACATATTGAGGAAGTAGGCAGTACCAATTGGTGGAATCACATACTATTTCGTGATTATTTAAGATTTCATGAGAATGAAAGGGATGAATATGCTGAATTAAAAAAGATTCTAGCACAGGAATATGCAAATGATAGAGAAACATATACTGCAAAAAAAGTTGATTTTATTTTAGATATTGTAGAAAGAGCTAAGGTGCAGTTTTTTATCAAAGAAGAGGGAAATGATAACAGCATCTAACTCAATATGTATCATTATTGTATTTTAAATCACAAAGCTCAAGCAGATAGATATTACAATAACTTCAAATTAGAAGATTTTTTATTGAGTAGGAATGAGTTGTCATAAAATTTAGTGAAATATGTATAATTACTAAAAACATAGTTTATTTAAAGAAATTTTATAAAGAGATACTACAGGTTAAAACTGAAAGCAAAGATGATTTTATAAGACTTTTAATAGATGAAGGGAATATTGATATATTTTTTATACAAGTTATGGAAGAGCTATCTCTGGGGAATATGTTTTATATGAGAGATGAAGGATATGTGATTGAAATTGAAATTCATGGTTAAGATCACCTATATGGGTTAAGTATTTACTTATCGTTGTTAACGATAGAAATATTGAATGGAATTTTTTGGAGGGTAACTATGGATATTAACAAACAGGTAAACACGGCGGGGGCATTCATTCTATTTAATGATTTATTTGTTTTCATGGTAGGTCCAAATCAAGAAAATGATTTGTATGTAGTACGATTAGGTGGTCATAAGGAGAATAATGAAACAGCAGTAGAATGTTTGAAAAGAGAAATAAACGAAGAGGCATCAATATCAGTTATTCCAGTAAATTCTCCAATCACATATTACGTAGAGTCATGGAATGAAGAACCTTGCCTATTAAGTAAAAGTCTTAAAGGAGATTTATGCCCAATAATTATTAAAGGCAAAGAGAATGGTTCATTATCATTATTATATTTTGCATATTCAGATGAAGAACCAAAACCTGATTCTGAGACTCATGGTATTCTATTTTTAACATTAAAAGATATTGATTCGATTAGTAATGAAATGATAACAATAGAAGACTTTCTGAAAAGTGGGGGCAAGGCTTTATTTCGAAAAGAATTAAGAAAAGATGTTACTTTAAAGCCAGGAGCACATTTAAGCTTCTTGTCAATGTTATGCAAGAGACATCCTGATCTAGTAGATAATTTTATAAGAAAGCAGTTGAAATAAAGGAAGTTATAATGGACTACACCTTATGCATAGTTACTTTTACAGAAATCATGAAAGGAAGTGAATCACTATAAATAAAATCAATGAAATATTAAAAAAGAATAAAGTCAAAGGACTTAGTCTCAGTACAGTAAAAAACTTTGCGATTAATAATTCTTTTTGTTATGGAACCAAAGAAGGAATTACAAAGATTAGTAATAATACTATGTTTAGTGCTTGCTCTATTAGTAAACTTATAACAAGTATATTAGTTTTAATGGCGAAGGATGAGGGACTATTGTTTCTTGATGACGATGTAAATAAACATCTTAAAAACTGGGAACTTAAATCAGATATTGATGGAAAATTCGCAACAATAGAAGACTTATTAACTTATCAAAGTGGTATAGTTGATGATGAAGATTCTTATAATGTCTATGATCTGAAAACAGGGAAGCATAGTGTTTATGATTTAATTGACGGTAGAACAGGATATGTAAAAGAAAAAATAACAATAAAGCGGGAGCCAAAATCTAGTTTTGCATATTCAGATAGTAATTTTTTAATATTAGAAAAGTTACTTGAAGATTTATATAAAATGCCTTTTAGGAAATTAGTTAAGCAAAAGATATTTGATCCACTTGAAATGAGAAAAAGTAAGTATATTGATTACCATAAACTAGATAGTTTAGATGTAGCTTTTGGTCACGACAACAACGGCAATCAAGTTGAAAAACATAAAAATATATATCCTTATGATTCAGTAGCTGGATTATGGACTACGGCTTTAGATCTTAGTAAATTATTGGTAGAACTTTTAAAGGGATATAGAGAGGAAAAAAATAAATTGTTAAAAAGCACAACATTAGAAGCTATGATGACAGCTCATGGATGCGTAGACTATGCGGGTTATGGAGTCTTTGTATATAAGCTAAGAGGAAAAAATGTATTCTATACTCAAGGTTGGGGAGTAGGATTCCAAAGTTATATGATGGGATTTCTTGATGATGGAGATGGTATAGTAATAATGATGAATCAAAATCCAGAAATGGAGCAGCTAGAGGGACCAATTGGAGATATAGTAAGAAATTTTATTGATGAAAAAATTTTTGTTAATAGCTAATAACTTAAAGTATGAAAAACAATTGTAGTAGGTAGGTGATTATAATAGATTCTTACAATAAAATAGCTTTTAAAGAACTAAATAATTGGAAGAAAAAAATGAGAAAAAAACCGTCATTAGCACAGAAAACATCAAAAAATATTCAAAATAAATTTAATGAGTTATTACCTGAAAGATATCATGAATTTGTAACTTCAGCTATAAAAAACATGACTAAGGTAGCTTTATTTGGCTCAAAATATGTTACTAAAGCACCATATATAAATCTATCACTGCAAGAAAGAGAAAAGCTAGTTGCTCAAAAATCTAAGACTTATAAAACTACTGCGCTGGTAGAAGGAGTTGGGACTGGTGCTGGTGGAATAATGCTAGGTCTTGCAGATTTGCCTTTACTTTTAAGTATTAAAATTAAATTGCTTTATGATATTGCAACTATATATGGTTTTGATGTTAATGATTATAAAGAAAGAATTTATATTCTATATATATTTCAACTTGCTTTTTCAAGTAAAAGTAATGTAAATAAGGTATTTGCTAAAATAGAAGACTTTGAGAATTTTTTTAATACATTGCCTAAAGATATTAATTCTTTTGATTGGAGAGCTTTTCAACAGGAGTACAGAGATTATATAGATTTAGCAAAACTGTTGCAGATGGTTCCTGGGATAGGAGCTTTTGTAGGTGCGTATGTTAATACTAAGCTTATAAATAAGCTTAGTGAAACTGCTGTTCAAGCATATCGTATGAGGTTATTTTAATATTAAGTATACTTTACTAGGAGTAAAAATTAAAATGTATTCTCTGATGAGGATATTTATAAAGAGCATATGTAAGTTAAAAAGATGATTTCTGTATTGTTAGCCGTAAATAGATATGAGTCACTTCAAAAAATGGTGACTAATAACTAGGTTATAGTTCATCGAATTGAAGTCATCTTTTTTATTTTTTGAAGATATTCTCACGTTATGAAAAAATAGCAAAAATATGTTGATTAACAATATAAAAATATCAATAAACATTAAAAAATTATTGAAAAACGATAAAACCTATGATATATTATAGTAAATGATATAAGAATATTCATCATAAGTTATTATGATAGAAAATTGTTATTTTTCTTTTAAAATCATTATTATATATGGAGGTTATGTAATGAAAAAATATCTTTTTACTTTAATACCATTTTTTATAGGGGTCAGTTGTATGGTTACCTATAACATCATAGGACAAGAAGTTGCTCCAGATGGTACTCTTGTCGAACCATTTTTCTTAATACCATTAAGTTACTTGTTTATTGCTATTGGTATAGTCGTTGGTCTTTCAATAAGTATAGTTTCATTCTATCGTAACACTAAAAAAGTTTATAAATAGATATTTGAGCTTGAACTGCACCATGTCGATAGACAGGGGGCAGTTCGTTAATTTACAATAGGTTAAACATGTTTGCTTCTTTAGATAAGATAAAGAATTGATATCAAATTACTGTAGAATTAAAGGAATTATACAAAGAATATCAAATATAATTATTTAATCTACTATGGATTTCTATTAATGTAATTATAAGCATGTGAGAATGAAAGAGAAATTGTAGTAACTCAAAATGACTTTTGAAGTATCTATTACTAATATAGCTTTATAAATAGAAATACATCATGTGCTACTACATACTTTTAGCTTAGTTTAATGGCTAAGATAGATTTTTAAGTCAAAATTAGGAGGTAAAGCGAATGGAACGAGTCACTTTTAAAAATTCTAGAAAATTAACATTAGTTGGCAATCTATATCCTTCAGCTTCTGAGACAATAATTATTATGTGTCATGGCTTTATGTCGAACAAGTACTCAAGAGGAAGATTTGAAAGACTTGTCTCATCTTTTAATAGATTGGGTTTTAGCGCATTAGCTTTTGATTTTAGTGGTTGTGGAGAAAGTGATGATGATATTTTAGCTGTTGAAAAAGAAGTAGATGATTTAAGAGCTGCGATTTTATTTGCTAAATCAAAAGGATATAAAAAAATTGCTGTATATGGTCATAGTCTCGGCACTCTTATTTGTTTAAAAGCTTATACTCAAGAAATTATAGCAATGGCTTTAACAGGTGCTCTGACTGATTCGATGAAATATAACTGGTATGATTTTTTTACAAAAGAGCAAATGAAGCAGTTAGAAGAAAAGGGATATATAATAGAATATACATCTGAAAAGATAAGAGAGAAAACAGTAATTGACAATCAAACATTAATGGATTTTGAACTGATTAATCAAAAGGAACTTTTAAGAAATGTTAGATGTCCAGTTTTAATAATTCATGGTGATAATGGTGAGGAAGAAAACTTACTTTGTGAAAGGTCAAAAAAAGCAATGGACTTACTCTCAGGTGATTCAAAATTAGAAATCATTAATGGAGCAAATCACAGTTTTATTGAACATTTTGATATCGTAATTAAATTAGTCAGTGATTGGTTTGAAAAACATCTTTATTGATAATTAATTTTGCAAATTGTATACATTGCTACTAATTCAATTGAGTAACATGAAGAATAATTACCATTTGAAACTGAGTCTATAAGGGCTGAGTGGTTAATAAAATTTGTTTTGTTTCCTTAACAGCTTTAAGTTCTTGAGAAAATTGAAGTTAAAGTATCTCAACAAACTACTAACTTCAAGAATTGGAATATGAGTACTTATAGCTATTGTTATTACTTCTAGGTGTTTGGGGTGAAAGCGAAAGTATAATCGGAAAAGACCTAAAGGAGTTTTTGTTTAACCCAAAAAGGGAGTGTCACTAACTATTAATAAAGGTAGTTTTGTGACACTCCCTTCTTAGTGCATGCACATATACTAGTCTATACTAGACAACATTAATATCCAAAGCCATAGCAGTTACAGAAGATTACAACTAATAACAGGAAGAAAAATAATAACTCACTTCCCCCTCCATATACTCCACAATTATTAGTGTTAATATCACTCATTAGAATACCTCCTTTTCTTAATAATTAAGACAATATGTTCACTTATTTATTCTTATCAATATTTACAAAAACTCCAAACAAGTTTTTGATTTCAGACATTTTTAAATTCTTTTGAAATTCTCTTTTTTTACTATATAAATATGAAAAAAAATAAATAATGTGATGGCTTTAAATATTTTTGAGAGCTATTTATTGGAAAGAATAAAGAACAATAAGAAATGAAATTTCTGAGTCTAATTATAATAGAGATAAATATGAAAAAATGTGAGTTAGAAAGACTTTTTTTGCTATGGCTATTCGAGTCAAAGAGATTTATGCTCAAGAAAAATATGTGAACATTACTACTAGGGAAATATTTCTTAATGTTTTTAAATGAAATGTAAGTGAGATTAATACAAACAATATTTTACCAAAGTATGGTATAATATGTAATAAACTTAAATCATGTTTAGAATATTTATAATTACTTGTATAGTTTCAAAAGAACAGTATTATATAGAAGATATAAAAATTAAGGAAAGAAGAATTAGAGTTAAGGGGGAAATAGGATGAAGGCAGATTTATTTCATAAGCTGGAAGGTGAAAATATTTATTTTAAACGTCTAAATATAAGTGATGCAAAAGAGATACACAGCTATGCTTCAGATGACGAAGTTTCGCGCTTTATTGGATGGCAATTAATGCACAATTTGAATGAAACCAGTAGATATATTGAAGAAATGTTGAGACGTGAGGCAGCTGGTACTCATTTTTATGCGTCTATTGTACTTAAATCAATTCAAGCGATTATAGGTACAGCGATAATTTTTAATTTTGATAGCGAGGCTAATCATGCAGAAATCGGCTATGTATTTCATAGCGGCTATTGGAAAAAAGGCTATGGCACAGAAACTGTTGCATTAATGAATAATTTCGCCTTTAAATCACTTAACCTACATAAGCTTCATGCACGTGTAGTGGAAGCAAATATTGGCTCTATTCGTGTACTTGAAAAGAATGGGTTTGAGATAGAGGGACGATTAAAAGATTACTTCTTTATAGATGGTGTATATTATGATGGATTGTTTTTTGGTAAAATATGCAATCAATAAGAAAAATCTTTTTAGCTGTGGCAACTATTACTACAGCAATAATTTATAATAGGTAGTAGGGGGAGTGAATAGCATTGAAAGAGAGAAAAATAGCATTAATTTCATGTAGAGTTTTATCAATTTATATTTTCGTACAGGGAATTATGCATATCTCTAACTTTATTTCTTTTTCTTTAACTTCATTACTAGACCAATCATTTAAAATCAGTTACAAGAATCAAATTATATTAATGTCGTTATTACCAGCATGTGTTCTATTGATTTTAGGAATAGTCCTATGGATTAAAGCAGATAAAATAAGTAAATATATAATATTTGAAGAAGATGATATAGACGATGATATAGACGATGATATGACACTGAACATGGATGAGCTACAGTATATAGCATTGTCTATTGTTGGGATTATTGTGTTAATAAATGTAATACCAGAGTTCTTAAGAGAAATACCTAATGTAATTCAGTTGAAAAACAACGTTATACAATCAGATTTATTTGCTTATGCTAAAATAATAAGTTCTGTAGTTGAAAAAATTATTAGACTTATCCTTGGATGCTTATTAGTTCTTAGGGCAAAAGGAATTGTTGGTTTTATAAGAAAGATACAAGGATTAGGTCTTGATGACATTAATGATAGTCAAAATTAATATGATATCCAGATTAACGTATCAGTAAGAAGAAGTATTAAGCAGCATAGGACAGAATTTATCATTATTATCTGAGCAAAAATACTGTGATTAATTTTCACAGTGTTTTTTATTACCAAAACTTAGATTATATGTGTTATAATATTTAGTGTCTCTAAATTATTACAGAAAGAAGAATGGAAATGGACAATTCAGAATGCAGAAAAGAAGAGAGAAACCACAAATTGTTTATGAATTTAAAAAGTTCAACTACAAAAGATGTCATTAATATTGCCTGGCCTGTTTTAGTTGAGCTTCTTTTAGGGTCACTTTTTGGTATGATTGATATGATGATGCTTGGAAGAATAAGTGATAATTCGTTGGCAGCAGCTTCTGTTGCTACCGTAGGAATAACTAATCAGCCTTTGTTTATAGGATTATCTCTTGTCCAGGCTTTAAATGTAGGTGGAACAGCCATGGTGGCAAGATATTTAGGTGCTCATCAGGATGAAAAAATAGAACTCACTCTAAAGCATATAATATTATTAAGCTTATTATTGCTAGCAATACCATTATCCATATTAGGAATAATTTTTACTGATTCTATTATGAATTTTATGGGCGCACAAGCTGATACATTACAGGTAGGAAGAATATATTTTAAGATAGTTATGGTTGGATTTGTATTTCAATCATTTAATATGTCTATATCAGCAGCATTAAGAGGTGTTGGTGAGACCAAGGCACCTATGAAGATAAATCTGAAAGTAAACTTTTTAAATGTAATTGGTAATGCTCTTCTTATATATGGATTATTTGGATTTCCAAAGCTCGGCGTTACAGGTGCAGGGCTTTCAACGGCGATATCTAACGTAATTGCAAGCATAATTTTATTTACATACGTTGTAAAAGGCAATAGTATTGTCAAATTTAGTATCAAAAGATCATTCAAATTCGATAAAGATATTATATATAATCTTGTTAAAATAGGAGTACCTGCATCATTAGAGCAGATGGTTTTAAGAACAGGAGTGCTTTTGTTTGTAAAAATAGTTGCAGGCTTAGGAACAGTTGTTTATGCAGCACATCAAATATCATTAAATATATTGAGTTTGTCTTTTCAACCAGGCCAAGCTTTTGGAATAGCAGCTGCATCATTGGTAGGCAGAAGCTTAGGAGCTAATAAGCTTTCAATGGCAGAAGATTATGCAAAAGAGACACGAAGGATTGGTTCTATGATTTCTTCTTTCATGGCTATAATATTTTTCTTTTTTGGACCACAGATTGTTGGACTATACTCAAATGATCCAAGGATTATACAGAATGCATCTATAGTGCTGAAGATAATAGCGCTAGTTCAACCTTTTCAATCTTCTCAGCTTATATTGGCCGGTGGATTAAGGGGTGCTGGAGATACTTTCTGGCCTTTATTAGGTACATTTTTTGGTGTGTTAGTAATTAGGCTTATACTTGCCCATCTATTTGTGAATGCACTTGGATATGGTTTATCTGGAGCATGGATGGCAGTATTATTTGACCAGTTTATAAGATGGTTATTTGTTTATATGAGATTTAGAACTGGCCGTTGGAAATATACAGTAGTTAGGTAATTGAAGAAAGTTATTGTAACTACATAAGTTAAATAAAAAAAGTGTCTTTAATAAGACACCATTAATATTAAATAACATAGAATTGCTGTTATTCCTCCGATAATTAATCGTAGCATATGATATTTTTTATAGATATTGAATCATCCTTTCCCTACCAATTATCATCTATTATACCATAAAATAGAATTGACATCAAATTGAAATTAATGATCCAATGGGACAAAAAAGAGATGATTATCATACTTATATACTAGGGAGGGAAGAAATTATGAAAAAACTAATAGGTTATACATTAGATAAAAGACAAGTATATGAACCAGAAGGAATAGGTTGTACAAGTATATTGTATTGTAAGGGCTGTGGTAAAATGCTTGCGTGTACATGTGGAAGAGCAGACGTATATTGCCTTGAGTGTGCAATGAAAAAAGATCTTTTAGTTTCATCAAAAACACAAAAACATTAAATTATCTACTGTCCCCTTATACATTTTCTTAAGTTTGACATTATTATAGAATAAAGATAAACATAGTCTTGTACAATATAGCCAGTATATATTATATATTGGCTATATTTGTGTAAGTCAATTCAAAATAAAAATAGTATGCATTTGTTTTCCCATTTTTTTATAATTAAAGGTTTTTTTATGTAAATAGAGTATATATAACAATATGATATTAAAATAATTACGAATGGAGGTATCTTAATATGCAGTATAGAAAATTTGGTAGACTTGATTTAGAAATATCTGCGCTAGGTTTTGGGTGCATGAGATTTCCAGTAATAGGTAATGATAATGGAAAAATTGACGAGAATGAAGCTATAAGAATGGTTAGATACGCTATAGATAATGGAGTAAACTATATTGATACTGCTTATCCTTATCATCAAGGTAGTAGTGAACCATTGGTAGCTAAGGCGTTAAAAGATGGATATAGAGAGAAGATAAAGTTAGCTACTAAACTACCAGTATGGTTAGTAAAAACATACGATGACTTTGATAAATATTTGAATGAACAATTAGAAAGGTTAGAAACTGAACACATAGACTTCTATCTTCTTCACGCACTTAACAGAAAAACATGGGAAAATTCAAAAAAACTTGGAGTATTAGATTTCGTTGATAAAGCATTAAAAGATGGAAGAATAAAGCATATAGGTTTCTCATTTCATGATAATTTGGAACTATTTAAAGAAATTGTTGATTCATATGATTGGACGTTCTGTCAAATTCAATTTAACTATATGGATGAAGAGTATCAGGCTGGCATAGATGGTATGAAATATGCTGCTGCTAAAGATTTAGCTGTAATAATAATGGAGCCTCTAAAAGGTGGAAAACTTGCAAAAAAACCAAGAGGAGAAATTAAAGAAGTTTGGGACGAGTATGGGATAGATAAGACTTCACCAGATTTGGCATTGAGATGGGTATGGAACCATCCAGAAGTAACATTACTTTTGAGTGGGATGAGTACTATGGAGCAAGTTGAACAAAACATAAAAAGCGCTGAAGATGCTTTTCCGTTATCTTTGACCAATAAAGAAATCAAGTTAGTTGACGAATTAAAAAATATTTATAGACAGAGAAATAAAGTTGGTTGTACAGGGTGCGAATATTGTATGCCTTGTCCAAACAATATAGTTATTCCTGATATTTTTGAAATCTATAATGAATATTATATTTATGATTCAGTTAAAGAAGGACATGATTTCTATAATAGAATAATGAATGCAAAGAAGGATGCATCCTTATGTATTGAATGTGCTAAATGTGAGACCGCTTGTCCTCAAAACCTTGCAATAATTAATTATTTAAAAGAAGCTCACGAAGTACTTAGCAAAGAGAATAAATAAAAGTAAATATCCGGTGAAAACCGGATATTTACATGCTTGGAGTTATTCTTCTTATAATTTCTTCGATTTCATTACCAAATCCTGAGATTGGCTTTCCAGTTCTAATATCTCTACCGATATTTTGAATACGTTTGAACAAGTCAGCATCTGCTGTAACAGTTACATTTGTTATGCTTTTATCGGTGTTTCTTACAGTCTTTTCAACCTTCTTTTTTAAATCTGTAGTTAGATTGCCTTCTACTTGGTTTTTAATGTCTACACCGACTATTGCAGTGTTACCTGAGATAACAACTGTTGCACTATTAACTTCTTTTAAGTTAGCTACGTTATTTGCTATTTTATCAGCTCTATCTGATAAATCTGTGTTCATGTTGTTGTCATTGATATCTCTGTTAATATTGTTATTGTTTATATTTCTATTCATATCATTATTTGGAGTATTATTATATGGTGTTGGTTTTGCTGGCCTTTGACATGCAACAACTCCTAAACTCAATACTAATAGTAATACAACAGCTAACGATAAAAATCTAAAACTTTTTTTCAAATTTTCCACCTCCTATTATTATTTTGTCACTTTTATTTGATTTTATTAAAGATATTAGACTAACAAATATGTAAATAGAAGAAATTTAATAAGTTTTATGTATAAAATATGATATATGGTATATAATAGAAAAATTTAAACTAAATAATATATATGACTAATAAACACAAGATACAAAGAATATACTATATCATGAAATTAATCAGGGTGAGTATATGTCAAAAAAATTTTATTTTATTGTAATTAAACTAAATAAGAAAATAATTATTGTATCATTGATTATCTGTCTCATATCAATTGTCATTACATTATTAATATCAAATAAGCATATTAGTGTCTTTAATAATAACTATTATTGTAATGGGAAGATTGTCATTGATCCTGGACATGGTGGAATTGACGGAGGGACAAGTGATAAATCAGGATTACTTGAAAAAAATATCAATTTAGATATAGGATTGAAACTGAAAAAAGTGTTATTAGAAGATAATATAAAGGTAATAATGACAAGAGAAAAAGATATATCATTAGAAAAGAAAAGTAACATTAATGCTTCAAGGTATAAAAGAGATTTAGATGCAAGAAAAAAAATTATTAATAGCAATAATCCTAATGCTTTTATTAGCGTTCATGTAAATGCAAGTGTTCAGACTAGAAATGCTAGAGGCATACAAGTATATTATTATCCATCTTCAAATGATAGTAAAAGATTAGCTCAGTTAATATGTGAATCAATAAATCAGAACTTATATCAAAAGCATCTAAAGCTTACAAAGGTTAAAGCTTGTATAATACCTGAAGATTATTTTATTTTAAGAGAAACAGAATATCCTGGTGTCTTAATAGAAACTGGATTCATAACTAATACCTATGATAAAAAACTCTTAATGGATAAAACTTATAAAGAAATTTTAGCAAAAGCTATCAAGAAAGGAATACTAGACTATATGAATTAACTTTGCATTGATTAGCGATAAATGATAATAATTGTAAAAAAAAGGTATAATTATTACAAAATTATGAAAAATAATTATTTAAAAAGGATTATCTTATAGTTTGTTGAATAAATACATAGTCACATAGAAACAAAATTCCAAAATTAACGAAATGATATAATATTTTGTTTTTTTGGAACTTTTTTATTGTTTTAAAGTCTAAAAAATTATAATAGAAAAAGGGGTGAGAAAAGTGGCAGTGATCGAATTAAATGATGTTACAAGATGTTATAAGATTGGGCAAATTCAAGTAAATGCTCTTAATGGCATAGATATATCCATAGAAAATGGTGAATTTGTTTCAATAATGGGGCCATCAGGTTCGGGGAAATCTACCTTACTTAATATCATAGGTTGTCTTGATAAACCTTCATCAGGTAGCTATAAGCTTGGAGATACTAGAGTTGAAAAAATAAGTGACTGGCAGTTATCGGATATAAGGAATCAATTTATTGGTTTTGTTTTTCAGAGCTTCCATCTTCTATCGGGCTTGAAAGCTATAGAGAATGTGGAACTACCATTAATATATAGAGGAATATTAGGTAGAGAAAGAAGGAAAAGATGTGCAGAAGCTTTAGAGGCAGTTGGACTAGGAGATAGAATGCATCATCTTCCTACACAGCTTTCTGGAGGAGAACAGCAAAGAGTGGCTATTGCAAGAGCAATAGTTGGGAATCCATCTGTATTATTAGCTGACGAGCCAACAGGTGCATTAGATTCACGTTCAAGTGAAAATATCATGTCTATCTTTAAAAGACTAAATGAAGAAATGGGAATAACAATTGTTCAGGTTACCCATGAGGAAAACATAGGTCACTATGGTCATAAGATATTCCGTTTGCTAGACGGGAAAATTGAAAAAGTGGATATTTTGAAGGGTTCAGTAACGACTTTATAAGTTAAAAGATGTATTTTGGAGGTGTAATAATGATTAAGAAAATTTTTATGGTTGTAGTTATAATCGCTATCGTGGTGGGAGGTGGCTTCTACGCTTTTCAACAACTTATGCCTGAAGAAGTTGTTGAGACGCAAGGAACTGTTTATTCGACTCAAGAAGCAAAAAAAGGAGATATTTCCGTAGGTGTTGAAGTTGTTGGGCAACTTGATGCTACAAATGGTGGTGGAATTAGAGTTCCTGGTAATAGGTATGGTGGGGATTCAGCACAATACATAATTGATGAGTTTTTTGTTCAAGAAGGAGATTCAGTTACACAAGGTCAAATACTAGCTAAGATATTATCTGATGATATTCATAATAAAATAGATGACCTCAACGAACAAATTGAATCACAGAAAAAGCAATTATCACAAGTGACTGGACTTCCAATAGACCAGTTAGATAATATAAATCCATCTCAAGGAATACAAATACTTGCACCTATAGATGGAAGTATAGTTAATTTGCAAGCAAAAGAAGGCCAAGAGCTTACTCAAGGTCAGATTATTGCACGCGTTGTTGATAATTCAAAGTTCAAAGTTGCTTGTAAGTTTACAACTGCGGAATTCAAAAAGGTAAAAGAAGGGCAAAAAGTTGTTCTCAAATTTCCTTACTTTGATGGATTTTATGAAGGAAAGATAACAGAAATCAATTCAACTCCTATACCAAATGACGAAAAGGAAGATACTTTTGGAACAAGCTTTGTTTACCATGCAGTCGTAGAAGGAGATAATCCAGGTCTTATACAACCTGAGATGAAGGTTAATATTGGATTATCTAATGGCAAGGATGTATCAGATGGAGTTACATATTTTATGTATGATGGTAAGGTAGATGGATTTGTAAGCGAAGAAAAGGTACTAAATCAGGTCGAAGCAGTAGCGACTGAGGTTCATGTTAAAGAAATGGGAAATGTAAGAAAAGGTGATCCTATTGTAACAATGTCAGGGTCAGATGTTAAGGAAATGATACAAAAATATCTTGATAAAATTAGAGAATTAAATAATGATAGAAGAGAATATGTTACCAAACTTGATCAATTAGAGATTAGATCACCTATGGATGGAGTAGTTGGTGGAATATATAGACAACAAGGTGAAAGTGTAAGTGCTGGTGATTGGATAGGAGATGTATATAATACATCAGATATGATGATATGGACAGAAATAGATGATGTAGATATATTACAAGTAAAACAAGATGCACCTGTTAAAGTAACAGTAGATGCTCTTCCAGGAGAGCAATTTGAAGGTAAGGTAGAGAGAGTTTCTACAATGAGCAGAGATAGAAATGGTGTGACTAGGTTTGCCGTGTCTATACAAGTAAAAGGAGGTCCGCAATTAAGACCAGGTATGCAAGCACGTGGTTTTATAGATGCTGGAAGTGCAAAAGATGTATTATTAATTCCTTTAGAAGGTATTTTTGAGGAAGACGGAGTATCAAAGGTGGAGTTATTAAAGAAAGATGGTACAACTGAGGTTGTGTCTATAAAGCTGGGACTAATGAATGATAGATATGCTGAGGTAGTTAGTGGATTAAATGAAGGAGATGCGATTATAACTGGTAGTACTGCTGATTTACTTCCAAGTCAACATATTAAGTCTGATGATGCATTAATTCCATCTGGGGACGGAAATGAAGATAGTAAAGATGAAAATAATGGGAATGACGGAAACAATAATACAGATGGTAATAACTAAGGAGGGGTAAAATATGGCACAAAAAAAGCAAATGTTCTCCTTCTTGATTAGATGGTGGTTTACTGCTAAAATGGCGGCACATGGTATTATGGCCAACACACTTAGGTCTTGCTTGACTGTATTAGGAGTTGCAATAGGTGTTGCTTCTGTTGTCAGTCTCATGGGAATAGGTGAAGGTGCTAGACAATCTGTTATAGAACAATTTGAAAGCTTAGGCTCGAATGTAATAGAGATTAAAGCTCAGAATCCATCTGTAGAGTTTGAACCAGAATTAGCTGAAGAGTTAGTTGAGAGAGTTAATGGTATGGATATGGCTACACCGGTTATACATACTAAGGCTACTATGAAATGGAGAAGAGCAAGAGGGAATGTTGATATAATTGGTGTAAATGCTGATTTTGCAACAATAAGGGATCATGATCTTATGTCAGGACATTTCTTTTCAGAACTTCATGTTAAGCAGCGATCACCAGTAGCAGTGCTGGGATACAACATGGGAGTTGGACTGATGGGTGGAAGAAATCCAGTCGGTCAGACATTTACTTTAAATGGCAAAACATATAGAATACTTGGAGTATTAGAAGAAAAAGGTCCAAATAGCGCAGAGGCTATAGACGATAAAATCATTATTCCGTATTCATCAGGTATGAAGATAGCAGATAAGAAAACAGTTGATCAAATTTGGGGAAAAGCGAATTCTAGTGAAGAGGCAGATTTAGTGGTTGTTCAACTAGGTAGAATATTTAGGCGTAGACTTGGCTTAGACCAACTTGCACCTGTAGCTGGACCTTCCGATGATAGCGGAGAAGGAGGAGACGAAAGCGGAGAGTTCATAGAAGATGAATTTATAGATGACTTCGATTCTCCTGAGCCATCTAATAAACCAGAAATTCCAGGTAGTGGAGAGGAACTAGTAACTATAACTAGTTTAAATAAATTGGTTAAAGAGGCAGATGATGCAAATAGGGTTATGACATTACTATTAGGAGGAATAGCAGCAGTGTCACTTCTAGTAGGTGGATTAGGTATAATGAACATAATGCTTGTAGCTGTAACTGAAAGAACAGAAGAGATAGGTCTTAGGAGGGCTATTGGAGCAAAACAACTTGATTTATTATTTCAGTTTATTTTAGAAGCACTTTATGTTAGTGCTATAGGTGCTATAGCTGGGATAGCGTTGGGAGTTTGGGGTCTTGGAATATTTAGTAAGTACGGATTTCAAACCGCAGTAAGCTTCCAGGCAATAAAGATTGCTACAGTAGTGGCATTAGCATCCGGATTACTATTTGGGGTTTATCCTGCAGTATCAGCATCGTCATTACCACCGGTGCAAGCTTTAAAGAGACAATAATATATTCTATAGTAGAGTAGCAACATAAAACAGGCCAAAGAGATATCTTTGGCCTTAATTTTTGTGCGCCCAGCATGGGCGTAAACTAGTCGGTGAAAGTCCGATACGGGGGTTGATAGTGCCAACCGTTAGCTTAAGACAAGGGTGTCCACCGTGAGGTGGAATCTGAAGGAAGTCGGGGGCAAAACTCTGGTCTGAGGTACACGAACTACATTCGAGGCTTAACCCTGTGGATGAGGCTGCAAGACAAGTCAAAGTCCAAAACTATCCGAAACAGGGAAAGTAAATGTAGCAGATATATGGAGTGAAAGTTTACGTTCTTACCTGGGGAGGTCTGATAGAAACATCATTAAAAGATGATACATCTAAATGATAACCTATGCAGTGATGTGTAGCTGAACTATCAGAAGTCAGCAGAAGCCATAGTACAAAGCTAGTCATGAATAATTTTGGAAGGGCTGAACATTAGGGAGGTGAGTAAGTTTGATAATCCAGGCAAACATGAAAAGAATACAGAAAACCAAGGATTTGGACTACCTTGTGGAAGTAGAGTTGGAAACTCAAGGTAAACAAGGAGTGTATAGTGATTTGTCGGCGATGTCAAATCTGAAAGCCAAGTCGAAAATTAAAATTAATACTGAAAACCTACTTGAAAAGATAGTGGATAAGAGAAATTTCTTTGAAGCGTACAAGAAAGTAGTAGCTAACAAGGGGAGTCATGGAATTGATGGAATGAGAGTAGATGAACTTCTACCGTATCTACAAGAACATTACGAAACCTTGAAGGCAAATCTGTTAGCTGGCAAATACAAGCCACAACCAGTTAGAAGGGTAGAAATACCTAAATCCAATGGAGGAATAAGACTTCTAGGGATACCAACCGTAATAGATAGACTAGTACAGCAAGCAATAAATCAAGTAATTAATCCGATATTCGATAAAGAGTTCTCTAATAATAGCTTTGGATTTAGACCAAGACGAAATACACATATGGCTCTAAAACAAGCACAGATATATATAAGTGAAGGATACAGATATGTAGTAGATATGGATTTAGAAAAGTTTTTTGATAATGTAAACCATGACCTTTTAATGCACTTAGTAGCAAAGAAAATACAAGATAAAAGGGTATTAAAATTAATACGAAAATATCTTAACTCTGGAGTAATGCTAAAAGGTATGTTGGTTAAATCAGAGAACGGTGCACCGCAAGGTGGACCGTTAAGTCCATTGCTTAGTAATATATTACTCGATGAATTAGATAAAGAACTAGAAAGAAGGGGACATAAATATTGCCGATACGCAGACGACTGTGCGCCACGAAGGCGAGTCCAAGTAGCGTAGCTACATGAGGATAGCCATGCTGTACAGATGATGGTGGAGGGCCCACCGAAACCGCCATACAGGTGGAAGTTTCAAACCACCTTAAGGTGCTGTAGTCAAAAGCTGTGGTACTGAGCGTTAAGGAAAAGGCAGTATTAACTGTCAGGTGAGTGTTAAGAAGATGAATGACCAAGTGAACCACTTAGGAAAATGTCGAAAGCGTAGAGATTCCATCAAAACTAGGGGGTAGTCGTTAACCTAGGATAAGCTTAGAGGAAACCTGTTTACTGTCTAAGCGGTGGGCGGCGTAGAGGTGGCATGAACTTAATACAGGCTTCTGTATGGAACGTGGGAACCCACGGACTGATGATAAGGGAGTATATCAAGTGGAAGAACCACAAGATAAGAGTACCGATGCAGTCATGGGGGCAGATTCTGTTGTAGTAGTGTTGAAGTATCTGTAATGGATATGGAGCGAAGAACAGAAGTTATTCAGTTTCAAGAATAAGCCAACTTTGAAAGGAGGAGGAGCTTGTGAAAGAAACAAAGCCATACAATATTTCAAAGAGAATAGTAGTAACTGCTTATGAAAAAGTAAAAGCAAACAAGGGAACATATGGAGTTGATGAACAGTCTATTGAGGCTTTTGAATTAAAGTTTAAAGATAATCTTTATAAGATTTGGAACAGAATGTCATCAGGAAGTTACTTTCCCAAACCTGTAAGAGCAGTAGCGATACCAAAGAAGAATGGCGGAACAAGAATCCTTGGAGTTCCAACCGTAGAAGATAGGATAGCACAGATGGTAGTGAAGTTATACTTTGAACCAAATGTACAACTGATTTTCTATGAAGACTCCTATGGATACAGACCAAATAAATCAGCGGTACAGGCTCTAGAAGTGACAAGAACAAGATGTTGGAGAAAAGATTGGGTATTGGAGTTTGATATCAAAGGCTTATTCGATAACATCAGACATGATTACTTGCTGGAAATGGTGAAACGGCATACGGAAGAGAAATGGATACTTCTGTATATTGAGCGATGGTTGAAAGCACCATTTCAGATGGAAGATGGAGCCATCGTTCAAAGAACATCTGGAACACCTCAAGGCGGAGTAATCAGTCCGGTTCTTGCCAATCTATTTCTGCACTATGCATTTGATGATTTTATGGTGAAAGAGTTTCCGTCAATACCGTGGGCAAGATATGCCGATGATGGGGTAACGCACTGCGTATCGCTTAAACAGGCAAAATACTTGCAACGAAGATTGATTGAAAGATTTGCGTTGTTTGGATTGGAATTGAATCTCGAGAAGACAAGAATTGTGTATTGTAAAGATGACGACCGAAAAGGTAATCATGAATATACTTCTTTTGACTTCTTGGGGTATACATTTCGACCAAGACATGCAATGAACAAGTATGGAAAGTTCTTTACGAATTTTCTGCCAGCAATGGGAGGAAAAGCAAAGAAAGCTATACGAAAAGAAATCCGAGGTTGGAAATTACAACTAAAATCAGATAAAAGTCTGAATGATATTGCCAACATGTTTAATAAGCAGATACAAGGGTGGATAAATTATTATACGCATTTCTATAAGTCAGAAATATATGATGTGCTTAGATACATTAATAGATGTCTCGTTAAATGGGTTCGGAGAAAATATAAAAAGCGAAACTCAAGGACAAGAGCAGAAAATTGGCTTGGAGAAATATCAAAGCGTGATAGGAGATTGTTTGCACATTGGAAGTTTGGAATATTGCCAACGGCTGGATAATGGGAGCTGTATGAGCTGAGAGGTTCACGTGAGTCTGCCTAAAATTAAGCTTTCTTTCTATAATTGTAGAAATTTAAAGCTAATTGTTAGACAGACTCACGTACGGTGGTGTGAGAGGACGGAAAATAAAATAATTATTTTCCTCCTACTCGATTGCTTTATTTTAGCATTCAGTAATAATTATTAATAAATCAATTAAAATATATATGATATAGTATATTAAGAATATTTCATTAGAGGTGATTGAATGAAGAAATTGCTAAAACCAGATTTATACGTAGATTCGGTATTTGATATTGAATTGCATAAACTAAAGAATGCCGGATATGATTCAATAATAGTAGATGTAGACAATACTCTTGTTGCGTGGGATAAAAAAACAGCCCCTGATTCTGTAGTAGAATGGTTTGAGAGAATAAAAAAGCTAGGATTTAATGTATGTTTAGTTTCAAATAATACTGAAGACAGAGTAGTTAAGTTTAATGAAGATGTCAAGGTTTGCGCTATACATAGAGCTTCAAAACCAAGAAGAAAACCATTTATTAAAGCAATGAGAAAGATGAAATCTACTCCTTCTAAGACAGTAGTAATAGGAGATCAAGTTTTTACTGATATCTTGGGGGGAAATAGAACTGGGCTTTTTACAATACTAGTTGTTCCAATTAGTGGTAATGAATTTGCATGGACTAAGTTTGTTCGTAGAATTGAAAGGATAGTTTTAAAAAATATGCAGAAGGAGGAGCAGAAATGAGTATTGATGCAGATACGAAACTATTTTGTCTTTTAGGTCATCCCATATCAAAGAGTTTATCACCCATTATACATAACTATAGCTTTGAAGAAAATGAAATTAATGCTAGATATGTGGCATTTGACGTTGATAAAAATGCACTGGAATATGCCGTTAATGGAATAAAAGCGCTAAATATACAGGGATTTAATGTTACAATTCCTCATAAAGTAGACATAATAAAATTATTAGACGAAATTGATGAAGAAGCGAGTTTATTAGGAGCTGTAAATACTGTAAAAAATGTAAATGGAAAGCTAACAGGATTCAACACAGATGGAAGAGGCTTTATACAGGCTTTGCAAAATAATAACATAGATATAAAAGACAAAAATATAACGATTATTGGAGCTGGAGGTGCTGCTAGAGCTATAACGATGACTATGGCTAAAGATGGGGCAAGAAGTATTCAAGTTGCAAATAGAACAGTTGAAAAAGCAAAAAAAATTGCATATGAAATTTCTTCTAAATTTCAGAATGTAGTTACTTCATGGACAGATATTCAAAATATTAATACTGTCGATATGGATATTGTTGTTAACTGTACATCTGTAGGAATGTATCCTGATGCTGAATCATTTATAATAGATCCATGTATTTTCAATAAGAATGCACTTATATGTGACATTGTTTACAAACCAACTTTAACTAAGTTTTTGAATGTAGCAAAGCAAAGTGGATATAGAATTATGGGTGGAATTGATATGCTAATATATCAAGCTATTTTAAGTGAACAGATTTGGTTAGATAAAAAAATTAATTCTAAATTTTTTACTGAAAAAAAGAAGGATATTTTTAACATATTGTAGAATAGTAGTTTTTATACTAAATATAGGTCGAAAGAACTATAAAGGATAGGACTTGAGAGCTAGTAGATTATTATAATAGTAGGTGAAGAAATGCTAAATAAAAACAAAATGAGATTAGGGGACCTATTATTATCAGTAGGAAAAATCACTGAAGCACAATTACAATACGCATTAAAAGAACAGAATCTTTCAGGTAAGAAGATTGGTGAAGTATTAGTAGATAATAATTTCACAACAGAAATTGATATTATCGAGGTATTGGAGTTTCAATTAGGAATACCTCATATTGACCTAAGCAAATATTTTATTGATCCAGAAGTTCCTGACATAATTCCAGAAAATATAGCAAGAAGAAATATTTTAATACCAATAAGAAAAGAAAAGGGGAAGCTGTTTGTTGCGATGTCTGATCCACTAAACATTTTTGTAATAGATGACATAAAAATTATTAGTGGATTAGAAGTTGAGCCAGTAATTTCAACGAAAAATGATATTTTAAATGCTATAGAGCAGTATTATGGAAAACAAAATGCAGAAAAGGCAATTGAAGATTTTAAGAAGCAATATAAGGTTGATGACATTGAAGATATTGATGAAGAAATGATAAATGAAATTAACAATGCTCCTGTGGTTAGACTAATTAATTTAATAATTAGACAAGCTGTTAAAGCTAAAGCAAGTGATATTCACATAGAACCTTTTGAAAGCAATGTAAGAGTTCGTTTTAGAATTGATGGAGAGTTACAAGAAATAATGTCACCTACCAAATCTACTCACTCTGCTATAGTAACTAGAATTAAGATTATGGGAAAAATGGATATAGCAGAAAAAAGAGTACCACAAGACGGAAGGGTTGAAACTAATATTGATGGACGTGATGTTGATTTAAGGATATCAGTTCTCCCTACAGTATATGGTGAAAAGATAGTTATAAGGCTATTGGATAGAAGCAGTTTCTTATTATCTAAAAAGCAGCTAGGATTTACTAAAAATAATAGTGAGAGATTTGAAAATGTTATTAGTAACAGTAATGGGATAATTTTAGTAACAGGTCCAACTGGTAGTGGCAAAACTACTACTCTTTACGCAGTATTAAGAGAGTTAAATACAATTAATAAAAATATTATTACTGTAGAGGATCCTGTTGAATACAGACTAGACGGTATAAATCAAGTTCAAGTAAATACTAAAGCAGGGCTTACTTTTGCTAACGGATTAAGATCTATATTGAGGCAGGATCCAGATATTGTCATGATTGGTGAAATAAGAGATGTAGAAACTGCTCAGATAGCTGTTAGAGCTTCAATAACAGGACATTTAGTTATTAGTACTATACATACTAATGATGCTCCATCTACAATAAGTAGACTTGTAGATATGGGAATAGAGCCATATTTAATAACATCTTCAGTAGTAGGAATTGTGGCTCAAAGACTAGCTAGAAAGATTTGCGAAAACTGTAAAATTGAATATGAGGCTTCTAATGAAGAGAAAGATGTATTAGGAGTGGATAGAAGTGAAAAGCTTATATTATATAAGGGTAAAGGGTGCAATAGTTGTTATAACTCAGGATATAAAGGAAGGATTGCTATACATGAGATTATGCCTATAACTAAAGGAATAAGAGAATTGATTAATAACAGACAATCTGTAGATATTATTAAAGGCAAAGCTTGTGAAGAAGGAATGAATACTTTAAAAGATAATTCTGTCTATTTAGTTAAAGAAGGAACTACAACTGTAGAGGAGCTTATTAAAATTACTCACACTGTAGAATAGGAGATGTAGATAATGGATATGCATGAGTTGTTGCAAAGGACTATAGAGTTTAAAGCATCGGATTTACATATTACAGTTGGTTCACCACCAATATTAAGGATTAATGGTGAACTTAAAAAAATAGGAGATATGAAATTAACTCCTGAGGATACTCTAAACATGGTTAAAAGCTTAGCAGATGATTCTCAATTTAAAAGGGTAGAAAATGAAGGCGAAATAGATATGTCTTTTTCTTATCCTGGAATAGGAAGGTTTAGAGTAAACATATATAAGCAAAGAGGTTCTTATGGAATAGCTATAAGAAGTGTGGCATTAGAAATTCCCAATCTTGAAGAGCTAGGTTTGCCTTCAACAATTGCTGAATTGTCAAGAAAACAAAGAGGATTAATATTAGTTACAGGGCCAACGGGAAGTGGAAAATCCACAACACTTGCTTCGATGGTAGATATTATAAACAAGGAAAGAAGCTGTCATATTCTAACTTTAGAAGATCCAATAGAGTATCTACATAAACATAATAAAAGTATTATTAACCAGAGAGAAATAGGACATGATTCAAAATCATTTGGAAATTCTTTAAGAGCTGCTTTAAGGCAAGATCCTGACGTAATATTAGTAGGTGAAATGAGGGATTTAGAAACCGTATCTATTGCTATTACTGCTGCTGAAACTGGTCATTTAGTTTTATCTACTTTGCATACATTAGGTTCAGCTAAAACAATAGACAGGATAATAGATGTATTTCCACCACATCAAAAACAGCAAATAGTCATGCAACTTTCAACCGCATTAGAAGGAATAGTGTCTCAACAGTTATTACCTAAACAAGATAATAGTGGAAGAGTAGTCGCTTTAGAGATATTAGTGTCGACTCCAGCTATTCGCAACCTTATTAGGGAAGGTAAAACTCATCAAATTCCTACAGCTATACAAACAGGCGCAAAATTTGGCATGAATACAATGGATAATTATATATTAGATTTATATAAGAAAAAGATAATTTCTAGAGAAACTGCCATTACTAATTCATTAGATAATGAAATGATAAAAAGACAGTTAGGGTTATAAATTAACAAACTATATATTTGAGGTGGACGACGTGCCTATATATAAGTATACTGCTATAAACAAATCTGGCGCCAAGATTACGAATGATTATTCTGCAAAGTCTCAGGCTGAAGTTATGATTATGTTGAAAGAAAATGGATTTTATCCCATAAGAGTAGAAGAACGTATTGAAAGAAAGGAAATAGTGATTTCAGATATTTTTAATAAAATTACTATTAAAGACATAGCAGTTTTTTGTCGTCAATTTTATACTATGCTGAATGCAGGAGTTACTATAACAAGTGCATTAGATATATTAAGACAGCAAACGGAAAACAAAAAGTTTAGAAAAATTATATCAGATATTTGTGAAGATGTGCAAAAAGGATCAGCATTTTCAGAAGCCTTAAAGAAACGCAAAGAAATATTTTCTGACCTACTCATAAATATGGTTGAGGCTGGAGAAGTTAGTGGAAACTTAGATACAATTATGGATAGAATGGCTAATCATTTTGAAAAAGAATTTAAAATTAACAACAAGATAAAAAGTGCCATGGTATATCCAATCATATTAAGTGTAGTAGCTATTGGTGTAGTTGTATTTCTTTTAACATCTGTTATGCCTACGTTTATAGGTATGTTTACGAGTAGTGGAGTTCCATTACCAGTTCCTACTAGGATTTTGTTAGGTATTAGTTCAGCACTGCAAAATTATTGGTATATTTTCTTTATAGGGATAATTTCAATAACTTTAGGTATTAATGCTTATAAAAAAACTGATGGTGGAAAATTACTGATTAGCAGGTTTAAACTTGCAATACCAGTTTTAAAGGACTCAAATAAGAAAATCATAACATCTAGGTTTACTAGAACCTTATCTACACTCCTATCAAGTGGAGTACCATTATTAGAAGCTCTAGATATTGTTTCCAAAGTTGTTGATAATGTAGTAATAGAAAAAGACATCAGTGTTGCAAAGGAAGAAGTTAGAAAAGGTTCAACTTTAGCAAAACCTATAAGAGAAACAGGACATTTTCCTCCTATGGTAACTTCAATGATAGAAATAGGAGAAGAATCAGGTGCACTAGATGATATATTAGAAAAAACTGCAAATTTTTATGATGAAGAGCTTGAAACAGCTATACAAAGAATGACTACATTAATTGAACCTATCATGATAGTACTTATGGCAGTGATAGTAGGATTTATTGTTATTTCAATGGCACTACCAATGTTTGATATGGTCAACACTGTTCAAATGTAGCCAAATTAAATAGGCAAAACTACCGAAAGGTTGTGACGCAAAGCTAGAGTCTAAAGCTACTTTCAAGTAGCCATGATCGTTCAGCTGCATGGATAATTTGTTGTTTATGCAGCTTTTTTTATTCCCAAAATTAGACAAGGCTATATTAATTATTTTTAGGAGGTGGTTCTGAGGATAAGCTCAAATGTGAAATGATTATTAATACTAAAATTCTAATTAAAACAAGGGGGTAAGGGTATGCTTAATTTCATTTTAAAACAAATGAAAAACAAAAATGGATTTACATTAATTGAATTGATTGTTGTTATTGCTATTTTAGGGATATTGGCTGCTATTGCGGTGCCAAGGTTTGGTGGGACACAAGCAAAGGCGAAGATGTCAGCAGATCAAGCATCTGCAAGAACAATTGCGAGTGCTTTAAATATGGCTACAGCGGAGGGAACAGCTATTATTGGAGATAGCGCAGTAACTTGGAAGAGCGGAATAACAGAAGGAGCATCAATTGAAAATAAATATGATACAACAGTCGCAACTCTTATACAACAGAAGTTCTTAGATACAGGATTGAAAGGACCTCAAACTGGAGGTACTTTTACAGTAGTTATTGATAGCGGTAATGTATCTATAACAAATGGAGATGGTACTACTTTTTATCCTGCGCCATAGGAATGATTGGCGTTAGACACTTAAGCTATCAATCTACCAACTTTTGAAAGTTTTAAAATATGGAGGGGTTATTTCCCTCCATATTTTAAAAATAATAGACTTTTTATTAACTGAAAAAAGCGTATAGGGTTGTTTAGTCTTTTATTCGCCTTTTTTAGTTAATAACTTAGAGCTTATAAGTGAAACAAAACATACGAGGAAGTGCTCAAAATATGAAAAGAACATTTAATCAGAATGGTTTTACTTTAATCGAAGTTATCTTTTCTATAGCTTTACTAGGTATAATAGCTTTATTTATACTACCTATGGCAATGTACGGAATAAAATATGCTAAGTGGAATAATATCAGACTTACAGCATTAAATTTGGGATATAGTCAAGTGGAATGGTTAAAGACACTAGATTATGATGATTTAGGTTTAGATATTTCTAATTATTCTCCAAATGGAATTGTTAAAGGGGATTTATATATGAATGAAGAAAATTCTAGCGCTTTAGAAATAGAAGGAATTGAGTATACATTAAATACAAATATAACCTGGAAAGAAGCTAAATCAAGCACCAGTGAGCCTGTTCCAACGGCAACAAAAAAAATAGACGTTACTGTAGAAGCAAAAGATCCTTTTTCAAGTATAAAGAGAGAGTATTCTGTATTAGGGTCTCTTGTAGCTAAAGAGAGCGAAAGAGACCCTACATATCCGGGACATTTAAAAATATATACATTTTTTCAAGAAGCAAGTTTTCCAAAGAAGAATGTAATGGTTAAAGTTAGTTATGATTCAGGTGGACTTGTATCTCTAACTAATACAGATGATGAAGGACGAGCATTAATAGGGAATTTAAATGAAGGCAAATATAAAGTAGAGCCTATTAGTTGGGAACATAGTGAGCTTATGGTCATGCCTAATGGTGTCATGAACAATATTCCAAATCCAATGTATCAGGTGGAAAAAAATATACTAATTCCAAAATGGGACAAGAACGATCCCCCATCTTATTCTTCAAATAGCTTTTATATTGATTTGCCTGGATATGTTAATTTATTACAGAGTGATATTTATCCTAATGCTACATTATCAATTAAACCAACTAATGGATCATATAACCCACCTGAAGGTGAACCTATAGACCACATGCTTTTAAAAACTTCTTTAGAAAAAATAAATCACACAAAGCTTTGGAGATTATGGACATATGATTATGATATTACTTTTGAGAAAGAAAATTATTATTTAATTGAAAAAGAAAATGGAACTTTATGGGATGGAAGTTTCGATATGAATAAAATTTATGAAGCTTCATACGAAAAATTGTTACTTGCTTTTGGCTTAAAAAATTCAGGAGCTTTTAGAAAAACTAATGATGGACTAAACAGAATTAATGAAATATATGTTGAATTTACCTCCGAAATAAGTAGTTTAGAATTATTAAAAAGTGTGAAATTTTGCATAAATAATATAATAATTGATAGTACTACATATACAATTTCTTCAGTCAATAATGGAAAAAACGATAAAATTAAAATAACTTTTAATAATCCTAGTATTGAAATTACTGAAGATGAAATATATTTTGAAATAATTGATTTTAGTACACTAGAAAACAACTATGGAATGAAATTAGCAAAAGATTTAAATAAATGTACCTTAAATCTAGTTGAATAAGGATTGAATAAGATGAAAAAAAATTTAAAAAACCAATATGGATTTACTCTGTTAGAGCTTATTATAGTTGTTCCACTAATTGGCATAATCTTGCTTATCGCTTACAATATGCTTTTTCTAACGACTAAGAGCTTTAATAGTGTGAATGACAGCTTTGATATATCTGAAGATTTGAGAATATTTCTAATAAGTATTCAAAGAGAAGCGAATCAGGCAAAAAAGTCTGAGGAAAAATTAGATGCTTTACATAGGGTGAGTCAAAGCGAGCTATATATATACACCGATATAGATGATGACTTTATTCCAGAGCTGGTTAGATATAGATTAGTAGGTAACGAAATAAGAAAAGATATAAAGAAAGCTTCTAATTCTAAATATCCTTTTGAATTTACAAATTTGTTTATCAATGAAAGAGTAGTATTATCAAATGTAGCTAATACTGAAATATTTAGTTATGTGGAAAAATTAAAAGAGCCAGCGACTGAACATGAAATTACTCAGCAGGAAGGTAAAGATTACAGAAGAAAAGTTAAGATGAAATTGGAGATTTCTAAAAGTGAAGGTAATAAATCTATAGTAATAGAAACATATTTAGTAACTAAGAGCAGAACGGAATACGAGTAGACAGGAGGAAACTCTATATGAAAATATATATGAATAACAGAGGAGTAACTATACCTATAGTGCTTATTGTGCTGTTAATAACTATTATATTTGGTTTCGCAATTATGTCAATGATATCTACTCAAGCAAAAATTAATACTATTGATGATGCTTCAAAGAAAGCTTTTGAGTATGCTGAAGCAGGGTACAATGCTTACATGTGGCACTTAAACGATGATGTGAATTTTTATAGTACAAATGAAAGTAAAAATATGCAAAATATAGATATACCTTTTCGAGAAGGTTTTTATAAACTAGAAGTTACTAAACCAAGTGATACAGATAGGTTTGTTACAATTAAATCTACAGGTTGGACTAAAAATAATCCTTCTGTAAATAGAACCATATTAGTTAAAATTAGAAAAAAACAGTTTGTACATCATGTGTATGTAAGTGATAGTGATGGAGAAAATATATGGTGGACATCAGGGGACGAAAGTCACGGTCCTTATCACACTAATGAAACATTAAGAATTCAAAAAAGCCCTAAATTCTATGACACTGTTACATATTCTTCTAGTTTCGTAAAGGGAACTGGTTATAGTCCTGATTTTAAGGTAAAAGATCCTATTCAACCTCAGAAAGTAGACAGATTAGAGTTTCCAAAAAACAATGAAAAATTGAGGGAATGGGCTGAAAAAGATGATATGGTATTTCAAGGTAGAACTTGTATATATTTAGATGGTAAATATATAAAGATACGAAATGGAAATGATAAAGAAGAAGAAATAATAAGAAGACCTATTTCTGAAATTGGTAATAAAGTAATCTATGTAGAAGGAGAACAAGAAAGTGATGTACGAAGAAAGTTTAACTTAAATGCAGGAAACGTATTTATTTCAGGTAAAATAGAGGGAAAGCTTACAATAGCAGCTAGTAACAATATCTACATAACCTATGATGATCCAACTAAGTGGTATGAAGCAGAAGATAGAAACAACGAGAATCCTCCTGTAGAAACTCCACTAAATGGAGGAATATATTATTTTAATACTACTTTTACCCCTGAAAATGAGTTGTCAGTTTACGATAGTGAGAAAAAAATTTATACAAGATATGCTAATGGTAAGGATATGTTAGGCCTAATAGCAAACAATGATGTCTTGATACTTCACTTTGGATGGCCAAAGTACAAGGGAAACAGTGCCGACAAAACGTATTGGAGTTATAAATGGGAAAAGCAACGTTACTGGGATTGGGGATGGAAATACAGGTGGATAAAAAATAACTTCAACTATGATGTAGCTCCTCATGATATTAGTATTCATGCTGCTATATTTGCTGTAACAGGCGGTTTTGGCTATGAAGACTATGAAGACAGTAATTGGTGGGGAAATACAAGAAAAGGTAATATTACTTTGTGGGGTAATATTACTCAAAAAACAAGGAAAGCAGTAGGTTTGATAGGAAGTACTGGTTATAATAAGCTATACGCACATGATCCCCGCATGTTTTATGATTATCCACCACATATACTAGAGCCTACTAATGTAGGTTGGGAGATTCACGAATGGAAAGAAATAAATGATTAGTGTTAAGGGAGGTTAATAGAGACGAGATGTATTTGACTGCTATTACTACAATAATAGGTGTTTTAATAGGCTCTTTTCTAAATGTATGCATTATTAGAATCCCTAAAAAAGAATCTATTGTGTATCCACCTTCACATTGTACAAGTTGTGGAGCTAAATTGAAGTCATCTGATTTAATTCCAATTTTTAGCTACATGCATTATAAAGGCAAATGTATATATTGCCAAGAAAAAATATCTATCCAATACCTGATCACAGAAATTTTAACTGGCATTATATTTTTATTATCTTATATTAGATTTGGATTATCAGTAGAATTTGTTTTTTATACTATGCTATTTTGCATTTTAATTATTATAAGTGGAATAGACTATAGTTATCAGATCATTCCAGACGACCTTATTTTGCTTAGTTTTGTTTTGGGGATTACATTTAAGCTGATAAGTTATTTATTTCTAGGACAAGCTTTCAGTTTTTTTAATTCTTTTCTAGGAATAGTAGTAGGAGGAGGATTCCTTTTATTTATTTCTATAATATCTAATGGAGGAATGGGTGGTGGAGATATAAAACTTATGGCAGTTTTAGGATTATGGATAGGATGGAAGTATACTATTTTGGCATTGTTATTGTCTTTTATTTTTGGGGGAATATTGTCATTAGTATTGCTTCTGTTGAAAATTAAATCTCGAGGTGAAATGATTCCTTTTGGACCTTTCTTAGCATTAGGGTTTTTAGTCACTGTTTTGTATGGTAAGAGTATTATTATTTGGTATATGAATGCTATTATATAAAATTATTTAAATAATCGAGTTTTATATTTAAATAATTATAGGGGTGAATTTGTTGGAAGCTAAATTGCTAAAGTTATCTAGAAAAGAAATCCTATCTATCGATATAGGATCATTCAACACTAAGTTTGTTTTAGGAAGGTCATCAGGTGATGAGGTTTCTGTAAGGAAAATGGTGTCAGCTAAAACACCAGAAAATATTTATCAAGATGGACAAATATTAAATATTAATAATATGAAAGATTTTATTGACGGAATAATAGGAGAAGAGAAAATTAGAAGCAATCTTATCTCGTTTTCATTTAATAGTTCTTCGCTGATAATAAAGGAGATTTCCGTTCCTTTTGCTAGTTCTAAGGACTTAAAACCTATGATTGAATTTGAAATAGAACAATATCTTCCAATAGATATTAGCAAATACAATGTTCAATATAAGCTTACGGGTAGTTTCGTTGAAGATGGGGTAAAAAAAGCTTCATTCGTTGTGGCTGCTTTACCGAAAGTGATTGCAGACAGTTACTTAAATTTAAGCAATATACTGGGAGTAAAGCCATATGCATTAGATATTCACTCGAACTGTGTAAGCAAACTTTTTAATAATAAAGCTAAGATAAATAGTGAACATGAGATAGGTAATGAAACTATAGTAGTGTTAGATTTAGGTCATATTTCTACAGGAGTAGTAGTTATAGAAAATGGGGAGTTTAAATTTGGAAGGCCATTCAATTCTGGGGGTAAAGATATAGATATTCACTTAGCAAATGCTTTTAACCTTACTATTTCAGATGCTTCTGAAAAAAAATTTAGTATTAAAGATTTATCTAATAATTCACTTGATTCACCTTTAGAATCTATGATTAAGGAAACTACTATTTTGGGATTGAATAATTTGATGCATGAAGTAGAGAGAATCTTTAAATTCTATACAACTAGAACTACCGGTAATAGAATTGATAAGATATTTATTTATGGAGGAGGTACAGGATTTATAGGTATTGATAAAGTGATTGAAAAGTATTTTAATATACCGACATTCAAGGTTAAAAACATTTCTGGTATAAATATAGGCTTAGATAAATCTAAGAAAAAAAATGATGATAGTAATGATATAGACATAAGTACATATATAAATGCTGTCGGAGCTATTATTAGAAAGTAGATAAAAGATACCTCAATTTTTAATCACAATATTAAGGAGTAAAGAGGTGAAAATACATGAACGATATGAATTTTTTTCAGTACTATTATGAAAAAAAAGAAAATTGTTTAAACAAAGACACTATTTTATATGGAATAATAATACTCTTAATGATTGGTATAGTAGGATATGTTTCTTTCAATTTTGTTAAAATAAGCAGACTTACTGCTGAAGCAGCAGCTTTAAAGCAACAAGTAGAAATTAAGAAAGCTGATAAAAAAATTACTGAAATTTTACAGAAAGAAAGAGAAATCAATGAATTTGGTGAGAAGCTTATGCGTTTAAAAATATTAGATGAGTATATAAATTCTAATGACATAATAAATGAATACTTACTAGACGCTATTACTATGAGAGTTCCTGAAACAGTTTTTCTCAATTCAATGACATTAACTTCTAACTCTATAACAATAGAAGGAACATCAAAAGATAAAATAGCTATTTCTGATTTTCAACATAGATTGGGAGAATTGGAACAATTCGAGACAATTTTCATACCAACTATTTTGCATCAAAATAATTACTATAGCTTTATTATGAGCATTCAGCTTCAGGAGGGGAGAGAAAATGGAGACCAAGATATTAACTAAAAGTTTCTCAAAACGAAATATTAATATAAGCAAAAAAGAGAAGAGGTTACTTATAATACTGCTATTTGTAGTGTTTTTATGGATTATTAATAAATTTACTATAACAGTTCAAAGTGCTAAAATATCAGAGCTTGAGCAAGAGAAAGCTAGTTATGAAACTGAGTTGCATGAAATAAACTCTATACTTGGTAAAGATAAGCTCATAACGGACAAATGGAACGAGGTAAATAAGAATATAAAGTATACTAGAGCAAAATATTTTTCTAATATTGATCAACCTAAAATAATGCATCTACTAAGTGAAATTATTGATAGTAATAAATTGTATATCCCGAGTATGAATTTTAGTGGACCTGATATAGCAACTATAAATGAAATAGAAACTAAATACCTTGGGATATCAATACCTTTTGAAGGAAGTTATGATGATTTAAGTTCTTTTTTCTCTCAGATTAGAAATAGTCCGAAAAAATTCTTAGTAACTCAGCTAACTTTATCAAAAAAAAATAATAATTTGTTGATTGGTCAGATTGGATTAAATACATATAGTTATGATGAAGTGATAGAAGGCTATACTGATTATACATATAAGCCATATGCCCGAAGTATAACTAAAGAAAATCCTTTTAAGTCTTTTGAAGGGTATAAGGAAAATACTGAAGAAAAAACTGATACAGTCTATGATAATGAAGGCAATCCAATTTCAAATTATAATAGTAATAGGATTGTCATAGAGGATTTTGAAAATAATAATGTATACTTTATGACCTCAAGCTCAAACGTTACTGGCAAGGTTTCTTTATTTAATAGTTCTAAGTATGGTAAGCATAGTTTAAGAACGGAGTATTTTATATCAACAGGTAATATTGAAGAGAGAGCTTACATAGCACTTGATGATAAAGATATAGTTTTAAAATATCCACCATCATCTTTAGGAGTGTGGGTGCATTCATATGCTTATTCGCCTGCAACTATAGGGCTTAGATTTAAGGATCAGGAAGGAAATAAAATTGATTTAGAGTTAGTAAGAGGAGTCAATTGGAAAGGCTGGGAGTATATAGAAAGTATGCCTCCTCAAGATATAAATGTATACCCATTAAAGCTAGACAGACTTTATTTACAGTTAGGAGCAAATAGAGATGACTATGGAGTAATTTTATTTGACAATCTAGAAGCACTTTATCCAATCATAGATAAGGAAGATAAAGAGAATACAAGCTATATATTTTACGTAGTACAGTATGGTGATACATTGGAATCTATTAGTGAAAAAATGTATGGTTCAAATATCAAATCGAAGGCAATAATGAATCAAAACGGCCTTAGTGATAGTACTCTAGAGGCAGGTCAAATATTAGTTATACCAAAATAATGGCTGAAAAGGGTGATGATTGTGAAAAAGTATATTAATTATATTACTATATTGGTTGTAGTATTTTGTTTTTTACTATCTTTTTCCAATACAAATTCACATGCTGAACCTTCTAACGAGGGATATAAGGATGGGTATTCAGAAGGATGGCTATGTGGAATAGAAGAAGCAGAGGATGATATAGAAGAAGGTAATAGAAAAAGCTACTCAAAAGCAATTCCTAGTAATGATGAAATAATAGAAGATTATGAATTAGAAAGAGAAAGTACTAGATACAAAAACTATTTTTTAGATGGATTTAAGGATGGGTTTAAGGATGGATACAATGAAACTTACACAACGTCTAAAGATAAAGATGATGAAAATGACAAAGACAAAGAAAAAAGCACAGCAAACTATGCAGAAGATTTAGGATATGCAACAGGTGAAGCTTATGGGTACAGAGACTATTGTAGCGGCAAATCCAATAGATGGACAAAAGCTGTTCCTTCTAGTTCATCTATTGCAGAAACATTTGACTTAAAAAGTGAGACTAGTAAATATAGGTCTAATTTTATAGCTATTTTTAGAAACAAATTTAAAGAAGGATACGAAGAAGGGTATAGGAAGGCTAAATTCACTTCATTTGAAGCTTCTTACTATCAAGGAAATAGTGATGGAGAGTATTTTGGAAGTTTATTAGGTGAAATATATGGAAAACAGGATTTTTTCTTAGGCAAGAAAAGCAATTGGGAAAGTAGCTTACCTTCCATAAATAGAATTATTATTGATTTCTCATTAAACAGAGACTCAGAAGAGTATTTAGAAGCGTTTATATCGTCTTTCGAATATGCTTTTGAACAAAAGTATAATGAATGTTTTAGAAATTCAAATTCTATGGTTAATAGTATTATGTACCAAAATGGTTATAAGAATGGTAAAGAAATTGGACTCAAAAGAGGCGAGGGTTTTAGTCAAATGGATTTGCTTCTTGGGCAGCCAAATGATGTGAATAGACATAAGTCATATGAATTTGGAATTATTAGAGAATACAGACTTAATCTAGAGACTGAAGAATATCAAAAGGGATTTATAAGTGGCTATAACGAAGGCCTTACTGAAGGGTATATAAAATCGTATCAAAATTTAAGTCATAATAGTCTTATAACTAAGCTAGAAACTAAAATAATTCCTATAAGTGGAGGAGAAATAACTACTGCTGATAAAAGAATTAGTGTTAAAGTAAGTGAGGGTACATATTATAATGATGTAGGATTGTCTATAGATGGTCTTAGAGAAACATATGATTGGTACCTGCCATCAAATTATAAGCTAATAAAAGCATCTGATATATACACTTTAAAAATTTCAAACTCGTCTTTTCAATTCAATGACGATAAGACACTAGAATTAAGCTTTGAGTATTATGGCCCGCAAAGTGGTGGGATATATAAATTTGCAAACAATTTTTGGGTTTATTTACCAAGTAAAATATCACAAAACAGAATTATAACTTATATAAAACCAGAATCGATAAATACTAGTAATGGAGTGTACGCTGTCTTTATAGATCAGGAAGCTAAAAACATTAAAGACATAAGATCACATTGGGCTAAAGATGAAATAAATGCGTATGCTAGAAGAGGACTTGCTGGTCTTTTTGCTGATTACTCATATAGACCAGATGCCCCTATTACTAGAGGGCAGTTATTAGGACTATTATGCAAGGCTTATAACTGGGATTTAAGTGATCTTGATGCAAATGTGAAACAACTAGAAAAACTTGATGATTATCAAAGCTTTGGGGACTACAAAAATGTTGTAGCTTACGCGTTGAAAAATGGCTATATGGAGATATATCCTGATAATACTTTTAAAATTTATAACACAGTTACTTACAATCAATTAAATAATATTATGCAACAAGTTACTAACGATACTAATTTTAATTGGAGCAATACTGCATATTATATGCTGAATTATAAGGATACTCGAAGCAAGAGCTATAACTCTATGGAAAATAATATAACTAGAGCAGAGGCGTTGTATATGCTTTATTTAATAAATGAATGAAGATATTAGTGCTATCGACAAATAGAAAAAGACAAATCCTATAATGTTACAGGATTTGTCTTTTTTTATTTATATATGCAAGACTAGAAAAAAATTAAAAAAATAGAGGTATTTTGGAAAAAATAGTGAATATTTCAAATATATACTGTTCTAATACTGTATATATAGTTTCGTGAAACATTATTATATTTTGGAGTGAGGGTTTATGGTAAAAAGATTAAACAACAACATAGGGCTTTCACTTATAGAGTTACTATTCACTTTGGCTATATTAGGAATAACAGTCATTGCTGTTTCATCACTGCTAGTTAATACCGCTAAGATAAACAAAAAATCCGAACAACAATATAATGCTACTTTATTAGCTCAAAGCTATATGGAATGTATCAAAGCTTCTAGTGATATCAACATTGGTAGAACTATTCATTTTGATGATGATTTTAAAATTATAATTGATATAAGTGAAATCGATGAATACCACGACAAGATGTATAAAGTTATTATTGAGATTATTAGTAATGGAAATATATTAGAAAAGTTAGGGAGCTATAAAGTTCTCTATTATTAGGAGTGATACTGTGAAAAGAAAAAAAATTAACTGCAAAGGTTCAGCTCTAGTTTTCTTACTATTTACAATCTCGGTAATAGTAATAATTGGTAGTGTTGCATTATCAGTGTCAGTAATGAATTATAAAATGAAAAAACTAAATAGTCAAATGAAAAAAGCTTTTTATTCATCCGAGGCAGGTATTGATGAGGCATATATGATGTCTAGGCAGTTTATAAGTGAAGCAATTAATTATGCATTTAATAAAACAAAAGATTATACCGAAGTTGAGAAACAAAGTCGCAATGTTTACTCTGATATGAAAGATGACTTAAATGATAAGAACTATACTAATGAAATATTCCAGTCTTATTTTAAGAATTATTTGAAGGGAACATGTATGGATGTAGATTCAACAAAAGGACTAATAAATTTGCTAAATAATAGTACCTCATATTTAATATATGAAAACGGATATCCTAGAATAGCTGCAAGTCTTATAGAGAATCCAAATGATTTTTTGGTAGAAGTAAAGTCAACGTATATATATCAGAACATAAAAAAAGAAATAGTATTAAAATTAAAAGTAGATATCCCGAAATATGATGACGAAACAATACGCTTTGGTGCCAATGTCGATGAATTAATACATGTTATTGATTGGAAAATAGAAAGAGAGATTTAACTATGAGGCTTATTTCATGTAGTTATAATAAAGGATTTACAATAATTGAACTTTTAATATCTATAGCGTTAACAGGAGTAGTAGTATCTTTAATATTTTCTATTTTAATTATAAACAGCAATATGTTCTATGAAGCTGACAATGATATTGAACTACAGCAGCAAGGCCAGTTTATAATTGGGTTTATTGAGGATAAGATGATAGAGGCTAGTCAAGTTATATATCTAGAGGATATGAGAAGAGTAGCTAAGCAAAATACTAATGAGAAGGTTATGCTTAGAAAAATAATTGTGAAAAATCATCCTAATAAAACTGACAAAGGCTATATTTTTCAGCTAAGTAAAGATACTGGAACTAATACATATAATCTAAAGTATGGAATAGGACTATATGGTAGTGCTACTGTAGAAGCAGGAAATTATATTGAAAAAATTGAAGTAGAGCCAATACCATTTAACAAGACATATGTTGAAGCAGATGGTGTCACTATAATATTATATTTAGATGTTAATGGGCAAAAGAAAACTTTAAAAAGCAAAATATGCTTTAGGAATTCTCATAGGAGGTAATGATAATGAGAAGACAAAAGTATGATAGAGGTATGACGTTAATAGAACTGCTTGTAGTTTTATCACTTCTTGCAATAATTGCATCTATGGTGATCCCTAAAATAGATAGACGAGATTATTTTCTGATGGCAAGCAGCAGAATGTTGAGAGATGACATAAGGAGTATAAGATATATGAAGATGACAGAAGGAAAGAATTACAAGATTTCTTTAGAGTATAATAGATATGTTATTTCGCGAAATAGTATACAAGTAAAAGATGTCAAATTAGAAAAAAACTTTAAGATTGTACATAATATTAGTGGAGGGAATGTTTGGTTTAGCTACATTGGAGCTCCGTTGCAAAGCGGAACAATAAGAGTCCTTGATGATGAAACTAATAGATATTGTGAAATTACAATAGTTCCAGCTACAGGAAGAATACTATTAAAAAATCAAATATTTGAAGGATATATTAAAAATAAGTCGAATTAATAAAACTAAATAAGTTTCTTATGGAGGGAAAGGATTATGGAATTGCATAACTATATGGAAGATACTGTAAAAAGATGTTTGGATAAGATGATAGATAGATACGAAAATATATGCAAATGCAACAAATGTAAATTAGATATATCTGCTATAGCATTGAATAATTTACCACCCAGATATGTAGTAACTGAGCAAGGCAAGCTATTTACAAAAGTTGACGAGATGGAACCACAATATGATGTTGATATTACAAGAGAGATAGCGAAGGCAATACAGATAGTTTCAAAGTCACCACATCATAATTGTGAATAAATTACCAAATAGACGTATTATTGCTTATTTTTTTCTATTCAAACATTTAAAATTATGATATTATATTATAGGAATTCACTTAACTTGATGGTAACATGTATAAATTCACATTTGGTTATAGTAATATAGTAATAAAGTTTTAAATGGAGTTAATACTAATGTTACAATGAAGTTTATTTTATTACTGACTACTAGCTTTTTAAGACTACAAAGTCTATAACTATTACAAATTAATAATTACAGGAGGTTTAAAGATGATTTCAGCAAGTGATTTTAAAAAAGGTATTACTTTTGAAATGGATGGAGATATTTATCAAGTAATTGATTTTCAACATGTTAAACCTGGAAAAGGAGCTGCTTTTGTAAGAACTAAAATAAGAAATATAATAACTGGTGCTACAAAAGATACTTCATTTAATCCTAGTGATAAATATCCTAAGGCTCATATTGAGACTAAAGAAATGCAATATCTATACAATGATGGAGAGCTATACTATTTTATGGATGTTGAAACCTATGAGCAGGTACCATTTAATCATGAACAAGTTGAAGATGCAGTTAAATATATTAAAGAAAATGACACTGCAGTTATTAGATTCTATAAAGGTAAAGCATTTGAGGTTCAAGCTCCAAACTTTGTTGAATTAATAGTAACTCATACTGAGCCAGGAGTTAAGGGAGATACAGCTACAGGAGCTACTAAGCCTGCAACGGTTGAAACAGGAGCAATTATTTCTGTACCTCTATTTATTAATATTGAAGATAAAATTAAAATTGATACAAGAACTAATGAGTATTTGTCAAGAGTTTAGGCAATAATATAAAATGAAAAAACCGATAAAAGGAGGTCAATGTTATGGAATACTTATATGAGAAAATTGCTTATCTTAGAGGGTTAGCAGAGGGGTTAGAAGTTGAAGAAAGCAGCAAAGAGGGTAAATTATTATTACATATAATTGATACCCTAGAAGATTTTGCAGATGCTATGAATGATTTAAATGACGAACAAGATGAATTAAATGAATATGTTGATTTTATGGATGAAGACTTAGCTGATGTGGAAGAAGAATTATTTGGTGAATTTGATGAAGATGATGACTATGAAGACTTTGAGGATGATATAGATTATTTAGAGTATATTTGTCCGCATTGTCACGAAACAATCTATCTAGATAAAGATTTATTTGATGAAGATGGAGAAACTGAATGCCCTAATTGCCATGAATTAATAGTATGTGATTGTGAATAATAAAGCTAAAAACCTGATGTCAAAAGACATCAGGTTTTTTTTCTTTTTTAGCATAATATAGAAAGCCTATCATACTTATATATAAAGGAGGGACAGGTCATGAATGTACAAATGAATAGTAATTTCAAGAAAAAAAAATTGTCCTTTAGTGATAACTCTTTTGAAAGAGTTATTGAATACTTAGATCCTATGCTTAGTGACTTAATGTCTAAAATATCATTGGAAGCTATGCATAGAATTGAGGAAATAAGGTTAAGGACTGAGAAACCTTTAATGGTATGTATGGAAGGTCTAGATTTTTATGTAACTCATAATAGTGAAATATCAGAAAAAAATATTGATAGCTATATTGTTAGTAAAGACAATATTGTAAAGACATTTCAAATATTATGCAACTATTCTATTTATTCTATAGAGGAAGAGCTGAGAAATGGATTTATTACGATAAAAGGTGGACATAGAGTGGGTATAGCAGGAAAGGCTGTTTATGGAAAAGGTGGTTTAGAAACTATAAAAGATATTTCTTCACTCAATCTTAGAATAGCTAGACAAAAAATTGGTGTTTCGGACAAACTTTTCAAACATATTATAAAAAAACCAAATACAATATATCATACATTAATTGTATCACCCCCTCAGTGTGGAAAAACAACTATGTTAAGAGACTTAATAAGGAATATTAGTGATGGTGTACCTAGATATTCGTTTAGAGGAATAAAGGTTGGGATCGTTGACGAGAGATCAGAGTTAGGAGGACTGTATAGGGGTTCACCACAAAACAATGTTGGGGTAAGGACTGATATACTTGATGGATGTCAAAAATATGATGGGATAATAATACTATTAAGGTCTATGTCTCCTAATGTAATAGCAACAGATGAACTGGGTGGTTCACAAGATATTAAGGCTATACATGAAGCGATTAAAGCAGGTGTTAAGATAATCGCTACAGTACACGGGGAAGACATAAATGACATATGTTCGAAGCCAAACCTTAGAGAAATAGTGAAAGAAAATATCTTTGAAAGAATAATTATACTAGACAATTCTCAAGGAGTAGGAACAGTACGCGACATAATAGATGGAACAAGCTATAAATCAATCATATAGTAAGTGAAAAGACATGAGGTGAAAAAATGTATATGATAAAAATATTTGGAAGCTTATTGATTATTATTTCATCTTCAACCTTGGGATTAATATATAGTAGGAGATTTAGGGATAGAGTTAATAATCTTAAATTGTTATATAATTGTGTCCAATTATTAGAAACTGAAATAATTTATTCTGCAAATCCAATACCGGATGCTTTAGATGAGGTATATAGGAAAGGAAATAAAAAAGTTTCTTATGTTTTTAAAGATATAAAAGAACATCTTGTTTCTAATAGAAACTTCACTTTACTTGATAGTTTTATATATGCATCAGATATATTAAAGGAAAGAATGTATTTAGAAAATGAGGATATAGAGGTTATATTGTCACTTGGACGGAGTTTGGGTGCATCTGATAGGTCTGATCAAGAAAAGCATTTTAAAACTGTATTAGTTCAACTTCAGGCACAACAAGGAGATGCTGAAGAAAAGAAAAACAACAATGTCAAGCTTTATAAGAGTTTGGGAGTACTAATAGGATTTGCTATAGTTTTGGTTCTATATTGATATAGAAGGAGGTAATGTTATGAATGTAGATTTGATTTTTAAGATTGCAGGTATTGGTATAGTTGTAGGAATATTGCATAATGTTCTTGCGAAAATTGGTAAAGAAGAATATGCGCATATAGCAACTTTAGTGGGAGTTGTAATAGTGTTGACAATGGTAATAAACCTAATAAGCAAACTGTTTGATAGCGTAAAAACCATATTTCAATTATATTGACGAGGAAGATATATTATGGAGATACTTCAGATTGTAGGGATAGGAATAATAGCTACTATACTTGCTGTTGTTTTGAGACAGCAAAAGCCTGAATATGCACTTCAAATAAGTATTGTTACAGGCTTATTGATTTTTCTATTTGTTATTACGAAACTCAATTACGTTGTACAAGTATTAAGTAATTTAGCTGAAAGAGTTGATTTAAATTTTTTGTACTTCTCAACCATACTTAAAGTAATAGGTATTGCTTATATAGCTGAATTTGGAGCGCAGATATCGAGAGACGCTGGGGAAAATGCTATAGCTTCAAAAATAGAGCTTGGCGGGAAAATACTTATTATGGTTCTTGCTATTCCAATCTTAACAGCATTACTAGATTTGATAATCAAAATAATACCTTAAGGTGTGAAAAGATGAAAAGAAAAACACTAATTATTTTCATTATTACAATCATAACTTTTGTTCCATGTATTGCATATTCATATGATGGTGATGATGAGAATCTGAGTCTCGACAATTTGATTGAGCAGCAGATAGATAATTTAAAGATAGAGGAGCTAGAAAGATTAGTAAAAGACATTAGTAGGACAACAGATGATATATTACCAGAAATTGATTTTAAAGAATTTATGGTTTCCTTGATTAAGGGTGAAAAGGTTTTAGAAGGTAAAGATTTGGTAAATGGAATCTTTAAACTTGTTTTTAGGGAGGTTATAGCTAATTCAAGCTTATTAGTGAAACTTTTAGTACTTAGCATAATCTGCTCTGTCTTAATGAATTTACAAAGTGCATTTGAAAAAGATACTGTTGGAGAGCTCGCATTTTATGTATGCTATTTAGTTCTCACTTCTATTGCTATAAAGAGTTTTATTATGGCTATGGATATAGCAAAAAGTGCCATTAATGACATGGTTATTCTAATGCAAGTGCTTCTACCTACACTTTTAACTCTATTGTTAGCAGTAGGAGGTATTACTTCCTCGGCATTATTTAGACCGATAATATTAGGAGCGGTAAGCGTAGTGAGTACACTTATGAGAGATATAATTCTACCAATGATTTTTTTTGGAGCAATTGTTGGAATTGTAAGCAAGATTTCTAGTAGGATACAAATATCAAGATTATCAGGACTTATAAGACAGATATCAACTGGAATAATTGGAGTGGTACTTACTATTTTTATTGGAATAATATCTATACAAGGGGTGACTTCGTCAAAAGTAGATGGAGTGACTATAAGAACAGCAAAGTTTGCTGTAGATAAATTCGTTCCTATAGTCGGAAAATTTCTTTCTGATGCAATGGAAACGGTCGTTGGGTGTTCTATGATATTAAAGAATGCTGTAGGAGTAATAGGAATGATAGCGTTATTCCTTATTTGTATCATACCAGTTATGAAAATAATCTCTTTAATTATTGTATATAAGCTTACTAGTGCTGTTATTGAACCAATCGCTAATAACAGAATAGTAGATTGCTTAGGAGAAATAAGCAAATCGCTTATTATGCTCTTGGCAACAGTTTCAGCTGTAGGTGTTATGTTCTTTATTGCAGTTACAATAATAATTGGAGCTGGCAATATTACAGTTATGCTAAGGTAGGTGATTAAATGATAAATTTTATGAGAGAGTGGATTATTAATATAGTCATAATGATTGTATTTGTTACTTTTCTCGAGATTATTTTACCTAGCAGCAATATGAAAAGGTACATACAAATGATAATTGGGCTATTAATTATTATAGTTTTAATAAATCCATTCATAAATTTGATAACTAAAGATATAAATATAGAAAGAGAAGTTTTTGCTAATATAGGAGAATCATTTTCTTATGATCAAACTGGGAACTCAGAATATATTGAACTGCAGAATAAACAGATAATCAACATGTATAAGCAAAAGTTGCATAAAGAGATCAGCGAGATGGTATCTAAAGAGGGTGATTTTGATATCTTAAATCTAGACATTGATATTATAGAGGACAGCATTCAAAATAATTATGGAGATATAACTAGAATAGAACTTGCTATCATGACAGCAAAAAAAGAAGGTATTCAGAAAAATGATGAAATCAAAGTCAATAAGATTCAAGATGTTGTAATAAGTACGCTAGATAGTGACTCGACTAAAAGCATTCAAACATCTGAAAGTTGCAAAAAAATACAAAAAAAAATCTCTGAGTATTATAAAATCTCTGAAGATAAAGTTTTAGTATATTTAGAAACAGAAAGCTAATAGGGGGGAAAACATGTTAGAAAAAATAAAAGAAATGGTAAGTAAAGATAAGTCTAAGAAATTTACATCTAACCTTATCATACTGCTTTGTTTAGGAGTACTGATAGTTATTATGTCAAATGTATTTTTTTCTAATGATGAGAAGGACAATTTCTCCTTATCTACGGGAGAGACTGTTCAAGACAAATATACTAGCATTGAGGATAATTTATTTGAAGATTATTCTTCTACTATAGAATCAAAACTTAAAAATATACTAGGACAAATCAAGGGAGTGGGCAAAGTTAACGTAATGATTACTTTAGAAGATACTGCAGAGCGAATACCTGCATTTAATACAACACAAATGAATGAAAAAACTGATGAAAAAGATGCACAAGGAGGAGCTAGGGAAGTTGTTAGAGAGGATTTAACGCAACAAGTAGTCACAGGAAGCGGGAATGAGTCACTAATGATAATAAAAGAAGTAAAGCCAAAGGTAAGAGGTGTAGTGGTGGTAGCAGAAGGTGCAGAGAATATTGAAGTAAAGGAGAAACTATATTCAGCTGTAAAAACGGTTCTTGGCATATCTGGTAATAAAGTGGAAATTTATTCAAGTAATTAGGAGGGGTTTATATGATATTAAAGAAAAAAACAGTTCTTATTATTTCTCTAATTTGTTTGCTTGTAGTAGTTGGATATCTTAATCATCAGCTAACAAAAAAATCCTTACTTCAATCCTCAAATGAGTACCAGCAGCATGAAGAAGATCAGCTTATGAAAATAAATAGTTTAGTAGATGATAGCATTGTAGAAACAGTGTCAGAAAATTTATCTGAAGTAGAATTAGATGATATACCAGTTGTTGACAGTAGGGATAGTATGATAGATGATCTTAAAACTGATACAGATGATGATATAGAAGAAACAATTACAAAAGAAGAAAATATGAGGAGTAGTAATTATTTTATTGAATACAGACTATCAAGAGATAAGCTTAGAGCAAGCTTGATTGAAAGGTTAAATGAAATAGTAAACAATGAAAAGACTAACGAGGATATGAGAACTAACGCTCAAAATGAAATAATAAGTATTGGTCAGATAGCAGAAACAGAATTATATGTAGAGGGCTTAGTTAAAGCTAAAGGTTTTGAAGATGCTCTAGTTTTTTTAAAGAATGACAGTGCCAGAGTAGTAGTTTCTGTAAAAGAGCTTTCTGAACAAGATGTTATGAAAATACTTGAAATTGTAAAAAGTGAAACTAGTATTGATCCTTCCAACATCAAAATAATGAAAAAGTTTTAGTAATGTTTGTAAATGTATAGACGTTTTGGTATAATATCTGTATAGAATTTAAACGATGCTGGAGGTGAATTTCTTGTCAAACGTTGATAAACAAGATGATATAGTAGACTATGGACAAATCAAAATAGCAGATGAAGTGGTAGGCATTATTGCTGGTCTAGCAGCTACAGAAGTAAAAGGTGTTGCAGGTATGAGTGGTGGCATAGCCGGAGGTATTGCAGAAATCCTTGGAAGAAAGAATCTCAATAAAGGCGTAAAAGTTGAAGTTGGAGAAAGGGAAGCTGCAATTGATTTATACATAATAGTTGAATATGGTGCTAAAATTCCTGAAGTAGCTTGGGAAATACAAGAAAGTGTTAAAAATGCTGTTGAAACTATGACAGGATTGAATGTTGTTGAAGTGAATATCAATATTCAAGGTGTAAATATAGAAAAAGAACAGAAAGAAGAAGAAGACCAATCACAGACTAGAGTAAAATAGTAAACAAAACCCTCTGAAAATTCAGAGGGTTAATTTAAGTTATATTAAGGAAGGTGTGGATATGAAAATATTAGATAGAATAGTGCTAACAATTTATACTTTTTGTTTAGCGATTGTTTCTATAGTGTTTATTTTGATACCTTTTGATCTAATCAGTGCTTTGTCAATTAACAATGTAGAGATGTACTTTAATTCTGTAAAAGGAAATTATTTATACTCAATAATTGGACTAGCATTCTTGCTTGTTAGCATTAGATTTTTGTTATCAGGATTGAGCAGTAAAAAGAAGGAAAAATATATTGTTAGGCATACAAATCTCGGTGAATTAAAAATTTCTACTCAAACAGTTGAAGGCCTTGCACAAAGTATTACATCTAATTTTACAGGTATTAAAGACATAAAAACAAACGTTATCGTTGAAGAAGAAGGGTTAATTATATCTATAAAAGGATTAGTAAATCCAGATGTAATTATTCCAGAGACTACTGTAAGTATACAAAACAAGGTTAAAGAACATATAGAAAAGTGTACTGGAGTTGAAGTACAGGAGATAAAAGTTGAAATAATTAATATTACAACACCAACAAAAGTGGTAAAATAATTTTAATAAAGGGTGTCTAATATGATAAAGGAAAGTATTATAAGTCTATTAGAAAAACATCAAGGTAAAGTAGTGGGCAGTTTAGTTGGATTTATTGCTGCAGTGATTATTTTACTCATTGGTTTCTTTAGAGCTTTGTTTATTGCAATATGTATTACTATAGGATATTATTTAGGGAGTAAAATAGATGGCAAGGAAAGCTTAAGCGAAATACTAGATAGAATACTTCCTCCTGGAAAGATCAAATAGTACATATAATATTAAAAATGACGAAAACTAATATAATAAAGCATAAGGAGGATAAATATGGGGAGGAAATTTGCAAGAGAGTCAGCTATGAAACTATTGTTTCAAATGGAAGCAAATAATGATTTTACCGAAAATATAGTAGATTTATTTATGGCAAACAATGAATTAAATGGTGAAGATAAAGACTATATCTTTAAAACTGTAAATAAGATAGTACAAAATAAAGAAGAAATAGATAGGAACATAGAAAAATATTCTCAAGGGTGGAGACTAAATAGGATGCCCAAAGTCGACTTGGCAGTTTTAAGAATTGCTGTGTTTGAAATAATGTATGAAGAAGAAATCCCTATAGAAGTTTCAATAAATGAAGCTATAGATATTGTAAAAAAATACAGTACAAGCGAGTCTAGCAAGTTTGTTAATGGACTTTTAGGTGGATTAGTACGTGATAGAGATGACAATAATGGATAGATATTATTTAGGTATAGATACTAGCGCGTATACTACTTCATTATCTGTAGTAAATCAAGACGGTATAATAGTTTTTGAAGATAGAGAAATATTGAAAGTACCCTCAGGAAAAAGAGGACTGAGACAACAGGAAGCTGTCTTTCAACATGTGAATAATTTACCAAAATTGATTAAAAATCTAAGAAAAGAAATTGATGTATCAAAAATTGTAACCGTATCAGCAAGTGTTAAACCTAGAAATAATGAAGAATCTTACATGCCTGTTTTTAAAGTATCTCAAGGACAGGCATTTATACTATCTAAAATTTTAGATGTTAAGTATAAAGAGTTTAGTCATCAAGAAGGGCATATAGCTGCCGGCTTACTTGGATGCAATATTGCTTTTAGAAAAGATTTTTTGGCTCTTCATATATCAGGTGGGACCACCGAACTTCTTTATGTTAGAAATGATAATCAAAATTATGATATTAACATTATAGGAGGTACAAAGGATATAAGTGCTGGACAACTTGTAGATAGGATTGGAGTAAAGCTTGGACTAAAATTTCCATGTGGGAAGGAGTTAGATATTTTATCTCAACAAGGATCAAGAATTAGCGACATTCTACCTATTAGTACAAATGATTCATGGATTAATTTTTCTGGTGCAGAAACTTTTTTTTATAAGCTAATTGATAACATGTACAGACCTGAAGATGTAGCCAGAAGTGCGTTTTATTGCATTTCGCTTTCTTTAGCAAATATCATAAAATATACAACTTCTAAATTTAATATAAGAGATGTCTTAATTATAGGGGGAGTAGCAGCAAACTCATATGTAAGAGATATTTTAAATACGGAAATATGTCAGAAAAACGTAGCTACTATTTACTTTCCTCCTAAGGAGTTTTGTACTGACAATGCAATAGGCATAGCATATTTAGGGAGAGTAAATAGAGGAAATTAACTTAAGTGGAGGCTTGGAATATGGATTTGAAGCCATTGAAGGTTGCTGAACTAAATCAATATATTAAGAGATTGCTTACTAGCGATCCAATACTATACAATATTAACGTAGAGGGTGAAATCTCTAATTATAAATATCATTTTAGTGGACATATGTACTTTACTTTGAAAGATGATAAAAGTAAAATTAAATGTGTTTTTTTTAATAATGATAATAGACAGATGAATCTAATACCAAAAGACGGAATGAAAGTTATACTTACAGGCTATGTTTCAGTTTTTGAAAAAGACGGGAGCTATCAGCTCTATGTAAAAAGTATGAAACAAAAGGGTATAGGCGAACTCTTCGAAAAGTTTGAAAATCTTAAAAAGAAGCTGGATAAAGAAGGTTTATTTGATCAAACATACAAAAAATCTATTCCTTTTCTTCCTAAAAAAATAGGGGTTGTTACATCATCTACTGGGGCAGCTATAAGGGACATAATAACAGTTATTAGTAGACGTATGCCGACAGCTGATATCATTGTATATCCTGTTTTAGTACAAGGAGATAAGGCTCATATAGAGATTTGCGAAGGAATAAGCTATTTTAATTTGAGAGATGATATTGACACTATAATAATTGGTCGAGGCGGAGGGTCTATAGAAGAACTGTGGGCATTCAATGAAGAGGATGTGGCAAGAGCTGTTTTCAATTCAAGAATACCTATAATATCTGCAGTAGGTCATGAAACTGATTTTACTATAGCAGATTTTGTATCTGACCTAAGAGCACCTACTCCTTCTGCTGCTGGAGAATTATCTGTTCCCTTCACTGAAGAATTGCATTATAAATTGAATTCAAATTTCAAGAAATTGTGTTCATCATATGTGTCTTTAATAAATAAAAAGAAGAACAAGTTAGAAGTTATTAATGAGAAAATATTATTTAATAGCCCTTTATATAGATTAAATGATGATAAACAAAGGATAGATGTAATTTTCAAGGATTTACAAAGAGGCTTTGAACAGTCTTATCAGAGATATCGAAATAAGTTAGATAGTTTAGGGAATAAGCTTGATGTGCTGAGTCCTTTATCTGTGCTTTGCAGAGGTTATTCTATAACTTCAGATAAAACAGGGCAAATCATAAGATCTGTAAACCAAGTTGAAATTGGAGAAAAGTTAGTTATTATATTGAAGGATGGAAAGATTGAAGTAAAAGTAATTAACCAATAGTGTAAAGGAAAGGTGAGAATATGGGTAGAAAGAAAAAAGATTATTCCTTTGAGGAAGCTATTGACGAACTTGAAATGACAGTAAATCAGCTAGAAAATGGGGATTTAAGTTTAGATGAATCATTGACTAAGTTTCAAAAAGGAATAGAGTTATACAAATATTGTAATGAATTATTAAATAAAGCTGAAGGCCAGGTTAAAATCATACTAAGTAACAATTATAATGAGCTTGAAGAGGTTGACTTTGACACTAATGAATAGGAGGAAAATATGAAATTGAATCAAGAAATGCATAAATATAAGATTATTGTGGACCAAGAACTTGATAGAATATTACCAAAAGATGATTCACCCCAGAATCGAGTTTATGAAGCTATGAGATATAGCATATTTGCAGGCGGTAAAAGATTAAGACCTATTATTACTTTAAAGGCAAGTGAATTAGTTTGTGGAGATTATAAGCCAGCTCTTCCAATTGCGGCTGCAATTGAAATGATACATACGTATTCACTAATTCATGACGATTTACCAGCTATGGATAATGATGATTATCGAAGAGGAAAACTGACAAATCATAAAATATACGGTGATGCAATTGCAATACTTGCTGGAGATGGACTATTGAATTTTGCGTTTGAAACTATGATAAATGGAATTGAGCATTGTATGACGAAATACGATGGATATATAAATGCAATAAAAGAGGTGGGAAGAGCTTCGGGCGTATTTGGTATGATTGGAGGACAAACAGCTGATATACTCTCGGATAATAATGCTTTAAATGAACAATTACTATCGTTTATACATCAAAACAAAACGGCAGCTTTAATAGAAGCTTCAATTGTAGCTGGTGGATTAGCAGCTGGTGGAACAGACGATCAAGTTAAAAGGCTCAGAGAGTACGGCAAAGCAATCGGACTAAGTTATCAAATACGTGATGACATACTAGATAGAATTGGTGACAAAGACAAGCTAGGTAAAAATACTGGAAGCGATGAGGCTAATAATAAATTTACATACTTAACTTTATATGGGCTTGAAAGGGCCATAGAAAAAACAAAAGAGTTGTGTAATGATGCTATCAATTCTTTGTCAATATTTAATGAAAAGAATACAAATTTTTTTATAAGTTTATCTCATTATCTTACATATAGAGAAAATTAGATATTTTACGTATGGCGTACATAATTTGATAGATAACAATACTATCTTGTATTACGTATATATATAACATATGATTGTATTTATGATATTTGATTTGTTTCAAACCCTATGCTATAATTAACTTTAGTCTAGAGTGGTGCAGTATTCTAGTCAGTACAGCTAATTTTGAAGGCGGGGCTAAAAATCCGTCAAAGGGCATATCGATGAAGTTCCTGGTTTCGGCTGCTGACGCCCAGTTGGGGGTCGTTTCTGGGAGTAAGGAGGATGGGGCGATCCGCAATGGCATGTGGGCGATGACCCTACCTCCGTGGAGACTCGGACATCTTACGTACGAGATTAACCTGCAATGTGGTTAAAGCTACGTGCAGCGTAGCCTGCCTTGAGTGAAATAGGCGGAACACGGTTGCAGCTTCAAATTCCATGGGCCCATGGAAAGAGAAGTTTTGCTGTCGAAACCTATTTTGCAAAAGAGGCTAGAAATTAGCATGGCTGTAGAGGAAATCTCCTAGACTGTTCTCAATAGAGAGATATATTAGGGATTACAGTGCGGACTAAGTGGCAATCTAGCCCTATTTGTGGCGACAGAATAGAGATGGAATTAAAGGGAAACCGCTGTTTTGGCGACAGACAGTTTCTATCTGGGAAAACCTGCTAGACCTCAAGCCGTAAGATTTATCTACTATATCACCACTCGAAGCTGATAGCCTTTAGCTATCAGCTTTATTTCTATTGAAATAATGGAGGGATAAAATTGCCCAAAGAGAATGATAAAAAAAATAAAAATAAAAACTTTAGTTTATTGAAAAAATATAATATGAAATGGGTATTATTAATAACACTATGGACATTTTTGTTAGCAATTAGTGTTAGTTTAATATCTGAGAGTATATTAAGAAATTTTGATATTTTATTAGCTTTTGTAAGCTTAATATTTATTATAATATTTGGAGTCTTTTTTGACGTGATAGGGATTGCAGTAACTGCTTCCGACGAGAGAACATTTCATTCAATGGCTGCGAATAAGGTTAAAGAAGCAAAATATGCAGTTAAACTTGTCAGAAATGCTGGTCCGGTATCAAATTTCTGTAATGATGTAATTGGAGATATAAGTGGAATAATAAGTGGTGCTGCTGGTACAATAATTGTTATGAAACTAGTCAATGAATATGGTTTTAAAGAAGGTACATTATTAAGTATAGTTATGAGCGGTATAATTGCAGCTCTTACCGTTGGAGGCAAAGCTATAGGAAAAGAAATTGCAATAAAAAAGTCAGAAAAGATTATATTTTGCACATCAAAAGTTCTTATGCTAATACATATGAAAATTGGCATAGACATACTTCCTGAGCTAAGAAAGAAAAAAAACATATGAAAGTGAGTTGGAGAAATTGAGTAACATTCTTTCAAATTACGAAGATTTAAATGACTTGAAAAAAATGGACATCGATCAATTAAAGATACTATCTAGTGACATAAGGCAATTTATTATAAATGTGGTAGCTGAAAATGGAGGACATCTTGCTTCAAATTTAGGTGTTGTTGAGCTTACAATAGCTTTACATAAAGTATTCAATAGTAGTAGAGATAAAATTATTTGGGATGTAGGCCATCAATCATACGTTCACAAAATACTTACTGGTAGGAAAGATGAATTTCAAACACTGAGAAAATATAAAGGATTAAGTGGATTCCCTAAAAGAAAAGAGAGTGAACATGATATTTTTGAAACTGGACATAGTTCAACATCTATATCTGCTGGACTTGGGTACGCTCTAGCTAGAGATATAAAGAAAGAGAAAAGTAACATAATAAGTGTTATTGGTGATGGTGCTATGACTGCAGGGATGGCTTTTGAAGCACTAAATCATGCTGGTGATGAGAAAACTAATCTTATAGTAATATTGAATGATAATGAAATGTCAATTTCTCCAAATGTAGGTGGATTGTCACAATATTTAAATAGAATAAGGACTGCACCAACATACTTTAAAATGAAAGAAGATGTTGAAAATATACTTAATAGTATACCAGCAATAGGAAAGAAGGTTTTCAAAACCGCTGAAAGGGCTAAAGACAGCTTTAAATATTTTCTTGTTCCTGGTGTTTTTTTTGAAGAATTAGGATTTAAATATCTAGGGCCAATAAATGGACATAATATTTCTGATATAGTTGATGTTTTAGAGAGAGCAAAAACTGTTGAAGGGCCAGTGCTAATTCACGTATTGACAAAAAAAGGTAAAGGATATAAACCTGCTGAGGATAATCCGGATAAGTTTCACAGTGCATCTCCTTTTGATATAGATACAGGAAAGGCTAAGAACAAATCGAACAAACTATCATATTCTGATGTATTAGGTAATACATTAGTCAAAATAGCTGAAAAAAATGAAAAAATCGTTGCAATTACTGCGGCAATGCCAGCTGGTACTGGATTAACTAATTTTAAGCAAAAATTTCCTAAAAGATTTTTCGATGTAGGGATTGCGGAACAACATGGAGTAACTTTATCTGCTGGACTTGCATCAAATGGATTAAAGCCATTTTTTGCTGTATACTCAACATTTCTTCAACGAGGATATGATCAAGTTCTACATGATGTATGCATACAAAATTTACCGGTGACATTTGCGATTGATAGAGCAGGTCTAGTCGGAAATGATGGGGAAACACATCATGGCGTATTTGATTTATCATATCTGAACCATATACCCAATATGACAATAATGGCTCCAAAGGATGAAGAAGAATTTATTGATATGATTGCTTTTTGTGCCGATTATGATGGCCCAATAGCATTAAGATACCCTAGAGGAAGCTGCTATAATCTCTTTAATAGCTCACAAAAGCAAGGTATTGAGCTTGGTAAAGGTGAAATTATCTGTGAAGGAAAAGATATAGCTATCATTGCGATTGGGAAAATGGTTGAACATGGATATAAGGTAGCAGAAAAACTAAAGGGTGAGAATATGAATGTCTCTTTAGTTAACTCTAGATTTGTAAAACCTTTGGATGAAGAATTAATATCAGATTTGTCTAAAAATCATTCTATTATAGTTACAATGGAGGATAATGCTAAGATAGGAGGTTTTGGAAGTAATATAAATGATCTTCTTATTAGATTAAAATATAAAGGCGATATAATAAATATAGGTTTTCCTGACCAATTTATTGAGCATGGAAGCGTACAAGAACTTTTCAAGCAGTATGAAATGGATGTTGATAGTATTGCTAGAACGATTAAGAATAGAGTAAGTATGTAGGGAGAGATTTGATGGCAAATGATAAAGAGCGAATTGACATTTTATTGGTGGAGAATGGTCTAGTTGAAACTAGAGAAAAAGCTAAAAAAATAATTATGGCTGGATTGGTATTCATTGATAGTGAGAGAATAGATAAACCAGGTGTAAAAGTACCTGTTGAAAGTAATATTATTGTAAAGGGAAATCCTATTCCATATGTTAGTAGAGGTGGATTAAAGCTAGAAAAGGCATTGAAAACATTCCCGGTTTTACTTGAAGACAAAGTTGCTTTAGATATAGGTGCTTCAACTGGAGGATTTTCTGACTGTATGCTAAAAAATGGTATAAGAAAGGTTTATGCAATAGATGTAGGATACGGGCAGCTTGCTTGGAAAATACGTAGTAATAAAAAAGTTATTGCTATGGATAGAACTAATATCAGATATGTCACAAAAAAAGATATAGGTGAGTTAGCTAATTTTGTTTCAATAGATGTTTCGTTTATTTCACTTAAACTTGTTTTACCTGTAGTAAAAGAGCTTACCACTGATAGTGTAGATATAATAGCGCTAATTAAACCTCAGTTTGAAGCTGGAAGAGAGAAAGTCGGGAAAAAAGGTGTAATTAAGGATATAAATATCCACAGGGAAGTAATTAAAAACATATATAATTTTTGCAGGACGATAGATCTTGATTTTGTAGGATTAACTTATTCACCTGTTAAGGGAGCTGAAGGTAATAGAGAATATTTAGCACATATTGTTAAAAATAGTGATAAAGTAATAGATATAGACCAGTTAATTGAAACTACAGTAGTTGAGTCACATAATGAACTATAATAAATAAAAGAGCATGTAATAATATGAGAAATATAAATCTATTGAATAAAACTCTAATATTTTAATTTAAAATAAGAAAAATAATAATATAAGTAAAATAAACGATTTTGTTTTATTTTTACATTTGATATAATAATTATGTACTCGTGGTAAAACTTGTACAAATAGCAATATGCGGAACTAAAGAAATATTGTTTATGTAGGACATAATTTTATGTAAAACCAAAGGTAAAGGGGATAATAAATTGAAAAAATATTCAAGACAGACTAAAATATTAGAGCTAATTGAAAATCATGAAATAGAAACACAGGAAGAGTTAGCTGAGTTTCTGAAAAAGGCTGGAATTGATGTGACACAAGCTACGGTATCAAGAGATATAAGAGAGCTTAGATTGGTAAAAGTATTATCAAAAAGCGGCAAGTACAAATATGCAGCAATGGGACAAAATGCTGAAGGTACAACAGATAGGTTAATAAAAATATTTAAAAACTCTATTGTATCAATTGATATTGCAGGTCATCTTTTGGTAATAAAAACACTACCGGGAGCTGCTCAGATTTGTGCTTCAGCAGTGGACTCATTAGGAATTGAAGAGATAGTTGGTACTATTGCAGGCGATGATACGTTATTTGTGGCTATAACTAACCAAGATAAGATAAAGGAGATTGTTGATATTTTTAATAAATTGCTTAATTAATTGGAGGTTATAAAATGCTCCTTGAATTAAACATAGAAAATTTTGCCATAATTGACAAACTAAGAATTTCTTTCACAAAAGGTCTTAATATACTTACTGGAGAGACTGGTACAGGTAAATCTATTATAATTGATGCAATAAGCTTGGTTTTAGGTGGCAGGGCTACAAGAGAATATATTAGATCTGGTTCTGATAGGACAGTAATTGAAGCTCTATTTTCTATAAATTCTCCAGAAATTATGCTTAGTGTTTTGGGGAATTTTGGCATAGACTATGAAAAAGATGACACACTTTTAATAACAAGAGAAATACATAATACAGGAAGAAGCACGTCTAGAGTAAATGGTAGAACTGTTACGTTGAGTATGCTTAATGATATAACTAATAAATTAATTGATATACATGGACAGCATGAGCATCAGTCATTATTATTTAGTGAACGGCACATAGATTTTATAGATTGTTTAGGCAAAGATGACGTAATAATTATAAAAGAAAAAGTAAAAGAAGAGTATTCAAAGTTATCCTTTCTTAGAAATAAGTTAAAACAAATATCAAATAACGAAATGGAAAAAGAGAGAAAGTTAGATTTATTAAAATTTCAGCTTTCTGAGATAAATGAAGCTAGTTTGAAAGTCTCTGAAGAAGAAGAAATATCTAATCAATTTAAAATCCTTTCTAATGTAGAGATAATATCAAATTCTTTAAAGACAGTAATAGAAAACTTAAGCTCAAGTGATTACAATACAAAGCCTGTAATTGATCAACTAAATAGTATGTACATAATATTACAAAAATTAGGTAAGCATGATGAAAGACTGTCTACATTTGCTGCTTCCATTGAGTCAACAGTTTATCAGCTTCAAGACATAGTTAGAGAGCTAAGATATTATGAAGAAGGTATAGAGTATGATCCTGAGAGACTAAAATTTCTAGAAGATAGAATGGATTTAATTAATAGACTTAAAAGAAAATATGGAAAAACTATACAAGAAATACTTGAATATCGTGAGAATATATTCAATGAATTAGCAATTTTAATGAATTGTGAAGAAGAAATTAAGTCTATAAAGTCTCAAATACGTTCTATTGAAGCTGTTCTTGAAGATTGTTGTGATAGATTATCTAAAGAAAGGAAGAATATATCATCATTAGTAGAAAGAGCAATTACTAAAGAGTTAAAAGAGCTTAATATGGGTAACGTTTCTTTTAAAGTAAAGATAGACAAGCTGGATTACTTTACTCAGAATGGAAATGATAAAATTGAATTTTTGATATCTACCAATCCTGGAGAACCATTAAAATCATTATCAAAGGTTGTTTCTGGAGGAGAAATGTCAAGAATAATGTTAGCTTTTAAGAATATACTTGCTGAAGTAGATAATATTCCAACATTAATTTTCGACGAAATAGATACTGGTATTAGCGGAAGAACTGCACAAATAGTTGGTGAGAAAATTTCTAAAATTTCTAATACTCATCAAGTGATATGTATAACTCATCTTCCTCAAATTGCTGCAATGGCAGATAGTCATTTTATGATAAATAAAATAATTCATGAAAATATAACTAAAACAGAAATAAAAAGGTTGCAATATGATGAGCGAGTTGAAGAATTATCTAGATTACTTGGTGGAGTTAGCTTAACTAATACGACAAAAAAGCATGCTAATGAAATGCTTGAAATGTCAAAAAAAATTAAAAGTAATTATTTAAAACATCTTTAATTTTTAAAATTAAAGATGTTTTAATTTTCTCTATAAAAGCTAGAAATACTGCCAATTTTATTTTTATAGTATATCTATAAAACGGAAATTGAGATTTTACTTAACATATTACTAAATAATTGTTCGGAATAATTGGACTCTAAAAAGGCTAAATTAACATTATAGAAACCATTTTAATCTTCAGTTTTAAAAGAAGATTAATGTTTTTTGGAGGTGAATTAAAGACAAAGGGTAACGGGAGAGTGATTTTTTTTGAATAAAAGCCCACGTCAGAAAAAGCTTATTATTTATGTATTATTAGCTGTAGTTGCCATATACTCAATTCAAATTTTAAATATTATTAGCTATCCCTCCCAAATTGACGTAATAAAAGGACAAAGTAAAAAACTTGATTTTTTATTTCCATTTACGGTTGATATCAATGGAAACGAAAATAGAATTGTAGAGTTTAATAATAATTATGCAGAAAAATTAAATTTAGGATTGAAAAACACTTATGAATTTAAGACAATCAATAATGGAATAGCTCAGATAGGAATAAAAATTTTTGGGTTAGTGCCTGTTAAAAACGTAAAAGTTAATGTAATTGATCAGATTTATTTAGTTCCTGGAGGAGATGCAATAGGTGTAAAATTGAATACTAAAGGAGTATTAGTAGTTGGAACATCTGAAATCACAGATGAGGGTGGAAATAAACATAATCCTGCTAAGGAAGCAGGAATAAGAATTGGAGATTCAATTATAGAAATAGATGGAGTAAAAGTGAAAGATGCTAATCATGTAATAAGCTTGTTAAATAAAGTGAAAAATAAAAAAATAGAAATAAAGATAGAAAGAAATAATGCAACTTTTTCTACTAATGTTAAACCAGTAAAAAGTAATCAAGATGGTTGTTATAGATTAGGCATATGGGTTAGAGATAAAACTGCTGGGATAGGGACACTAACTTTTTATGATCCTAATTCAAAAAAGTTTGGAGCACTAGGGCATGCCATTACAGATATTGATACTGGTTCTCTCATGAAAATAGAAAATGGAGAGATTATGAAGGCTAAAGTTTCTTCTATTCAACAAGGAAAGAAAGGTAGTCCAGGTGAAATAAGAGGGATATTTTTTGAATCTGAGGATCTTCTAGGAAAGATTGAATCCAATACAACATTTGGAATATATGGGACTATGTATAATGGCAATCAGAATATATCACAAAAGAAAGAATTACCAGTTGGTCTTCAGAGTGAAATCAAACTAGGAAAAGCATATATTCTTACAACTACTCATGATAATAAAGTTGAGAAATATGAAATTGAAATAGTTAAGTTGGAACGACAGAATATGCCGGAGTCTAAAAGTATGGTTATAAAAGTTACCGATAAAAGGTTAATAGATAAAACAGGTGGAATAGTTCAAGGAATGAGTGGAAGTCCTATAATGCAAAATGGAAAAATAATTGGAGCAATAACACACGTGTTTGTAAATGATCCAACTAAAGGATATGGCTTGTATATTGAATGGATGCTAAAGGAAGCAGGGATTTTAGTAAATAGTAATAACGAATTTGCAAAATATGAATAAACAGGGAAGACAAAAAGGAATACAGCAGATTAAAGCTGTATTCTTTTTTTATAATCCATAAGAAAGTCCTAGGTTTCCATAATAATAACTTTCTGTCAGTTAGATTTCAAAGATGGCTTCCTTAGTATATTGATGCTTCAATAGAAGTATTTTTTATTTTTAAAATTAAAAAAATTAGATAATTCAAAAAAAAATATTAAATTAACAAAACTAGGAAGGAGATGTTTAATGTTTGTCGAATTAATAATTACAAAAGAAGTATGTAGTTGAAAAAAGATTTTCAGGGGGGGTAATTTAGTGAATAATCAAAAAATAAGTGTACTTATAGCGGATGATAATAAAGATTTTTGTAGTATCTTAAGCGAGTATTTGTCAACTCAAGACGATGTTGAGGTAGTTGGAATTGCGAAGGATGGGATTGAAGCGTTAGAATTGATAACTGAAAACAAACCAGATGTATTAGTTTTAGACATTATTATGCCTCATTTAGATGGACTTGGAGTCCTAGAAAAGCTTCATTCAATAGAATTAGATAAATTTCCTAAAATAATTGTTTTATCTGCAGTAGGACAAGATAAGATAACACAAAGAGCAATAAATCTAGGTGCTGATTATTATGTTGTAAAACCTTTTGACTTTGAGATTTTCATGAAAAGAATAAGACAGGTTACTGGAAGTACTCCAGCAATAATTGAAAGAAGAAAACAGATAGAAGTACCATCAGGGTTAGTAAATAGTGTTACAAGTTCAAAATCTCTTGAAGCAAAAATTACTAATATAATTCATGAAATAGGAGTTCCAGCTCATATAAAAGGGTACCTATACTTAAGAGAAGCAATAACTATGGTTGTTGATAATATAGAACTATTAAGTGCTGTTACCAAAGAGCTTTACCCAAATATTGCTAAAAAATTTAACACGACTCCAAGTAGAGTTGAAAGAGCAATAAGGCATGCAATAGAAGTTGCATGGAGCAGAGGTAAAGTAGATACTATAAATAATCTATTTGGATACACAGTTCATACTGATAAAGGAAAACCAACCAATAGCGAATTTATAGCAATGGTTGCTGATAAATTAAGATTAGAACAGAAGATTTCGTAGTCTAGTGGTTTTAAAGGATAGGAAAAATAATAAACCAACCAATTTTTCATAATATATATAGAAAAGCTATTCCATAGCTATAAACTATTTATTTATACAACAAAAAACCTTGTTATTTATTGGGTGTGGATTACATCAATAAATAACAAGGTTTTTTGTGTGATAATAGTAACTCAATTTGAAAAATAGATTGATGAATTTATGTTGTATTGTGAAACAGAAGGATTAGCTCAAAAAACAAGGAGAGATATAGAGAATAGAAGCTATATCTTTTTTTATGCCTTAAAATAGGCAAAAAATATTTTACCATTTAGCTAATGTATGGTAAAATAAAAGATTTAGCACTTTTGTAATGAATCAATTAAACAAGTATATAATTATTTTCTATTACTTCTCTAAATTGTATATTTTCTTTTCTGAGAGCTGTTATAAATTATTTCAGTATTTTAAGTTAGCATAGCAAGGCTGAAAGTAAATGAAAATGTCTATAAACGAAATAAAAATTCTATTTATTAGCAAAAAGCAGTAGAAATGCTGCCTTCCTAGATTAGATTTTATTTAAGAATAATGCCGATATTTAAGCTTTATAATGGAATCCTAATATTAAGGTTCTATCATGTCATATTTTAAGAAAATCTACTTTACAATATATTTATTTAGCTGGATATTCACTTTCTATAGGTTGTCTGCAATGTTTTTTTAGATATGGCAGCACCGCAAGTGAAGCCATTTCAGGAATTCCCCTAATTCGCTTTATAAGAAAGTTGCGATTTAATTTTTAATTTTGTATACCACATTATAGAAATAAAATATCCTATTATAGGAGAAAATCCGTACCCCATTAATGGAACTGAAAAGTTTCCAAATAATGTAGAAAATAAAAGAATTGCAGAATATAAACCTATACATATTGAAGGTAGTTTATAGTTTTTTGGTGGAAACAATATAAAAGGTATTGGTAATATAACAAGAGAAACAACCCCTATATTCAATTTACTTGAAACTACAAAATATGAAATCAATCCTATTATTAATAAACAAACAATATCTTGCATCCAAATGAAGGCTGGAATTTTATTGTAATACATTGCTACTGCTCCAATAGTGATGGCAGGAGTTGTCATTATCAATGGAATAAAACTTAGTAATCTTAATTTTTTCATCGTTAAACTCCTTAAAAAACAAAAACTATGAATTTATCATTCGAAAAATATACAAGTGTGTACTAGATTATATATTATCTATATGCTAATTATAACACTAAAAGGGATTGTGGAAAAATCATTATTCGAAATTGTTATATGAAGCTGATTTAGATTATTAAGATATTTGTTTAGCAATGACTAAGCAGAAATATCTTAATGTTCAAGATATTTTTATGTCTATAAGGTTATTTATAGTCATAGAGAACTCTATCACAAAATTAGCGTTAAAAATATGAATTCAGAAGAAATTTTTGTTGCGATTTATATTTATAAAATGAATTAAGGTAAGTTAAAGGACTTTTTTTAGATAGTTATATAATATTTTATTACTGTTTTAAACATAGCAAAAAAATATAATTACTATAGAGCAGAAATTCATAAAAATGCTTGCCCTCTCTCTGAATTATTGTTTGAAAGAGGGTTTTTTGCTTGGAAAATTAACATACTGATAGAAAAGAACTAATAAAGCTGGAGTTGCTATAAAGTATAATTTCTTCTATCATTTTATCTGTTAAGTTTAATTTTAATGTACTTGCATAGGTTTTTATGAATATTTTTTGAGTAAAAAATGGCATAGATTCTTTTTCTGCTTTCCGTGCAAATTCTAATATTAAACATAGAGTAGATTTAAAGGCTTGCAAGCTCATATTGAATCCTCCTATTAAATATTTTTCCTACAATATAAATTCGTTAAACATATTAGAAATATGGTGTATTTTTGATGGTAAAACATTGAAAATATATACATAGTTTTACAATAATAATCATATTTGATTTTATCATAAATGATATATTTTGCTTGTATTGTTATCTAGTAATTGGTTAAAATAAAATATATAATTAGATATGATATGAAATTTCCACAAATTACGATAATAATGGTTAAAAACACTAGATATATTCAAATTTACTTAATAAACTTATAATTATTGACTTTACTAATATGAACTATTGTAGTAAATTAATGTAGTGTGTAAAAATCAAAATAGACTGTCTCAGAACATGGTTTGGGGGATAATAAATGGTTATTAAAGGAACAGTTAAAAAAGATAGAAAAACTAAAAATCTTATAAAAAGGCTAAACCAAGGTGATATTGCAATAATTAGTCATAGAGATCTTGATGAAATTGCTGCTACTTCTTTAGTGGAAGCAAAGGTAAAGTGTATTCTTAACTTGGATAAAACCATAAGTGGAAAATATCCTAATGAAGGCCCATCAATACTTTTAGAAGCAGGGATTCCTATTTTTGAAAGTCATGAAGAAGAACTATTTGAAAAATTTGTTGAAGGCGAAACGATTGAATTATCAGATACGAAAATAATATCTAATGGAAATGTTCTTGGAACATGTGAAGAATTGGATAGAGTAAAAATTCAAGAACTCTTAGAAATAGGATACCACAATATTGAAGTAGAGCTTGATAAATTTATCGAAAATACTCTTGATTATGCAAAAAAAGAAAAGGGATTAGTTTTAGGGAAAATACCAATCCCTAAAATAAAAACTAAAATGCATAATAGACATGTATTAGTTGTTGTTAGAGGTAAAGACTATAAGAAAGACCTTATAGCTATACAAAACTATATAAGCGAAATGAATCCTATATTAATCGGTGTAGATGGAGGAGGAGATGCACTCCTTGAATTTGGATATGTTCCTGATATAGTAATAGGAGATATGGATAGTGTTAGTGATAAATGTTTAGGACTATCAAAAGAAATAATTGTACATGCATACACTAATGGTAAGGCACCTGGATTAGATAGAGTAAAAGAATTAGGGCTAGAAGCAAAAATATTTCCTTCACCAGGAACAAGCGAAGATATTGCATTACTGTTAGCTTATTCAAACAATGCAGATCTAATAGTAGCAGTTGGTACACACAATAGTATGATAGATTTCTTGGAAAAAGGTAGAAGTGGAATGGCTAGTACATTCCTAGTAAGATTAAAAGTAGGATCAAAATTAATTGATGCCAAAGGTGTAAATAAGCTTTATAGAAGTAGTTTGAAAGCTAGATATGTAATAGGTTTAGGTATAGCTGCTTTAATACCTATTGTTGTAGTAAGTTTAATGTTTCCACCAACGAAAGAGCTTATACAGTTGATTGGAATTAGGTTGAGAATTCTTTTTGGATTCTAGGGAGGTGAAGATGTGGTAACTAATTTAAAATATTACGTGTTAACAGTTGTATCAATATTTCTTGCTCTAGCAATCGGAATTTATATTGGATTTATGTTTGATGCACAAGATATACTTTTATCACAAAAAGAAGATATTGTGGCTCAACTTGAAGAAAGATTTAACTATTTGAAAGAAGAAAATGAGAAAATAAAAAGTGACATTACTGATATTTCTGAGGAAAATAAAAGATTGTATGAGTTTAATAGAACTATATATGGAGAAATTATTAAAGATAGATTAAATGGGGTTAAAATTTCTATCATAGAAACTAACGATGATTATATCTATACAGGTATAAAACAAACCCTTGAAGCTTCAGGTGCAGAAGTTACTTCTATTACTACAATAAAAGACAATCTTTTATCTGATAAAGATGCAATTGAGGCAGTATATAAAAAGATAAACAACGTTGAAGATATAGAAGGAGACGTAGTTAAATTAACTGTTGACCAGATAATGCAAGCAATTATATCAGGAGAGAATAGCGATATAGTACAATCATTAAACGATGATGGAATTATTGATGCTTCAGGTTCATATATTCAACCGAGTGACTATATTATAATTGCTGGTGGAAGTAAAAATAAAGTAGAAGATAAAATTAATCTAATTGATAATAGAATTATTGATCTTAGCAAAAAAACTAATGTACCTATAATAGGAATTGAAAAACAAAATGTTAAATTTAGTTATATTGAAAAATATAAAGATAATAGGATATCAACTGTCGACAATGTAGATACGATAATTGGGAAAGTTGCTTTGATACTAGCTATGGATGGAAGACCTGGTAATTACGGTGTAAAGCCAAGTGCTGAAAGCTTGGTTCCAGATCCTAGTACTGCAATTTTTGATTAACGGGGAGAGTTTTCAATGAAAAAGAAAGGTAAGGTAGTTGCTGTTGTACCAGCATATAATGAAGAAAAATTTATTGAAGCTACAATTAATAATATTTCTAAAATAGATATAATTGATGAAATTGTGGTTGTAGATGATGGATCAACTGATCAAACATCAAAACTAGTTCATAATATGGGCATAAAACTTATTAGTTTAAAAGAAAATCGCGGTAAAGGCTATGCAATCAAAGTGGCAATTTCACAAATTAACTTTGATTATTTGGTATTGATTGATGGAGATTTAGGAAAGACTAGTGATGAAGTATATAAACTAATTTATCCTGTTATAAATGATGAAGCAGATGCCACAATAGCTAAGTTCAAAAAGGCCAAAAGAAAAGGTGGTTTTGGCCTTGTAAAAGGTTTAGCTAAGTACGGCGTTTACTTTTTTACTGGTAAGAAAATAGACACGACTTTATCAGGACAAAGAGTGTATAAGAAGGAAGTAATTGATAAAATATCGTTTATACCAGATAGGTTTGGGATTGAATTAGCTATGACTGTAAATACATTTCGAAATGGATTTAGCATAAAAGAAGTAGATGTAGATATGACCCACAGAGAAACAGGTCGGGATATTAGTGGCTTTATTCACAGAGGAAAGCAATTTTTTGACGTATTAAAAACTTTCATACAACTTTTATTTAGAAGGTGAAATCATGTTTACTAATCTCTTAGTTGCTATTATAAGTGTTTTGATTACTAAAATAACTATACCTTTTGTTTATAATATGTTGTTAACAAACAAATGTACTGCTTTGAATTATAATAAAATAGAGATACCTTTAGGGATGGGTATTGTGTTTATTCTTATTCAGACTATTGTTGTATATTTGTTATCATTATATTTAAAGATTAATGCTGTTCATTCTTTTTCTTACATTGTTTCAATGCTTTTAATTGGTGTAATTGGTCTTATAGACGATTTAATTGGAGAAAAAGATGTAAAAGGATTTAAAGGACATATAAAATCGTTAATAAAAGGTAAACTTACTACAGGGGGACTAAAGGCTGTTATTGGATTTGGAGCAGCTTTTCTTGTATCGATAGTTCTGTCTGATGGATACTTAAATATTGTTCTAAACACATTCATCATTGCTTTTTTTACTAACTTAGTGAATCTTTTTGATTTAAGACCAGGTAGGGCAAATAAAGCATTTTTATTTTTTTCCATAGTATTATTATTTACTGGACATGTAGAATCTTATAATTTTATAATTTTTTCTGCAATAGGAATAATTATAATATATATGCCTTATGATTTAAAATCAAAAGCAATGATGGGTGATGTTGGGTCTAATGCTCTTGGTATAACTCTGGGAGTTTATTGTATATTATCACAGTCTTTTATGTTTAGGTTAGTATATTTTATTTTATTAATAATACTACATATAATTGCTGAGTTTTACTCTTTTTCAAAAATTATAAGTAAAATTAAGTTTTTAAAATATATAGACGAATTTGGAAGAGATACTATGTAATTGGAGGTTTTTAAACTGATTGGTTTTAAAGAAGGTATAATAACAAAAATTTTAGAAATCAACGATGATGTTTCATGGGTAGAAGTAATGATTGAGAGTAATGTTTGCAAGGCAGTAAACTATAATGGCCTTACGGGGTGCCCTAAAACTGGTGATAGTGTTGTATTAAATACTACTGCTGTTGATCTAAGCCTTGGCACTGGAGGATATCATTTCATTATACACAATAATAGGATAAAAAGAAATGAAACCTCAGGTAAAGGGCACATAATGAAATTACGGTATACACCATTACAGATGAAATGCTTAGCTGCAGAAGAAGAAGATAGTCTATATCACGATAGTATTAAATCTTTTAATAACTTAAATAAATCGATTTATATAGTTGGTACATTACACAGTATGCTAGCTCCCATTGCAGCTATTATTAAATGGATGGCCCCCAAGCTAAAAGTTAATTACATAATGACAGATGCTGGTGCATTACCAATACACTTCAGCAAGACTGTAAAGCAACTAAAGGAGAAAAAAATAATTAATAATACTATTACAGTAGGACACGCTTTTGGAGGAGACTTAGAATGTGTAAATATATATACTGGATTAATTGCTTCTGATGTTGTTTTAAATAGTGATGTAACGATAATTACTATGGGGCCGGGTATTGTAGGTACTGGTACTAAATATGGGTTTAGTGGAATTGAACAAGGATATATAATTGATGCTGTAAATGTACTAAATGGAACTAGCTTTGCAGTGCCTCGAGTGAGTTTTGCTGATAAAAGAGATAGACATAAGGGTATAAGTCATCACACTATTACGACAATGAGTGAAATTACATATTCAAGATCAAATTTAGTTTTACCGTATCTTGAGGATAGTAAAATGAAGATTATTACTAGTCAAATTAATGAATATGGTATTGATGAGAAACACAATATAATTTATGAAGAAGGCAAAGACGTAAAGGCTGCTATGGATTATTTTGGCCTAAAAGTTAAAACTATGGGAAGAGACTATTATGGTGATCAAGAATTCTTTATGACTCTAGGAGCAGTGGGAAGAAATACTGTTAACTTTTTAAATAATCGTCGATAATCTGAATTAATGGTGTGTCTAGTTCATATTTATTGCATAGTTCATCAAAAGCCTCAACTATTTCATGGGCTTTACCGATAAAATAAACTTTGTTTTTAGAAGTTATTCTTAACATATGATCATCTCCTGTGAAATAGATTGTATTACATATTGATAATATATGGCAGCCTTACAGAAATTATTCCACTTCTTAAGGAGGTTTATTTATGGGATACGAAGAAAAAACTATGAAAAGTGAAAAAATCTATGAAGGAAAGATACTGAGCGTTAGAATTGATACTGTAGAATTACCGGATAAAAAGTATTCAAAACGAGAAATTGTAGAACATCCAGGAGCTGTGGCTATTATTCCAATTACAGATGATGGTGAAGTCGTTCTTGTAAAGCAATTTAGAAAGGCAGTTGAAAATGAGTTATTGGAAATTCCCGCTGGAAAACTTGAGATGGGAGAAGAACCATTAAGTTGTGCTATCAGAGAACTCAAGGAAGAAACAGGTTATACTGCTAAAGAGTTAAAACATATATTAGAGTTCTTTACGTCACCTGGCTTTTCTAATGAAAAAATGCATTTGTATATTGCAACTGGACTTGAAGACGGTGAAGCTGAGCCTGAGAGCGATGAGTATATTGATGTAATAAAGATAAAATTCAATGAACTTATGCAAATGATAGATGATGGTACAATAATTGACAGTAAAACCATCATTGGAATACTTATGGCAAATAATATCTTTAATAAGTTAACAGACAAATAGAAAAGTAATATTGACCTATGTAATAATATCCCCTTGTCAAGCATATTATTTGTTAAGAGGCTTGTATAAAGGGGGATATTATTTTTGAAAATAAAAGAATTCGTATATAAACACATTAATAATAATTTTTTACTTTATTTTTTACTTGTTCTTTTTCTAATGATAGGGATTTCAGCCGGTGCAATTACAGTGAGTGTAATAGATAACTCTCAAAAGCAAGAAATGATAAGCTTTCTTAATTCATTTTTTAAAATTTTAAATCAAAACAATGTAGATAGTTTTATACTATTAAAGCATTCACTACTAAATAATGTTCAGACATTATTCTTTATTTGGTTACTCGGAATTATTGTTATAGGAGTTCCATTAGTTATGGGAATAGTTATGTTAAGAGGATTTATCATAGGCTTTACAGTTGGATTTTTAGTAAATGAACTTGGATTTAAAGGCTTTGTATTTTCTATTTTAGCGATTTTACCGCAAAATATATTTGTTATCCCAGGGATCATTATTATATCGGCAATTTCTATCAGTTTTTCTTTAAAAACTATAAAGAATAAGATAAATAGAAAAAATAGGTATAATTTTACCGCAGAGCTGATAAGGTACTCATTAATAACTGTATCACTGTCAATACTATTAATTTTGGGAAGTTTAATTGAAGCATATATCACTCCTGTATTTATGAAACTGATATTAGGTTATGTTTCTTAGGAAGGTGGTTATTAATGAAAAATATAATCAGAGCCTTCCTTTTCTTTGCAAAGATATTTCTAATACTATTTATTATTGGAATACTATTTCCTAAATTGATCGATAGAATTCTAGAAATATTTATTTTGAGAGACTATAATGATACACCTATGGGAAATTCCACATTTGTGATGTCCTATAACTTTTTTAAAGAAGGATTTTTATACTATTTCAAACGAGTACTTTTATACTACTTTGCACTTTAACTCGAAAAAATAAAAAAATATGGAGGATTTTATGAATAAATGTTGAATAGTATCTATACTTAGAAATAAAAAGGGGAAATAATATGAATAGCAACATAGCAAAATTTACGAATTATCTTTCGAACGAAAAAGAACTTTCACATAATACGATTGAATCATATGGCAGAGATTTAAGACAATTTAGTGAGTATTTAAGTGAAAACAGCTTAGATGATTTAATAGATGTAAATAAGACCCTAATAATAACATATCTTATGCATCTTCAGAAAAAAGGTAAATCAGTTGCAACAGTATCAAGGAATATAGCGTCTTTGCGATGTTTTTATCAATACTTACTTAACGAGGGTATGATTGGAAAGGACCCTACCATAAATCTTCAATCACCTAAACAAGAGAAGAAACTACCTAGTATTTTAACCCCAAAAGAAGTAGAAATATTGCTTGAACAGCCTAACTTGGAAACTTCAAAAGGTATTAGAGATAAAGCAATGCTTGAACTTCTTTATGCTGCTGGGATAAGGGTTTCTGAGTTGATAGCCTTAAATGTTAGTGATGTTAATTTGGGAATGGGATATATTTCTTGCTCAAGGGATACATCAAATGAAAGAGTAATCCCTATCGGGAAAATAGCAGTTAATATACTGAGTACATATATAAGCGAACATAGGAGTTCACTTATAAAAGATCCTAAGGAAAGTTCACTGTTTGTCAACTATCATGGAAAAAAACTTACAAGACAAGGGTTCTGGAAAATTGTTAAGTCTTATACAAAGAAAGCTAATATAAATAAAAAAATTACTCCACACACGCTGAGACATTCCTTCGCAGCACACTTACTCCAGAATGGAGCTGACTTGAAGTCAGTGCAGGAAATGTTAGGTCATTCTGATATTTCTACGACACAGATATATACACTTGTAACTAAGAACAGGATTAAAGAAGTCTATAAAAAAGCACATCCAAGAGCCTAGAAACCTGCCAGTATTGGTGGGTTTAATTTTTTCTGTAAAAATATGTTTTGATTGGGTATAATATATATATATCAAGAAGGAGGTACAATAAATGATTAATAACGTTACTTTGATTGTTTTAGATAGTGTAGGTATAGGGGAGCTACCAGATGCATATCGCTATGGTGATGAAGGTAGTAACACTCTTAGCAATATTATTAGAGATGCTAAAGATGTAAGGTTACCTAATTTAAATAAATTGGGACTTGGAACGATAAAAGGCGTAACAGGATTACAGAGTGTAAACGGGATAGATGGAAGCTATGGTAGACTAATGGAAAAATCTCCAGGAAAAGATACAACTACTGGACACTGGGAAATAGGAGGAATTATATTAGAACAGCCTTTCCCTACATTTCCTAATGGATTTCCAAATGAACTAATAAGTCAATTTGAACGACTAATTGGCACAAAAATAATAGGAAATAAGGTTGCATCGGGTACTGTCATTATTAATGAACTTGGACAAGAGCATATTAGTACTGGGTATCCAATTGTGTATACTTCGGCAGATAGTGTTTTTCAAATTGCTGCACATGAAGACATAATACCTGTAAATAAGCTCTATGAAATATGCAAGACTGCTAGAGAAATACTTAAAGACAAGTATGCAGTAGGAAGAGTTATTGCAAGACCTTTCACAGGTGAGTCAGGCAATTTTACTAGAACTTCAAATAGAAGAGACTTTTCTTTAAAACCTATACATGATACGATACTTGATAGAATTAAAAATGAAGGCTATGAGGTAATGGCTGTGGGCAAAATAGAAGATATTTTTGGTGGACAAGGCATTACTGAAAGCATTCATACAGAAAACAATATGGATGGCGTCGATAAAACAATTGAATTTATGAAAAAGCATAAAAAAGGACTAGTATTTACAAACCTAGTCGATTTTGATATGAAGTATGGTCATAGAAACGATGTTGAAGGATATGCAAAAGCTTTAATGGACTTTGATATCAGATTACCTGAAATAATAAGTAATTTAAGAGAAGATGAGGTACTTATGATAACAGCCGATCATGGATGTGACCCTACTACTGAAAGTACAGACCATTCAAGAGAATATATTCCCGTTTTGATTTATGGCGATAAAATTAAAAAAGGTGTAGACATAGGTACTAGAGAAAGCTTCACAGATATAGGAAAAACAATTATTGAAATGCTTGGCATTCATGATGAAAAAGCAAACGGTCAAAGCTTTGCAAATATGATCATGAAATAATAGGAGGTTTATTATGGATTTTATGAATAGGATCAATGAAACTACTGAATATATTCAAAATATTATAAGAATACAGCCTGAAATCGGAATAATACTGGGCTCTGGGCTAGGTGCATTAGCAGATGAAATGATAGATGCCACAAGAATTGATTATAATGAGATTCCTAACTTTCCAGTGTCGACTGTAAAGGGACACAAAGGGAGGTTAGTTATAGGTAAACTAGAAGATAAAAATGTTGTTGCGATGCAGGGGAGATTTCATTATTATGAAGGATATAAACTAGAAGACGTTACTTTTCCAGTTAGGGTTATGAAAGCATTAGGAATAAAGTGTCTTTTAGTCACTAATGCTGCTGGCGGCGTAAACAAGCAGTTTATTGCTGGAGATCTAATGATTATAGATGATCATATTAACTTTGCCTTTGATAATCCTTTGATTGGGAGAAACTATGAAGAATTAGGGTTAAGATTTCCTGACATGTCTAATGCATACGATAAAAAATTGATCAAGATAGCTTCTGAAGCAGGAGAAAGACTCGGTGTCAAATTGCAAAAAGGTACATATATGTGGATGGCAGGACCAAACTACGAGACGCCTGCTGAGGTTAGAATGGCAAGTTTTGTCGGTGCAGATGCGGTGGGTATGTCTACAGTTCCTGAAGTTATATCAGCAGTGCATGGTGGATTAAGAGTACTTGGAATATCGTGCATTACAAATATGGCTGCCGGAATATTAGCACAGCCTTTAGATCACTCAGAGGTAATAGAGACATCTGATAGAGTTAAAAATACGTTCATTAGGCTAGTTAAGGAGATAATTAATAGTATTTAGAGGGGGATAAACATGAAAAAATTATTAGAAGAAATTAGAGAAACAAGTGATTATATTAAAGCTAAAATTAACTTTGTGCCAAGAATAGGGTTGATCTTAGGCTCAGGGTTGGGAACATTAGCTGATGAAATAAAAGATGCAGTTATTATAGATTATAAAGATATTCCTAATTTTCCTGTATCTACAGTCGCTGGACATGAAGGCAAATTAGTATTAGGCAATTTGGAAGGAAAGCATGTAATCGCAATGCAAGGGAGATTCCATTACTATGAAGGATATTCAATGCAAGAAGTTACATTTCCAGTAAGGGTCATGAAATCATTGGGAACTGATATGTTATTAGTTACTAATGCATGTGGAGGAATGAACAATGAGCTTTATCCAGGTGCTCTTATGATAATTGAAGATCATATTAACTTTATGGGAGATAATCCTCTAATAGGAATGAACTACGATGAGTTAGGTCCAAGATTTCCTGATATGTCAAATGCATATAGTGAAGAGTTGGTAAAGCTTGCAGAAGGAGTAGCTGAACGATTAAACATTGAAATAAAAAAAGGAATATATGCTGCAATAAGTGGGCCATATTATTTTTCAAAAGCGGAGCTTAGGATGCTTAGAAAAATTGGTGGAGATACAATAGGCATGTCTACAGTTCCAGAGGTTATTGTTGCTAATCATACAGGCATTAAGGTTTTAGGATTATCTTGTGTAACTGACATGGCTATAGCAGATGAGATAGTTTCAATTAGTCATGAGGAAGTAATGAAGGTTGCAAATGAAACCAAGCCTAGATTCATTAGTCTTGTTAAAGGTATTATAAATGAGGTGAATATCTAATGAGGATGGTAGACATCATTCAGAAAAAGAAAATTGGAGAAGCTTTAACAACTGGAGAAATTAACTTTATCATAGAAGGGTATACTAAAGGAGAAATACCTGACTATCAGATGTCAGCTTTTTTAATGTCGGTTTATTTTAAAGGAATGGATAAGAAAGAAACTGCAGATTTGACTATGGCTATGGTTAATTCTGGAGATAAGATTGATTTATCTGCTATTAGTGGAATAAAAGTTGATAAACATTCTACCGGTGGTGTCGGTGATAAAATTAGTTTAATAGTTGTTCCATTAGTGGCCTCAGTAGGTATTCCAGTTGCTAAGATGAGTGGTAGAGGTTTAGGTCATACTGGGGGAACTATTGATAAATTAGAGTCGATAAAGGGCTTTAAAACAGAATTAACTACTAAACAGTTTATAGAAAATGTCAATACTTATAAAATGGCTATAGCTGGTCAGACTGCAAATTTAACTCCTGCAGATAAGAAGTTGTATGCTTTAAGAGATGTTACATCAACTGTAGATAGTATACCTTTGATAGCTAGCTCTGTAATGAGTAAGAAAATTGCTTCTGGTTCTGATGCAGTTGTACTAGATGTAAAAGTTGGCTCAGGTGCCTTTATGAAGTCTTTAGATGAAGCTAGAGAACTTGCAAAAACAATGGTGGATATAGGCAATTCTTTAAACAGAAGGACTATAGCAATTATCTCAAATATGGATCAGCCATTGGGGCATGAAGTTGGGAATGTCAATGAAATATATGAAGCAATAAAAGTATTAAGTGATAGAGGTTCCGAAGATGAAACAACTGTAGCGTTAACAATAGCATCTTATATGACTGTTCTTGGAGGAGCGTTTTCTGATTTTGATACGGCTTACAAAGAATTAAAGAAAATAATAAAGTCTGGTAAGGCAATTGATATGTTAAAAAAATTAATAGAAATACAAGGTGGAGATCCAGAAGTTATAGATAATCCAGATATGCTGCCTAAAGCAAGACATCATATAAAGATAAAGGCCTCTCAAGATGGATACATTGAATCTATTAATGCTGAGGAAATAGGAATAACTGCTATGCTACTCGGAGCTGGAAGAAAAACCAAAGAGGATAATATAGATTTTTCGGCTGGAGTGACAATTGTTAAGAAGGTTGGAGAAAAAGTTAAAATCGATGAAACTGTCTGTATACTTCATACTAATATAGAGTCATATGATGAAGCAAAAGAAGTAGCTAAAAATGCATTTAAGATAGGTGAAGCAAAACCTGAATTAATACAATATGTTTATGATGTTATTCAGTGAAAAAGCTATAAACTAATAAATATAAGGTATATATACTATAATAAGTCTACATAACAATTTTATGTAGACTTTTGATTTGAGACTAGTAAAAGCTAGTCTCCTTTTTTTGTCATTTCTATTTTGCATAAGTTAAATGTTTCATGGTTAAGCTAATTTTAAAAGTTGAAGGAAGAAAGGAGGAAAAAAATGAAAATAGGCAAACAAAGTAGGATCTTAATAAGCATATTTACTTGTTTAACAATATTGTTATCAACAATTGGGTATTCATATGCAGAAGAGCCTTTTAAAATTGAGGCAAAGTCAGCCATACTTATGGATGCTGCTACAGGTGAGATTATCTATGAAAAAAACATACATGAAAAGCTTGCACCAGCAAGTATTACAAAGATAATGGTATTATTGCTATGTATGGAAGCACTTGATAGCAACAAAATAAAGCTTGAAGAAGAAGTTATAGTTAGTGCTAACGCATCAAGCATGGGTGGGAGTCAAGTATATCTTGAAGAAGGTGAAGTTCAGACAGTTGAGGAGCTACTAAAAGCAATTTCATTAAGATCTGCTAATGATGCAGCAGTAGCAATATCAGAACACTTATCAGGAAGTATTGAAATATTCGTTCAAAAAATGAATGAGAGAGCCAAAGAGCTTGGTATGAAGAATACTAATTTTAAGAATGCAACAGGACTTCCAGATAATGATCACTATACTACTGCATATGATATTAGCTTAATGTCAAAAGAATTATTAAAATATCCAAAAGTACATGAATGGTTGACATTATGGATGAGCGAGATAAAGGTTGGTAAAAAGAAAGAAGTAACTCAGAGTTTAAATAATACTAATAAACTAATTCATAATTACCAAGGTGCTAATGGAATAAAAACTGGATTTACTAATGATGCTGGGTATTGTTTGTCTGCATCAGCAAAAAGAGGTAATCTTAATTTAATTAGCGTTGTATTAGGATGCAGCACATCAAGTATTAGGTTTAATGAATCAAAAAAACTACTAGACTATGGCTTTGCAAACTATGACTCTATGCCTATATGTAGGAAAGATGATATTATTAAGATATTGCCAATATCAAAAGGCAAATCAGATGAGATAAAAGTGATTGTAAAAGAAGACTTAGCTGTATTAACAAAAAAAGGAACGTCTAAGAATGTTGAAAAAGAAATAGCACTGCCAGAAGTTATTAACGCACCTGTTAAAAAACATCAGAAATTAGGAGAATTAGTTTTAAAAATTGATGGAAATGAAGTAGGGAGAGTAGATCTTATTTCTGAGAGTGAGATTGAAAAGGCTTCTTTCATCGATATGTTTAAGAAAATGTTTGATAAACTAATAAACAATTAGAATAATTAAAGAGAAGAAAGGCTAGATATACAATAAATATTTCTAGCCTTTTCTATTGCTATTTGTTAGTATTTCAATTATTATTATAAAAGAGCGTACATTGATAAAACACTAATCTTTTGCATATAGTACTATACTAGTATTGACAATAAGTTATTACTATAATGTATAATTAATATTAGTATTAAGAACTTCATTTGAAAAGAGGCGGATGAATTGTTAGGGAATATTAATATAATAGATTTTTTTATTAGTAAGTTAATAGTATTACCAGGACTTCTGATTGCTATTACAATGCATGAGCTCGCGCATGGGTACTCAGCTTACAAGCTAGGGGATCCAACAGCTAAAGATGCTGGAAGGCTAACTTTAAATCCATTAGCTCACATAGATATATTAGGATTTGTACTATTGTTCATTGTTGGCTTTGGATGGGCCAAGCCTGTTCCAATAAATCCATCTTTCTTTAAGAATAGGAAGAAAGATACAATAATAGTTTCTATTGCAGGTCCATTAACAAATTTTGTTTTAGCAATTATAAGTTCAGTTATACTTGCAGTTGCTTATAAACTTAATGCAGGAATGATAGTGTTATTGATGATAAAACTGTTAATAAGATATAATATTGTGTTAGGATTTTTTAACCTGTTACCTTTTCCACCATTAGATGGTTCAAAAATTGTTGCAAGCTTATTACCTATAAAATATGAAATAAAATTTTATGAGTATGAGAGATATTTATATCTAATACTTATATTTCTAATAGTAAGTGATTCCATTGATAAAATTCTTGGAAAATGGATTATTGTAAGCAGTCAAGCACTATCAAAGCTTATATTTATTATAATTAGTTAAGGTGATAAAAATGGATTACAAAATTGTATTAGAATCTTTTGAAGGTCCACTTGATTTGTTGTTTCATTTAATTGAGAAAGAAAAGGTTGATATATATGACATACCTATTGCAAAGATAACAGATCAATATATTTCGTATATTAAAAGTATGCAGGAAATTGATTTAGATATTACTAGTGAATTTCTTGTAATGGCTGCTAATCTTTTGGAGATTAAATCCAAAATGCTATTACCATCAAAAAAAGATATAGAGGGCGAACAACTAGAAATAGAAGATGTGGATCCTAGAGAAGAATTGGTTAGAAGACTTTTAGAGTATAAGAAATTCAAAATGGCTGCAGAAGAATTAAAGAGTAAAGGTGATATTCGAAGTAAAATATATTTCAAACCAAAAGAAGAGCTTGACGATTTTGTTCAACAAGATGATAATTTTGAGCTTGATGGGTTAGAATTAAAAGAGTTAATTAAGGTATATAATAAAGTAATAGTAAGGTGTTTAGAGTATGAAAAAAAGATTAATGTAACAGAAATTCAGAGAGATGAGATAACCATTGAAGAAAGCATGGCTAATATTACAACAATAATTAAAGATAAAAAAACAATAGAGTTCGAAGAATTATTTGAAGGTATTTTTACTCGTTCAAGAATAGTGGTAACTTTTTTATCAATTCTTGAACTTATTAAACTAAAGATTATTAAAGTTGTTCAGGATAAAAATTTTGAAGAAATAACTATCATATTAAATCAGACATAAGAAAGGATTAGGAGTGTCTTGTATGGATAATAGAGAAGTGAAATCAATAATAGAGGCATTGCTCTTTATTTGGGGAGATCCTCTTTCATTACAGGATATATCAGAAGTTTTAGGAAAAAAGAAGGAAGAGATAAAAGAAATAATGCATGAAATGATTGATGATTTTAACTACAATAGAAGAGGTATACAAATTATTCAAATAAATGATTCTTTCCAACTAAGTACACGTTCAGAGCATTTTGAATGGGTTACAAAGCTATGTACACCGAGAAACAATAAAACTTTATCTAGTGCTGCGTTAGAAACCTTATCGATTATTGCTTATAGACAACCAATTACAAAGGTTGAAATAGAAATGATTAGAGGAGTTAAGTGTGATAAAGCATTGGCTACTTTGCTTGATAAAAGTTTAATCAAAGAGGTGGGGAGACTTGAAAAAACTGGCAGGCCAATTTTATATGGTACTACAGAGGAGTTTTTAAAATGCTTTGGATTGTCCAACTTGGACGAATTACCTCAATTAGATATATTTAATGAATCTGACAAAGAAGTATTAGAATAACACAATTTAGATTGTGTTATTTTTTTTGCTGTTTTTGGGAAAAATAGTTATTTAAGAGGCTTAATATATCACTTGAGGTGAACTAAATTGAGAATTATAGCTATATTAGCTATTGTGTTAACATTAATATTGTTTATACCTTTTTATATAACTATAAAACTAAATAGGAAAAATGATAATGATAATGTATGCGTAGGAATAATACTATTTAAAATAATTAAAATAAACTATGAAATACCGTTCATGGATATAATAAGTTCCAAAGGAAAAGTTGAATTAGAGTTAAATGAAAAACTACAAGAAGAAGCAAGTAAAAAAGACATAAAAAGAAGCAAAACCTTTATAAATCTAGATGATGTTATACAAATTTATAAAAAAGTGGAGAGAAATAAATTAGTTTTTCAGACTATAAGTAGTTACATGTTAGATAAAGTAGAAATAAAAAAAATAAATTGGACTACAAAGATAGGAACTGATGATGCTGCAATTACTGCAATGATATTTAGTTTTTTTTGGTTTCTTGAAAGCTTGGTATTGTCTATCTTATTAAGAAATAAAAAGATTGATAATTATCATATAAACGTATTTCCTGAGTTTAGTCAAAGTATTTTTGAGATTGACGTTTTCTGTATATTTAAGTTGAAATTGGTTTATATTATTATTGCGGGATATAAAGGTGTAAAAGTTAAAATTAAAGGTGGTGGATTAGATGTCTGAACATCCAATAGAAGGCTTAATGAAGACTACAATGGATAGTATAAAAGAAATGGTTGATGTAAACACAATAGTTGGAGATCCTGTTGAATCTCCGGATGGCCAAGTCATTATTCCAATATCTAGAGTATCTTTCGGATTTGCTGCAGGAGGAGCTGAATATGGTACAGGAAATAAAGAGAAAAAGGGTGATGAAAATAATAAGACAAATGGAGGAGAAAAAATACCTTTTGGTGGCGGGTCAGGTGCAGGAGTATCTGTTCAGCCAGTAGCTTTTATAGTAGTAGGTAATGGAAACATGAAACTATTACCTGTAGACCATAGTACTAATGTTTTATCAAACCTTTTAGAGTTTATTCCAAAAATAACTAATAGTATTCAGCACAGAACAAAAGATAAAGAAAAAAAGGAAAGAAAGTATGACAAAGAAGATAATTAAAGAGCAGAGGATAACTGCTCTTTAATTATTAATTATGATAACAAAGTATTATATAATGTTCAATTTGTAGAAATAAATAGAATATTTTGGAGTGATTATATTGAGAAAGAAATTTAGATATTTATCATTAATTATAATAGTGTTTTTATCATTTAGTTTTATAGCTAGTCCTGTAACTTCTGATGGAGCTCACGTATCTGCTTCGGGTGCTATCCTAATTGACAATAGTACTGGAAGAGTATTATATTCTCTAAATCCACATAGTAGATTACCAATGGCAAGCACTACTAAGATAATGACAGCGTTAATTGCAATTGAATATGGAAAACTTGATGAGGTTGTAAAAATCAAAAAAAGTTGTGTTGGCATAGAGGGGTCAAGTATTTACTTATATAACGGTGAAGAAATTACTCTCCGAGATATAGTATATGGTCTAATGCTGAGATCGGGAAATGACGCAGCTGTAGCTATAGCTATACATATAAGTGGATCAGTAAGTAACTTCGCAGAATTAATGAATAAAAAAGCCAAGGAAATAGGTGCATTAAATACGAATTTTAAAAATCCTCATGGGCTTCATGAGAAAGACCACTATACAACAGCATACGATTTAGCATTAATTACTAGAGAAGCTATGAAACATAATGAGTTTAGGGAAATATCAAAAACAAAGGTATGGAAGGCTGATAGAGAAACTAATAATTATTTTTACAATAAGAATAAAACTCTTTGGCAGTATGAAGGAGGAGATGGAGTAAAAATTGGCTACACACAAGTAGCAGGGAGGTGTCTGGTATCTAGTGCAACACGAAATGGTATACAATTAATAGCAGTGGTTTTAAACGATAATAATTGGTTTAATGATTGCTATAACTTATTTGACTATGGTTTTGAAAACTATAAGCCCACAGTCATATATAGCAGAAGTCAATATATTAAAATGATTCAAGTGATTAATGGAAATGAAGAAAATATTGAGTTAATAACTAAAAATGATCTTATTCTTCCATTAAAAGAAGAGGATAAAGATAAGTTGAAGATACATATAGATACTCCTCAAAAAATTTCTGCTCCTATTATCAAAGGTCAAGAAGTTGGAAATATCAAAATATATTTGGAAGGACAGTTGGTATCATGTGATAAGCTTATTGCAAGAGACAGCGTAGAGGAAAAAAACATATTAGATAGAGTTAAGGGTTTTATATCAAATATGTTTAGTTAAATATAAATCTTATAAATTTCTATATGAAGCATAATAAAAATAATGCTTCTTTTTTTTGTAACAAAAAAATGAACTTATCAATATTCTAATATTATAGGTATATTTTTAGAAAGGGGACGGTCGTATGCAGCGCAGACTAGAGTGCATTGATGCAGGTAGTGAGTATTGTCCATGTTATCTGGCTGATACAAATGACTGTATAACTTGCTCTCATTTGCAAGGAAAAGATTTCTGTGATTGCAATTGGAGAGGTATATGCATATATCAAGAATATGTAATGAATGGGAATAAGAGCAGAAATCAAAGAGAATCTTTTAAATGTAGTTTAGAAGAAAAGAGGGAGGTTGGAAATAACTGTACAATAATTAAGCTAAAAGTAACTAAGACACTTGCGAGATTACTAAAAGAACCAGGAGCGTATGTTTTTTTACGAAATATTGATCTTCCTCAATACTTTGATGTTCCAATGTCAATAATGGATGCTGATGATTTAAATGGATATATTTATATAGCATATCAGACATTAGGAACTAAGACAAAAAGATTGAACCAAATTGACAAAGAATTATTAGTTAGAGGGCCTTACTGGAATGCAGTATATGGGCTTAAGAACTTAAAAAGAGTTAAAGATGATAATTGTCTTATTGTTGTTAAAGGAATTGCACAGGCTCCTTCTGTGTTAGTAATGAAAAAACTAATTAAAAATAGTAATAAAGTTACACTCGTAATAGACAAGGGTAACACAGAAAGAATTTTCATCAAGGACATAATTAAAGACTTTGATATAAATATAGTTGAGGAAGATGTAATGAGTGAAAATGGGAGATATTTAATAAGGAATATTCTTAAAAATAAAGATATTGGTCTTGTGTATAGTGGAGGATCTGATATTCTTCATAAATTAATGATAGAAATGATTGATGAAATTGGAATTAATCCGTATCTTGTAGTAACAAACAACAACGAGATATGTTGTGGAGAAGGAATCTGTGGAGGCTGTACTATACGACTCCAAGATGGTATTAAAGCTAAATCATGTAAGACTCAGTTAGATGCAAAAAAAGTTATTGAGAGGAGGGTCTTAGTTGACTAATGTAGTGGTTATAGGAGGAGGTTGGGCAGGATGCGCAGCTGCCTTATCTGCAAAAAAAGCTGGTGCAAATGTAACGCTAATTGAAAAAACTGATATGTTGATTGGGTTAGGTAATGTCGGAGGAATAATGAGAAACAATGGAAGATTTACTGCTGCTGAAGAAAATATATATTTAGGTGCGGGGGAACTTTTTCAGATAACTGATGCTGCTGCGAGACATAGTAACATTGAATTTCCTGGACATAAGCATGCTACATTATATGATGTGACTAAAGTTGAACCTATGGTTAGACGATTATTATTTGAAAAGGAAATTAATATCCTATTACAAGCGCGTGCTATTGATGTAGTTAAAGAAAATAATAAAATAAAAGGAGTAGTTTTATCAGACGAAAGCATAATATATGGTGATGTTTTTATTGAAACAACTGGTTCTACTGGACCTATGGGTAATTGTCTAAAATACGGAAATGGATGCTCAATGTGTATATTAAGATGTCCTTCTTTTGGACCTAGAGTAAGTATAAGCCAGCATGCTGGAGTTGAAGATATATTAGGACAAAGGGGAGATGAATCATACGGAGCATTTAGTGGTTCATGTAAATTGAACAAAGACTCTCTTAGCGTAGAGGTAAGAGATACACTTAATAGAGATGGCGTAGTAGTATTACCAGTACCAGAAGAAGATATAAAATTAGAAAAGCTCAATCTGAAGGTATGTCAGCAATATGCATTAAAAGAATTTGCTGAAAACATAATTCTATTAGATACTGGTCATGCTAAACTTATGACACCTTTCTATCCACTAGAAAAATTGAGAAAAATAAAAGGGTTAGAATACGCAAGGTATGAGGATCCATACTCAGGTGGAAAAGGAAATTCAATTAGATATTTATCCATAGCTCCAAGAAATAATGCTATGAAGGTAATTGGTGTTGATAACTTACTATGTGCAGGAGAAAAGTCGGGACTATTCGTTGGACACACAGAAGCAATATCTACTGGAACGTTGGCAGGCCATAATAGTGTTAGATTAAACTTAGGAATGCCATTATTAGAGCTTCCAAGAAATTTAGCTATAGGAGATATTATAGCTTATGCTAATGAACAAATAAAAACAAAGGATGGATTAAAGAAAAGATACACTTTTGCTGGGTCAGAATTTTTTGATAGAATGAAAAAAATGGGACTTTATATAATATCACCAGATGAAGTAAAAAGAAAAATCCAGAGGATGGATTTACTAGACATTTATAATGAAAAGATAATTTAGCAAATATAATTTACATTATTTAAGATAAAGTTATATAATGATATTGCTATAACATAATGAACAAATGAAAGAAGGTATAATATGAGAATTCAAAAGTACATGGCTCAATGTGGTGTTGCCTCAAGAAGGAAATCAGAAGAAATAATTACTCAGGGTAGAGTCAAAGTAAACGATATTATGGTTACTGAGTTAGGGTTTAAGATTAATCCAACTAAGGATGTCGTTAAAGTTGATAATAAAATTATACAAATGGAAAAGAAGAAAATTTATATAGCACTTAATAAACCGGAGGGATATGTAACAACAGTTTCAGACCAATTTGATAGAAACAAAGTCTTAGACTTAGTCAAAGAAATAAATGAACGTGTATATCCAATAGGTAGACTTGATTACGATACTTCAGGGTTATTACTTTTAACTAATGATGGAGATTTAGCATATAAGTTAACTCATCCGAAGCATGAAATAAATAAGAAATATATAGCAGTAGTTAAAGGAAACCCTACTGAAGAAGACCTAGATCTATTTAGAGTTGGTCTAGATATTGAAGGATATGTTACAGCACCTGCATTAATTAGAGTAATGAACTGCTGGGAAAAGAAAACAACTGTTGAGATACAGATTCATGAAGGAAAAAATAGGCAAATTAGAAAAATGTGTGAGAAAATTGGATACCCTGTATTAAGCTTAAAGAGAATAGGGATTGGTGAACTGGAAATAGGGAATCTTAGAAAAGGATGCTGGAGATTTCTTGATGATGAAGAGATAAAGTATTTGAAAAGAATGTAATCATTATGGGTTTCCATAATGATTTTACTTTTTTGACGCAATTATTTAAAATTATTAACAATTTAATAGTAAATGCATTTTACAGGAGGATAATATGATTATTGGTAGAAAGATTAAAATAAGTGGCGAAAAAGAGAGATTAGAAGATATATTAAGCTATTACAATATAAAAGATTATAATGATAAAAATAGTATAATATATGTTTTAGAAGAAGATGATACAATTATTGGTGGATGTAGGATATCTTTATACAATGATATAGGAGTGCTTGAATACCTAGTCATAGAACATAATAAAACTGGTGAAAATTTTGGTGATGGACTTTTACGAGCTGCTCTTAACTACTGCTATTTAAATGGTATTAAAAAAGTTTATCATGACAAAACTGATTCGTATTTATTGAGAAAAGGCTTTGTACGTAATTTAAAACAAGTTAGTGCTAGTGAGTTAAATAGTGATATTCAAAATAGTTGCCACTTGGTATGTATAGTTGATGAATTCTTTAGTAAAGGATGCAGTTGAAAAGGAGTTGAGACAATTGTTTAAATTTTTCACCAATGCAACAACTATTGCAAGGCATATTATGTCATGTAAAATTAGTAAAGGCAATATAGCTATTGATGCTACTGTTGGAAATGGCAATGACACCGTTTTTATAGCTGAGTTAGTTGGTGATAAAGGCAAGGTCTATGGATTTGACGTTCAAAAGACAGCTATGGATAACACTATAAACAGGCTTACAGACATTCAACTTGATAATAGAGTAGTATTAATAAACGATGGACATGAAAAAATTGATACCTACATACATGAAAAAATAGATTTTATTGTTTTTAATTTAGGATATCTACCCAAAGGTGATCATAATATCGTAACTAAATCAGATACAACAATTATAGCTTTATCTAAAAGTCTAGATGTCCTGAAAAAGAATGGTATTATTCTAATTACTGCATATCCTGGGCATAAAGAGGGTAAGAAAGAAAAAAAAGATATTGATTCTTTTATATCAAAGCTAAATCAAAAAGAATTTGCTGTTTTAAAATTTGAATTTATGAACCAAATAAATGATCCACCGATACTTTATGGAATAGAGAAAAAATAGCTTTTTAAATATAAATAGGGGGTACTAAAATGACTAAAGTAAGAATAACCGAAACTATTCTACGTGATGCTCATCAATCATTAATTGCAACAAGAATGAAAACTGAAGAAATGTTACCTATTGCGGAAAAGCTTGATCAAGCAGGTTTTTACTCCTTAGAGGTATGGGGAGGAGCAACGTTTGATGCGTCCTTAAGGTTTTTGAATGAAGATCCTTGGGAAAGATTAAGAAAGCTAAGAAAAGCAATAAAAAATACAAAACTTCAAATGCTTTTACGTGGGCAGAACTTATTAGGATATAAAAATTACCCTGATGATGTAGTTGAAGAATTTGTTAAAAAAGCTATATATAATGGAATAGACATAATTAGAATATTTGATGCACTAAATGATGTTAGAAATCTTAGAAAATCTATTGAAGCGACAAAAAAAGCAGGAGGACATGCTCAGACAGCTATTTCTTATACTACAAGCCCTGTACATAACAATGATTACTATGTAAAATTAGCAAAAGAGATGCAAGAAATGGGAGCTGACTCCATATGCATTAAAGATATGTCAGGTATCTTATTACCGTATGATGCTTATGAACTTATTAATAAGCTTAAGAAAGAGATTAGAGTTCCTTTACAGTTACATTCACATTTTACAAGTGGAATTGCAAATCAGACATATATGAAGGCCATAGAGGCTGGAGTAGATGTAATCGATACAGCGTTATCTCCTTTTGGCATGGGAACTAGCCAGCCCGCTACAGAGTCAATGGTTGCATCGCTTAAAAACTCTTCATATGACTCTGAATTAGATTTAAACACTTTAGCAGAGATAGCTGAATATTTTAAGCCTATTAGAGAGAAATACATTAAAGAAGGATTATTAAATCAAAAGGTACTAGCTGTAGACAGCAAAACTCTTATATACCAAGTCCCTGGTGGAATGCTATCAAATCTTGTATCACAACTTGAAAAACAAGGATCTTTAGACAAATTTGAGAAGGTTCTTGAAGAAGTGCCAAAGGTCCGTAAAGATTTAGGTTATCCACCTTTAGTTACTCCAATGAGCCAAATGGTAGGTACACAGGCGGTATTTAATGTTATACTAGATGAAAGGTATAAGATGGTTCCATCTGAAATTAAGAATTATGTCAAAGGACTATATGGCAGGTCTACTGTTCCAATATCAGATGATATTAAAAAAATTATTATTGGAGATGAAGAGGTTTACACTGGAAGACCAGCTGATTTATTAGAACCTCAACTTGACATTTTAAAAAATGAAATAAAAGAGTATATTGAACAAGATGAAGATGTCTTATCATATGCTTTGTTCCCTCAAGTGGCAATTAAGTATTTTCAATATAGACAGGCTGAAAAATATAAAATTGACAATTCACTTCTAGATATTGAGGCTAAAACGTATCCAGTATAAAGTAGCTCCTTTTAGGAGCTATTTTTTTAGTACTAACAATCTTTGTGAAGATAGATAACAGTTGGTTTATTGCTGAAATATGAAATTGTTTTTACTACTGAATCGCTATCTATTGGATAGCCACATTTCAAACAAAAATAATTTGATTTATGAATCTTTTGTAATGAAATTTCAGTATTAAGGTTACCGTATTTTTGCCAGCTTTTCCAACCAGTTTTACATAGCTTTATACGATTATCATAGTCTGCATACACCCATTTTAAAATTCTATGAAAATGAAAAGGATATTTATTATATTTTATAAATTCTTCAAAAAGACCTAATGAAACGCAATAATCTTCAAATGTCTGTTCTATTTTAGACTGTAGAGGTTCCACTATTTTTGTGTTTTCATAGTAGTAGTCTTCTGCTGAAAGCCATTTTCTAAGTCTATCAAACATGTACCCTCTACAGACTTTTATTTGCTCATTTTTATTAACATTAAGCTTTTTGAATAATCTACTAGTTATATCAATAACGTAATCGAGATAAAGTTTATTATTAAATGAATCACCACAATAATAGCTTATTGGTATGAAATCATAATAATATTCATTAGTTTCTACTCTTATAGCGCCAATACATGTACCTCCAATTAAACTACCACTACCTGCATCGTCTAGTTGTATCAATGAAAACACTCCTATACTAATATCTTTATTTATGAAGAATAATATTATTATATACAGTTTTTAAATTTTATATTAAAGGAGAGGTATTAATGAATATATTAATAACAAATGATGATGGTATTAATGCAATTGGAATAAGAAGATTAGCTGAAAAGCTAAAGATATTAGGAAATATAACTGTTATAGCACCTGACAGAGAGAGAAGCGCTACAGGTCATGCAATCACTATGCATCAGCCCTTAAGAGTAGAAAAAATTGACACATATTCTGATGGTGTATTTGCTTGGAGTATTAGTGGTACGCCAAGTGACTGTATAAAAATAGGAATTGAATCAATTCTTTCTGATAAACCAGATATTATAGTATCAGGAATAAATAATGGACCTAACCTAGGAACTGATGTTATATATTCAGGCACGGTTTCTGCTGCTATCGAGGGAGCGATTCATGGGATACCGTCGATTGCATTATCAGTAGCAGGAAGGAAGGGAGAGATTAATTATGACGCAGCAGTTAAATATTCTAGTGAGCTTGTAAAGCTAACTATCAAACATTGTAAGGATAAGAATCTTATATTAAATATTAATGTTCCATCAATTTCTGAAGAATCTATTAAGGGAATTCGATTAACTGAATTAGGTATAAGAAAATACAGCAATACTTTTATAAAAAGAGAGGATCCACTAGGTAAAAATTATTATTGGCTTGCAGGAAACCTTATTGAAATACAGAATAATGATCAAAGTGATGTTAAGGCAATTGAAAATGGCTTTATATCAATAACACCATTACATTATGATTTAACTGACTATCGAATTCTTGAAGAATTAAATAAAGCTGATTTTAGTATATAACAATAAAAATTGTTACGATGATGAAATGAATCCTGCAAAAATATATGAAATTTTTAAAAAAATGAAATAAAAATTGCAAATTATATTATATTCTGTTATGATTTACTTAAAGAATATTTTAACAATTATTTAAGGGGGACTTTAAAGTGACCACTATAAGTGATAAAAAGCTTACTTTAAATGTTGAATGGTGTAAAGGCTGTGGTATATGTGTTGAATTTTGTCCAAAGAAAGTATTAGAACTAAAAGATGGAAAGGTTAAAATAAGAGATATTGATTCATGTATCAAGTGTGGGCAATGTGAACTTAGATGTCCTGACTATGCAATATATTTAGGGGGTAAAGAAGATGGACAGTAAAAAGTATAAGTTAATGCAAGGTAACGAGGCTTGCGTTGAGGGAGCCTTAGCTGCTGGTATGAAATTTTATGCTGGATATCCAATTACACCTTCAACAGAAATTGCTGAAATATCCGCAGCAAGATTACCTAAAATTGGTGGAAAATTTATTCAGATGGAAGATGAAATTGCTAGTATGGGAGCAATTATTGGAGCTTCTTTAGCAGGATTGAAGTCAATGACAGCAACAAGTGGTCCAGGTTTTTCTTTAAAACAAGAGAATTTAGGATATGCGTCAATAGCAGAAATACCTTGTGTTATTGTAAATGTTCAAAGAGGAGGTCCAAGCACAGGATTACCGACATCTCCTGCTCAAGGAGATATAATGCAGGCGAGATGGGGAACTCATGGGGATCATCCGATTATTGCATTAACACCTTCATCTGTAAGAGAGACTTTTGACTTAACTGTAAAAGCTTTTAATTATGCAGAAAAATATAGAGTTCCAGTTATTTTACTTATGGATGAAGTTATTGGTCATATGAGAGAAAAAATTGAAATACCTGATATTAGTGAAATCGAAATATTTGACAGAATAAAGCCAAATAAAGATGATACTGATTATAAACCTTTTAAAATAGATGATGGTGAGATAGTTCCTAAAATGGCTGCTTATGGAGAGGGATTCAAATTTCATGTAACTGGATTAGTTCATGATGAAACAGGATTCCCTAGTAATAAATCTGATATTGCGGAAGAACTAATTAATAGACTTATTAGCAAGATAGAAGATAATAAAGATGATATATCTTTATATGAAGAATATAAGCTTGATGATGCAGATGTAGCAATCATTGCCTTTGGAGGAACAGCAAGATCGGCAAAATGTGCAGTTAATATTGCAAGAGAAGAAGGTTTAAAGGTCGGGATGTTTAAGCCTATGACTATATGGCCTTTTTTAGATAAACAGATAGTTGAGCTTTCAAAGAAAGTTAAGAAAATTATTGTAGCAGAGATGAATTTAGGTCAGTATGTGCTTGAAGTAGATAGAGTTGCAAATAAATATACTGATATATATAAGTGTTGCAAAGTAAATGGTGAGCTGATTACACCTGATGAAATATTGGCGAAAGTTAAGGAGGTATACTAAAATGCCTAGTCAATTAATTGAAAGCTATTTTAGAACGGATAAACTACCACATATTTGGTGTCCTGGATGTAGCAATGGTATTGTAATGAGAGCTGTAGTTAAAGCTATAGACAATTTAGGATTAGATAAAGATAATGTATGTATTGTATCCGGTATAGGTTGTTCTTCAAGAGCTTCTGGATATATGGATTTCAATACTTTACATACCACTCATGGTAGAGCTTTGTCTTATGCAACAGGAATTAAAATGGCTAATCCCAAAATGGAAGTTATTGTTATAACAGGTGATGGAGATAGCACTGCAATAGGTGGTAACCATCTTATTCACTCTGCAAGAAGAAATATTGATATTACTACTATAGTATTTAATAATAACATTTACGGTATGACAGGAGGACAGTATTCACCTACTACACCTACTGGAGATAAAGGCACAACCGCTCCATATGGGAATATTGATAAAAACTTTAATATTTGCGAATTGGCTAAAGCTGCAGGAGCAACTTATGTTGCAAGATCTACTGCTTATCATGCAAATATGATAATAAGCCAAGTGGAAGAAGGAATAAAGAATAATGGCTTTTCGCTTATTGAGGCAGTAAGTATCTGCCCTACTTATTATGGTAGAAAAAATAAAAAAGGTGATGCGGTTGATATGATGAAACATATTAAGGACAACACGGTTAACTTGAAAGCAGCTGAAAAAATGACGAAAGAACATTTAAGTGGAAAATTGATAATAGGTGAATTTTATAAAGCTGTTGAGCCTGAATATACTGAAGAGTATCAAAAAATAATTGATAGTTTTCAAAAGGAGAGATAATATGTCTAATCAACATGAAATAAGGTTAAGTGGTTCAGGTGGTCAAGGACTTATTTTAGCAGGTATTATCTTAGCCGAGGCTGCTTTAGATGATGGCAAAAATGCTGTTCAATCGCAATCATATGGACCTGAAGCAAGAGGTGGGGCAAGTAAAGCTGAAGTTATTATAAGTAATGAAGAAATAAACTACCCAAAGGTAAGAGATTGTGATATGCTATTAGCTCTTACTCAAGTAGCATGTGATAAATACATTGATACATTGAAGAAAGATGGAATGCTCATAATAGATAGTAGTGTGCAATTACCTAATAGATCTGATATGAAAGTTGTCTCAATACCAATACTTAATACTGCATCAGAAGAGCTTCATAAGCCAATGGTTGCTAATATTGTTGCACTTGGTGCTATAAATAGAATAGCAAACATAGTTTCTGACGAATCTTTGACAGAAGCGGTATTAAGCAGAGTACCTAGAGGAACTGAGGAACTAAATAGAAAAGCATTAGAAAAAGGATTTAAATTAATAGAAAAATATAAGGGTTGATGCTATGGAAGACAAGAAAAAAGATTTAATGAAGTTAATACAAGTCAATTTCAATAAACTTAGCAAGGGACAAAAGCTAATTGCTGAGTTTATTATGTCTCATTACGACAAGGCTGCATTTATGACAGCAGCTAAGCTTGGTGAGGTTGTAAATGTTAGTGAATCTACAGTAGTAAGATTCGCAATTGCTTTAGGTTTTTCTGGATATCCTAGCTTGCAAAAAGCATTGCAGGAGTTGATTAAAAACAAACTTACAACAGTTCAAAGGCTTAGTATGTCTGATGACTATTCAAACAAAGAAATTGGCCTTAAGAAAGTATTAAAAACTGATATGGAAAATATACGGACCACTATGGATGAAATAAATACTGAAACATTTCAAAAAGTTGTTGATTGCATACTTAATGCAAGAAGAGTATACATATTGGGACTGCGAAGTTCTACTGCTTTAGCAGGATATTTGGGATTCTATTTGGGACTATTACTAGATGATGTAAAAGTTGTTACATTTGGTATAAGTGATATATTTGAACAGCTTTTGAGAGTAAGTGAAGATGATATTGTAATAGGAATAAGTTATCCTAGATATTCTAGGAAGACTTTAGATGCGTTAAGATATGTTAAAGAGCAGAACTGTAAAATTGTTGGAATTACTGATAGTTTGATTTCTCCAATAGCAAGTATTGCTGACTTTACTCTGATCGCAACAAGTAACATGGTTTCTTTTGTTGATTCTCTTGTGGCACCAATGAGTCTGCTTAATGCATTGATTATTGCTATTGGTATGAGGGAAAAAAGTGAAGTTACTGAATACTTTGAAGAGCTTGAGAACCTTTGGGAAGAATATAATGTTTATGATGGCAAAGACAAAACAACTTCAAACAATAAATAATAAAGCTGGAAATCCAGCTTTTATTATTTCCGATATATCATAATTAATCTTATCATAATTGATAATTAAAACATTATAAATAATTAGCTAAATAGTGTATAATAATTTTATCAAAGATAAAGAAGTACAAGGAGGAAAATATGAATAAATTATACTTAATAAGACATGGTGAATCAGAGTGGAATATATTAAGTAAGGTTCAAGGTCAAAATAATGTAAACCTAACTAAAAAAGGAATAGAACAAGCAACAAAAGCCGCTGAAAGACTAAGCAAAGAAAAAATAGATGAGATATATTCTAGTGATTTAGATAGAGCTTATGATACTGCTAAAATTATTGCAGATAAATTAAAACTGGATGTAAAGAAGTTACAAGAATTAAGAGAAATAAAGTTTGGAGTATGGGAAGGATTAACTTCCAGTGAAATTAAAGAGAATTATAAAAATGAACATATGATATGGATGACTGAACCTCATAAACTACAATTACCTGAAGCTGAAAGACTAATAGATGTTCAAGAAAGAATGCTAAAAGGCGTAAATAAACTCATGAAAGAGAATAAAGATAAAAATATACTTATTGTTTCCCACGGTTCTGCAATAAAAGCTTTAATTTTGGGTATATTAGATATCGACTTATCAAGCTATAATAAAATATCGATAGGAAATGTTGGGTTGACTATAATTGAGTATAGGGATTATTCTCCTGTAATTGGAGTTTTAAATGACACTAGTCACCTTAAGGAGGTATAAAATTGAATCAACAGATAGCAGTAATTGGAGGAGGACCAGCTGGCATGATAGCCGCAGGTACTGCAGCCTCTAGAGGTAATGACGTTTTTTTATACGAGAAGAATGATAAGCTCGGAAAAAAGCTTTTTATTACAGGAAAAGGACGGTGTAACATAACAAATGCTTGTGACATACAAGATTTAATAGAAAATGTTGTTGTGAACAGCAGTTTTTTATATAGCGCATTTTATACTTATACTAACGAAGATATTATTGCATTGCTTAATAAATATGGAGTAAAAACTAAGATTGAAAGAGGTAATAGGGTTTTTCCCGTAACAGATAAATCAAGTGATGTTATAAAGGCTATAGAAAATTATCTTGTTGACAATAACGTTCACATTGTGTTAAACAAGGAAGTAAAAAGTATATTAAAAACTGAAGATGATAAATTCAAAATATTATTTAATGATAGAGATGAAAAAATTTTTGATAAAGTTATTATTGCCACTGGAGGCAAATCATATCAGCAAACTGGGTCAACTGGTGATGGTTATAAATTTGCAGCTAGTTTCAATCATAAAATCATTGATTTGAAACCTTCCCTTGTCCCTTGCGAAATAAAGGAAGATTGGGTTCCTAATTTACAGGGTTTATCCCTTAAAAACGTGAGTTTATATGCTTATGTAAATAATAAGGTAGTACATGAGGAATTTGGTGAAATGCTTTTCACTCACTATGGTATTTCTGGACCTATAGTCTTGACTATGAGTAATTATATTAACAAGTATTTAGGTAAACATATAAAATTTAAAATTGATTTGAAGCCTGCTTTATCTGAAGAAAAACTAGAAAGTAGAATTTTGAGTGACTTTAATAAAAAACTAAATAAACAGTTTAAAAATTCATTGAATGAGTTATTACCTAAAAAGCTAATACCTATTATTTTAGAGCTTTCAAATATACCAGAAGATAAATTCGTTAATCAAATTACTAGAGAAGAAAGAAAATCGTTAGTAAAGCTTCTAAAAGGTTTTGAATTTTCTTTTAGTAAATTTAGACCACTTAATGAAGCTATTATAACATCGGGTGGAGTTTCTACAATTGAAATAGATCCATCAACTATGGAGTCTAAACTAGTAAATGGTCTTTATTTTGCGGGAGAAGTAATTGATGTGGATGCACTTACAGGAGGGTATAATTTGCAAATAGCATACTCTACAGGATTTCTTGCAGGCTCTAATTGCTAGATACTAAAATAATAAAAAACACTAGTATTAAAAAAATGTACATATGTACATTTTTTTTGTTTGTATGCATAACATATTTAAATAGGAAGCTTTACTTTAATAAAAGTATCTTTAAAAGGGGGATATCATGAAAAAATATAAAGTTTTATTCAACAAACTTGAATCAATAATACTTATGTTTTGTATAGTATGTGTTTTCTGCTTGATAATATCTCAAGGCTTTTTTAGAAAAGATACCGATCCAGTTTTTTTAAACTATAATCAATTAGAACAAGAAATTGGTAGTGAATCTAATATGGGTAAAGAATTTGGATATGTTATACTTAAAATAGACAATGTGGAGTTTGCTGACATAGCTGTATTAATAAATGGAGAAAGTAAATATAAATTCGAAGAAAATACTGAAATTAAGTTAAAAGTACATAATAATGATATTATAGGACTTGATAGCTCTATGTATGGGAAAAGTACAAAAATTAAAATCGTTGGAATCAGTAAAAATGTCATATTCCCAAAACTAAATACCGAAGTAATAACCAATAGTAGTCTAGACGTATTAGGCACTGTAATTTTAAATTAGCTTGAGTAGAAATAAAAATTAATATATAATAGACTGTAGAGTTATTTTTTGTTTTGTGGTTTCCAAACGCTTTTAAGCCACCTTGTTAGAGGTGGTTATGTTTTGTTAGAGGAGGATACATATGAAGAACTATGCCATTGCTATTGATGGACCGGCTGGAGCTGGGAAAAGTACTATTTCTAAGATATTAGCAAAAGAGCTAGGAATAGATTATATTGATACAGGTGCCATGTATAGAGCTTTAACACTAAAAATATTAAACACTGGTATTGACCTGTATGATGAAAAAAAGATAACAGAAGTTCTTAAAAATACTTCAATTGACTTTCGTAACAATCATATTTTTTTAGATGGAATTAATGTTGATGAAGAAATAAGAAATAATGAAGTGAGTACAAAAGTATCTATAATAGCTAAAATGATAGAAGTTAGAAAAATACTTGTTGATGTCCAAAGGAAAATAGCTAATAATAAAAGTGTTGTTATGGATGGTAGAGATATCGGTACATTTGTACTACCAAATGCTGAATTTAAATTTTATATTACCGCTTCAGTAAATGAAAGAGGTATACGAAGATTTAAAGAATTAAAAGAAAAAGGCTATGATGTGGAATTGAATAAAATTATAGAGGAAATTGAAAACAGAGATAGAATAGATAGTACAAGGGATTTTGCTCCTCTAAAAAAGAGTTTAGATGCGATTGAAATAGATACCACAGGTAAGTCGATTAATGAAATAATAATCCAAATACTTGAAATTGTAAAGAAGGGAGGTTACTAATGACATTCTATAACTTTGCTAGAGGTCTAGTATCTATAGTTTTTGGAGCAATGTTTAGAATCAAAATACAAGGAAAAGAACACATTCCTACAAAAGGTAGAATAGTGATATGTTCTAATCATGTAAGTCTTTTAGATCCTATTATTGTAGCCATCGCAGTTCCAAGGCAAGTATTTTTTATGGCCAAAAAGGAATTGTTTAGAAGTAAACTATTAGGAACAGTTATTAGAAAATTAGGAGCTTTTCCTGTAGATAGAGAAGGAGCAGACTTATTAGCAGTAAGAAGCTCATTGAAGATTTTAAAAAATGAACAAGCCCTTGGAATTTTCCCTGAAGGTACACGTATAAAAGAGCATGATATAAGTAATGCTAAACCTGGAATAGCTATGATGAGTATTAAAGGAAAAGCCTCTATTATACCCATTCATATAGACACTCAATATAAGGTCTTTAGAGAAGTAAAAGTAACTATAGGTGAGGCTGTTTGTCTAGAAGAATACTTTGATAAAAAGCTTAGTATTGAAGAATATACAGAAATAAGTAAAAAAGTAATGAATAAAATATATGATCTGAAAAGAACAGAAAAATAGGAGGTTACGTTTTGAGAGTTATAGTTGCTGATAATTCTGGTTTTTGTTTTGGAGTGAAAAATGCAATAGACTCGACACTTAATATTTTTGAAAGTGATAACAAAAATGTATATTCACTTGGTCCTCTGATTCATAATAATCAAGTAATAGAAAAACTTGGAGAAATGGGATTGAAAGTGATTGATGATATCGATAATATAGATAAAGGAAAAGTTATAATCAGATCACATGGAGTGCCATTAGGCATATATGAATTGGCACAAAATAAAGAAATAGAGATAGTTGATTGTACATGTCCATTTGTAAGGAAAATTCAAAAAAAAGTTAGCGAATGTTATGAAAAAGAATATACTATAGTTATTATTGGTGATGCAAAACACCCTGAAGTTATAGGTATTAACGGTTGGTGTAACAATGAAGCGTATATTGTTAATACTAAAGAAGATATTGAAGTTATACCAGATTGTGATAAAATATGTATTGTAGCACAGACCACAATAACTAATGATAAATTTAAAGAATTATCTCAACTGATAGTTCAAGAGCATAAAAATGTAGAAATTTTTAACACAATATGCAATGCAACTCAGCTAAGACAGGAATCGTGCAAAGAAGTAGCAAAAAAAGTTGATGCTATGATTGTAATTGGGGGGTATCATAGTTCAAATACTCAAAAGCTTGTAGAAATAAGCAAAGCATATTGTAAAGATACTTACCACATTGAAACTGTGGACGAGTTATTAATTGATGAAATAAAAAGATATGAAACCATAGGTATAACTGCAGGAGCATCAACACCTAAATGGATAATTAAGGAGGTATTTGAAAAGATGAACAGTATTGACAATATGGATGAAATGATGAAAGCTATTGAGGATTCTATGGTGAGGCTTCATAGAGGCGAAGTTGTAAAAGGAAAAGTAATATCGTTAAATGACGATGAAATAATGGTAAATATCGGGTATAAGTCAGATGGTATCATAAAAAGAGACGAACTATCAAATGACCCTAGTATAAAGCCCAGTGAACTAATTTCAATAGGTGATGAAATAGAAGTGTATATAGTTAGCTTAGATGATGGTGATGGTAATGTAGTACTCTCTAAAAGAAGAGTGGATAATATAAAAGGTTGGGAAGAAGTAGAAGATCTTTATAAAAATAAGAAAGATGTTAAGGTAAAGGTTACCGAAGTTGTAAAAGGAGGAGCAATTGCATTAATTAATGGATTAAGAGGATTCATTCCAGCTTCTCAAATTGCTGACAGATATGTTGAAGACCTTAAAACATTTGTAGGTAAAATGATAGATGTAAGAATTATAGAGTTTGATAAAGAGAAAAAACGTATTATTCTATCAAGAAAACAAGTTGAAAAAGAAGAATTAGAAGCAAAAAGAACTGCTTTATGGAATACTTTAGAAAATAATAAAGAAGTTGAAGGTGAAGTTAAAAGATTAACTGATTTTGGTGCATTTGTTGATCTTGGTGGAATAGATGGATTAATACACATATCTGACTTATCTTGGTCACATGTAAAACATCCTTCAGAAGTAGTGAAGGTAGGAGATACTGTTAAAGTAGTTGTTTTAAATATTGATAGAAATAAGAGTAAAGTATCTTTAGGGCTAAAACAAAGAATGCCGCACCCATGGGAAAATATACTCAGCAAGTATAATCAAGGAGATATCGTAGAAGGAACTGTAACTAAGCTTGTGGACTTTGGTGCTTTTGTTAGAATAGAGTCAGGCATTGAAGGTCTTGTTCATATTTCTCAAATATGTGATGAACACATAGCTAAGGTTTCAGAAAAAATAAGTGTTGGTCAAAAGGTAAAAGTTAAAATACTAGATATTAAAGAAGAGGACCAAAGAATGAGCTTGAGTATCAAAGAAGCAAATGAAAAAATCAACGAAGAATTAGAACAATATAATACAAATGAAGAAATTACAATTGGGGAAATTATTAATAAAACAGAATAATGAATTGTTAAAAAGAGGATAGAATTATCCTCTTTTTTGAGCTTCAAAAGAGTATAAAAATCAAATAATTGCTAAAAATAATAACGACCTCACAAAATACATCAAGACCCCCTTTACATTCTTTTCTGTGGTATATTGCCACAGTCTTTTTTTTTATGTTAATATAAAGTAAGACATAATTTATGATAACATTGAAAAGGGGTAAATATATGGACAAGTATGAAATTTTCAAAAAAAAAATAAACTCTTTAATAGGTATTGACTTATCATGCTATAAAGAGAAACAAATGAAAAGAAGAATACAATCACTTGTTACAAGAAATAACTTTAAAGACTTTGATGATTATTTTGAAGTACTAAAAACTGATAAAAAACTTTTTGAAGAATTCATCAATTATTTAACAATAAATGTATCAGAATTCTATAGAAATCCAACACAATGGGATGTACTTGAAAAAGATATCTTGCCTGATTTGATTAGAAAGAGTAGAGCTATAAATATATGGAGCAGTGCTTGTTCTACCGGTGAAGAACCATATTCGCTAGCAATGCTTTTATCCAGGTTTTATAATCTAAAAGATATAAGAATAATAGCGACTGATATAGATTTGGGAGCAATTGAAAAGGCAAAGATAGGTATTTATAACGAGAAAAGTCTTCAATATTTACCATCGGAATTTAAGACAAAGTATTTTGAAAGGATAGGTTCATCTTTTAAAATAAGTCAGGCAATAAAAGATTGTATTCAATTCAAGCAAATGAATTTACTGAAGGATAAATATCCTGAAAATTGCCATCTAATATTATGCAGAAATGTGCTTATATACTTTACTGAAGAAGCAAAAAATAACATTTATAAAAAATTCTACAACTCATTGAATAGTGATGGAGTTCTATTTGTTGGTAGCACTGAACAAATAATAATGCCAGAAAGATATAATTTTAAACCTGCTAAAACTTTCTTTTATAAAAAGATTGATATATAAAACTATATAAGGTTGATTTTTTATATTAATATTGAAGTATGCTATAATTAAATTAATAATATGAGAGGGGGAGAATAAATGCATATTAGGGAGTTTTTGAAACTTCTATCTGATAATACAGGGGTCTCAGGATATGAGCACTTAATATCAGATAAAGTTGTTAAAGCATTTAGAGATTATGTTGATGACGTATCAGTAGACAAGCTGGGTAATGTTATTTCAGTAAAAAAAGGTGAGCACAATACTAACAATATCAAAATTATGATAGCAGCACATATGGATGAAATTGGACTAATGGTTAAAGATATAGACGAAAATGGATTTATCAGATTTACAACAATTGGTGGCATAGATCCAAGAACATTATTAGCTCAAGAGGTTGTTATTCATGGCAAAGAAGAGATTTTTGGGGTTATAGGCGCTAAACCTCCTCATTTACAAGAAGCAGATGAAAGAGAAAAAGCAGTGGACATAGATGAATTAATGATTGATGCAGGTTTTAGTAAAGGAAAAATAAATGAACTTGTAAAAATAGGAGATATAATAACAATCAAAAGAGAGTTAATCGATTTGCAAAATGAGTATGTTAGTGGTAAAGCTTTAGATGATAGAGCTGGAGTAGTTACAATGCTTGAATGTGCAATGGAACTTAAAAAACTCAAGCATGAACCCGATGTGTATTTTGTTTCAACAGTACAAGAAGAAGTAGGCGTTAGAGGAGCAACTGTTAGTACATATAAAATAAATCCGGACATAGGGATAGCTATAGATGTTGGATTTGGTACAACTCCAGAATTACCTAAGGAGTATACGTTAGATATGGGGAAAGGGCCTGGCATTGGACTAGGTGGTAATATTCATCCTACATTAAGGGAAAAACTTACTGATATTGCAAAGGAGTATAATATACCTTTTCAATATGAAGTAGAGCCTGGTCCAACAGGAACTGATGCTAGAGCAATTCAGATAACAAGATGTGGAATACCAACCTTGTTAATCTCTTTACCTCTAAGATATATGCACACGTCTATAGAGACGATTAATATTAATGATATAAAAATGTCTGCTAAGCTTTTAGCCAGATTTATTTCATATATTTCAAGCGATAACTTGGAGGGATTATTATGTTACTAAGAAAATTGACAGAAGCTTCTGGAGTTTCTGGAAATGAAAAAGAGGTAAGAGAAATAATAATTGAAGAGATTAAAGATTATGTAGATGAACTAACAGTAGATAAAATAGGTAATATTATTGCATATAAAAAAGGAAATATTGATAATCCAAAAGTTATGATTGCAGCTCACATGGATGAAGTTGGACTTATGATTAACAAAATAGACGACAGCGGCCTTTTGAGATTTACGCCAGTTGGAGGACTAGATCAAAGAGTTTTAGTTTCTAAGCAAGTAAAAATTGGAAAAAACAAAATAAATGGAGTAATAGGTGCAAAGCCAATTCATCTTCAAAAGAAAAGCGAATGGAAAAAAGCTCTTGACTACAAAGATTTATATATTGACATCGGAGTAGGTAAGAGAGAAGAAGCAGAAAAACTCATAAAAATTGGAGACTATGTATCTTTTGCAAGTGAATATGTTGAGTTTGGTGATGGATTAATTAAAGCTAAAGCTCTTGATGATAGAGTTGGGTGCAGTATTCTGATCAATCTTCTCAAATCACAGACGCAATTGTCCATATATGGCGTATTCACAGTTATGGAAGAACTTGGACTAGTTGGAGCAGGACCAGCTGCTTATCAAATCAATCCAGATATTGGAGTTGTACTAGAAGGTACTACATGCTCAGATGTTTCAGATGTCGAAAGTCATTTTCAAGCAACAGAGTTAGGAAAGGGACCTGCTATTTCATTAATGGACAGAACAACATTCTACAATATTAATCTAAGAAAAAAACTTATAGAAGTTGCAGAAGAGCATAATATACCATATCAATACAGAAAGACAACATTTGGAGGAAATGATTCCGGGAGAATACATATCACAAAGGAAGGCTGTGTAACTACAACTATTTCAGTTCCTTGTAGATATATACACTCTCCAATTAGTGTGATGAAAAGAAGTGATTACGAAAACGCAAACACACTTTTACAACTCTTCATTAAGAAAATAGAAAAAGGAGGTATTTTATAATGACATTTAATGGGGATTTATTGAAAAGGTTAGTAGAAGTCTATTCTCCTTCAGGAGATGAAGAGAAAATAGCTGATGTCATCAAGAATGAGATAATAAACTATGTTGACGAGATTAATTCGGATAGTTTGGGCAACTTAATTGCAAGAAAAAAAGGAAATGGAAAGAAAATAATGATCGCTGGTCATATGGATCAGATTGGCTTAATGATTACTGATATAGATAAAGAAGGATTTTTAAGATTTACTAATATTGGAGGAATTTCGCCATATATTTCACTCGGTCAAAAAGTGATATTTAAAAATGGTACTATTGGTGTAGTATATATGGAGCGTACTGATGATATGGGTAAGCTTAAGCTTGAAAATATGTATATTGATATTGGAGCGAAAAAGAAAGAAGATGCGGAAAAGAAAATCAGTATTGGAGATTCATGCGTATATTTAAGCGGTTATTATGAAGATAGCAGCAGAATTACTTCAGGATGTTTAGATGATAGAATAGGCTGTTATATAATGATAGAAACCTTAAAAGAATTAAGTCATTCTGAAAATGATTTATATTTTGTTTTTACAGTACAAGAAGAAGTTGGGGTAAGAGGAGCAAAAACTTCTGCCTACTCAATAAATCCGGATATAGGGATTGCAGTTGATATTACTGGAAGTGGAGATACACCAAAAGCAAAAAGATTTGCAATTAGCTTAGATAAAGGAGCAGCAATTAAAGTTAAAGATCAAGGTATTGTAGTTCATCCTAAAATAAAAGAGCTAATGATTAATACTGCTAAAGAAAATAACATAGATTATCAACTAGAGATCTTAGAGTACGGTGGAACAGACTCGGGAGCTATTCATTTAACAAGAGAAGGAGTGCCGTCTGGAGTAATATCTGTGCCGACCAGATATGCACATACGCCATGTGAAACAATTTCTAAAAATGATGTCATTAGCTGTATTAAATTGCTTACTAAGGTTCTTGAAAAAGAGATTAATTTATAATTATTCTTATATTATTTATATGATTATTGTTTAAAAATGAGTGATACATATCACTCATTTTTTGTTATTAAAAAAAGAATGCCGCTGATTTTTATCAAAAAACATCTAAATAAACAAAAAAAATAATGTCTATGTTTAAATATATCAAAAAATAGAATAAAAAAAATTAAAAATAATAAAGGATAAATTAAATAAATAAAGAATAGTGTAAATAGTATTAATAACTTAGGAGGGATTAGATGAACGATTACGACAAAGAATACGCAATATCAGAAATATCAGAAATATGTGGTTATCCTGCTCATGTTTTGAGATATTATGAAAAAGAGTTTGAACTTGATATACCAAGAAATGCAGCAAACCATAGATATTATACTTACAAAGAAATAGAGACATTTAATTACATAAAAACTCTCCAAGAGAAAGGCTTTACAAATAAGCAGATTAAATTAATCATGAACTCTCCAGAGGTATTACTTAGTGGAGAAAATGAAGCTGCTGTAACATCTCTAAGTAAAAATGAAGCGGGTATGGTATCTACTTATGATGATATCTTCAACTTTATAAGGGAACTATTCATAGATGAATTGCAACCGAAACTAATAGATAGAGAGAATAGCAGTTTGACTGCTATAAATGAATTAAAAAATGAAATTATTGAGCTAAGAAATGAGGTAAATAGCAAAGAAAGAGATGTTTTGGTTTGTGAAAATGCAAAATTAAAGATGAAAGTTAAAGAAAAAGCTTATGAAGTAGCTGATCTGAAAGAAAAGCTAAAAAGAGAACAGGAATCAAATAAAAGTATATTTAAGAAAATTTTAGGAATAAAGAAAGCCTAATTTCGGATTTCAAGTAAATCAATATTTAACCTAACAAAATAAGTTAGGTTTTTCTTTTTTTATGGTGAGTTTAATTTGAAAAAACAATTAGTTTTGATACAATATATGTATACGATTATTGTATGGGAACAATTATGTTCGTATATAATATTAAAAAATCAATGTATTTAGTGGAGGTAAATATGAGTAGTTTTGAAGATATACATTTAGACAAAAATGATGAGCAGTATCTATACATGCAGCTTTACGAAAAGATGAAATCAATGATAGAATATCGAGCAATCGAGCCACACACCAAATTACCTACAATAAGGTATTTAGCTAATACGTTGGGAATAAACAACGTAACCGTAGTAACTGCATATAATTTACTTGAAAAAGAAGGATATATATATAAAAAAATTGGTAGTGGATCCTATGTTCAAGATGTTGAATGTAAGAAAATTAATTGTGAGATATTTGATGAAGAAATAAATTTATCTAGTGAAAATAACTATGAAACAGATATAGGTAATGACAAAGAGGAAGTAATTAACTTTGGGAGCATTGCTCCTACATCAGATCTATTTCCTGTAGATGACTTTAAAAACGCACTCAATGAAATATTAGATAGAGATAAAGGCCGAGCATTTGCTTATCAAGAAGGTCAAGGATATTACCCTCTAAGAAGCTCTATTAAAAAATATATAGAAAATTATGAAGTTATAGTAGATGAGGACAGCATTCAAATAATCTCTGGAGCTCAACAAGGGATAGATATATTGTCAAAAGCACTAATTGATTATGGTGATATTGTTTTTACTGAAAGTCCTACATATAATGGGGCTATTGCTGTTTTTAAATCAAGGTCGGCTAAAATTGTTGAAATCCCGATACAACCAGATGGCATTGATATTAAAGAACTTGAAAATAAACTAAGAAGCTTCAAGCCCAAATTTATATATGTAATGCCTAACTACCAAAACCCTACTGGTTACTCGTATTCAGAATATAAGAAAAATAAATTAATTGAATTAGCTAATAAACATGACTTCTATATTATAGAAGATGATTATCTTAGTGATCTAATGTACCCTAACAACAAAAACTGCATTCTTAAGTCATTAGATAGTGAAGACAGAGTTATATACATTAAGAGTTTCTCTAAAATATTTATGCCTGGTCTTAGATTGGCCTTTATGATAATACCGAGATCAATTTATAGTGAAGTTTTATCTGCTAAGCATATCTCTGATATATCTACCTCTGGAATTATACAAAGAGCTTTTGAATTATACCTTACTAAAGGGAGCTGGCAGAGACACATTAACTATGTTAACTCAATCTATATGAGAAGATACAATATAATGATTGATAGCATAAAAAAATACATGCCAAAAGAGATAAGTTATTCAATGCCTAAAGGTGGACTTAATTTTTGGCTAGCTTTGCCAAATGGTTATTCAGCTAATGAACTTTACAACGTGTGTCTAAAAAATAAAATCACTATTGCACCAGGATCTATATTCGACTCTTCACGAAAAGATAATCAGTTTTTTAGATTAAGTATAGCATCAGTAAATGAGGATAATATCAAGCAAGGGATAAGAAAACTATCTCAAGTTATTTCTTGGTTTGTTACGAACTATGAAAATAAACATATATCTATTAACATGTATGATAAATTCTTTTAGTTTATCAATTTAGTTTTTTTCTGGCAATATAAACTAACTCATCACTTTTTTTAATGATGGTATCTTTAAATGGATTAATATTGATTTTGTTATTTCTTAAAAAACCTATTATAGTAACATTTTTTTGGAGAAATTCATTTACGATTTCTCCATATGTTTTACCTATATTTTTTTTATCTATAGATATTTGATATAATTCATTTCCATATGAATTGGTTATTAATTCTTTAAATGCAAGATTAACTCCTTTGTACAAGATACTTCTTACTAACACCTTGCTTTCAATTTGATTGCTAATGATGATGTCACTCACATTAGCTCTTTCAAAATGCACTTTATTTGCAGGGCTCATTACTTCTGCAACTAAAAAAATATGTGGGTTCATTCTATCTATAGCTAAGCAAATAAGTACAGATTTAGCATCAATTAATTCTTGATTCTCTAGATTTTTATCTGCAAGTACTAAAGCAACTTTTGCATCCTTAATATTCGCTCTAGATAAAACTTTATCTTCCCATGCATCTCCTTTTATATAAGAAACATTTTTATTATTATAAGGATTATGTTCAAAATGATCAATTAATGTAATTTGTAAGTTTGTATCTTCATTAAGCAATTCCTCTATAATAGATTTAGCTCGATAATTCCATCCAATAATTACAATATGTTCTTTAAAGTTAACATCCAAAAGTCCCATCCCCTTTTTTAAATTTCTTTCCACAAGTATAGAAGCGACTGATGCGGTAATGAAGCCAAAAATTCCAATTCCAATCAACATCACACTAATTGCAATTAAGCGTCCCACTTTTGTAACTGGATAAATATCTCCATATCCTACTGTTGTGCTAGTCACAAAGCCCCACCACAAGGAATCTCCTATTGAATTAATATTTTGATTGTATTTTGACTCAAAGATATAGAATAAAGTTGAAAAAATGAATATAAATATTATTACTAAAGCTAAAGATTTATATACTTTCGTATCTTTTAAAGAAATATGAACTTTTTTGATAAAAGTGTATAGATTTATAATATTAACACCACCTACATCTCTTCTAAACCAAGTTAGTTGTCTTTTTGCAAATCTTCTAGAATCTCTTTTTAATATATAGACAGCAACATAAAAAATTCATAGCTAGATAATATTATTATGTACACAATTTTAAAAAAACCAATAGAAACTTATTTTTTGTCTAAAATGCTTAATAATTTGGCGAAAATAAGAGCAAAATGATTAAAACTGTAAATATATCGTCTATTTCCCTGGGAATAGGTTAAAATCATAAATTTTCAACAACTTACACAAATAAATACAAATATTTATTATGAATTAATGAAAAAATAAAAGAAAGAAAGGAGAATTAACATGTACTCTAATACAAAAAAAAACATTAGATTACCTGATGAAGTAGAATTCTTCAAAAAAAATAATATAAAAAAAAGTGATCCAATAAAGAGAGAAATCTTTAGTTTTAGTGAATTAGTATACATCATGGATAACATATCTCCATTTTCAGTTGATCCATTTGAATATTTCAACTACTCTGGTAATAATAGCTTAAGTACTAATTTGCTTAATCTATTAGCATTAAGTTATATAGGAAATAAAGTATACATGCAAGAAAAAGATGATAGTAACTTAAACACAAATGTTTATATAAGTTTGCAAGATATATATTATACTCACAGTTTTATTTATCATTTTTTTGATTTTGATAGACCAATATTAGACAACAAACGTGATGATATAATATGGATTTATCCAAAACTTAGAATGAAAAGATTTCTAGCAAATAGTTTGTTTAATAAAAAATATATTAATTATTACTTTGAAAAGTCTACTCTTAATAAATTGATATTAATAATGTCTGGTTTCGTAAAATATGAATATAAAAATTCTGATGATACAATATTGAATCAAATTGAACAGTTGAACTATCCAACACTAATTTTAGCAAATATTAGCTTATATGAAAAAGGGATTCTTAAACTCACTGATGATAAGCACGGTATAGGTATAATGATTGATATGAATGCCGAGAAGAAGGATGAAAAAGTATTTACTGATAACGAATATGAACTAAAAAAAGCAATAATTAGCCTTGTAAATTCAACAGAGAATTCAAACTACACAATAAATGATTTTCTTTAACAATACAATGCAAGTTTACTTGCATTGTATTGCACAGATGATGCTAATAACCTCATGTTTTTAATTCAAAACAATTAAATTGCAATTTGATCGTTTTGAATATGCAAATTTCTGAAATTTAAATTGACTTCCCTTACTTTTTATGGTACAATAAAGTTACAATAAAAGAAAAAAAGGGGTGGTCTTATGATAAAGAATTTTGATACTCATTTTGATAATAACATTAATAAATGTGGTACTATAACTTGCATTCATAATGTAGACGGTTATTGTAATGCAGATAACTGTGACATATACGAAAGAACTTTAAAACAAGAGCATTAGAAATAAAAAAAGAGGAAGTATAACCTTCCTCAACTATTGCTTCTTTTATCTATTTTCTATTAGGATATGATTTTAACCCTTCTTTTAAAATGTTCATAGCTTTTTTAAGAGCGTTTTCATTAAGCACATAAGATATTCTTACCTCATCAGTTCCAAGCCCTGGAGTAGCGTAAAATCCTTCAGCAGGAGCCAGCATGACAGTCTCGTTATCTATATCAAATTCTCTTAGCAACCAAACAACGAATTCTTCGGCACTATTAACTGGTAATTTAGCAATTACATAAAATGCACCATGTGGCTTTTCACAAATAACGCCCTCCATCTCATTAAGAGCGGTATATACAATATCTCTTCTTTTTTTGTATTCTTCAACAGTTTCATTAAAATAGTCACTAGGAACATTGATTAATGCCGCTGCTCCAATTTGTTCTATAGTTGCAACACAGAGTCTGCTTTGACATAGCTTTAATATCTGCTTCATCAATTCTTTGTTTTTTGATGCAATAGAACCGATTCTTGCACCACAAGCACTGTATCTTTTTGATATACTGTCAGTAATTATTATTCTGTCGCTGATTTCACCTAAATGTGCGAAACTCATATATTCAAAACCATCATATATAAACTCTCTATAAACTTCATCTGCAATTATATACAAGTCATGTTCTTTAGCTATTTCACCTAACATTCTTACTTCTTCTTTTGTGTATATAGTACCTGTAGGGTTTCCTGGGTTAGACACTAAAATTGCCTTTGTCTTTGGAGTTATTAGGTTAACAATTGAATCTTTATCAGGTAGATGGAATCCATTCTCTGCTTTTGTTGTTATAGGTCTTATCCTAACCCCTGCAGTATTTCCGAAACCATTGTAATTAGTATAGAATGGTTCAGGAACTAGAACTTCATCATTATAATCGCATACTGCCAATAAAGAGAAAACTAATGCCTCGCTTCCTCCGTTAGTAATTAAAATTTCATCTTCTTCAAAGTTAATATCATATTTCTTATAATACTGTATAAAGCTATTTATTAGTTGGGGGATACCTTGAGAGAAAGAATAGGCTAAAACTTTTTCATCAAAATTTTTAATTGCGTCAAAAAATGAACTCGGTGTCTCAATATCTGGCTGCCCTATGTTTAGATGGTATACTTTTTTGCCTCTTCTTTTAGCTTCCTCAGCGATTGGTACTAGTTTCCTGATAGGTGATTGCTGCATAGACATAATTCTCCCTGAAAACCTCATAAAAAGACCTCCTCTTAATATTATTTTTAGAAAATAATAAATGATGTAATAGATGTTATATAACTAGAATTTAGAGTCTATATTGAATTTTCTCAATATTATAATAACATAGTTGATATAAAAAAGATAGCGCAATAATCAAGGTTTGAGGTTAGGAAATATAAAAAATTGTTAACAATTAACAGCACTGACATTGATCATGTTATTTTTCATGAAGGTATATTCAGCACCTTCTTTTTTTAGTTGTAGTCTGTTATAATAAATGTTAATTGTAGAGATTATAATAGTATGAAATATATGATATATGTATATAATGAGGAGGAAACTTTATGTTAGGGAATAATAAAAAATATATAATAACGACATGGGGCTGTCAAATGAACGAACATGATTCGGAAAAAATGTCTGGTATTCTGGAAACTCTAGGTTATAAGCCTACACAAATAAAAGATGAAGCTGATATAATAATATTCAATACTTGTTTAGTTAGAGAGAATGCAGAGCTTAAAGTATATGGAAATCTTGGTGAATTAAAATCATTAAAAAGAGAAAAACCTGATTTAATAATTGCAATATGTGGATGTATGATGCAAAAACAAGAAGTAAGAGATTTGATTAAGCAGAAATATAGGTTTGTCGATATTATCTTTGGAACACATAACCTGCATAATTTACCTGAATTCATTGCAAATCACAATCAGACATCTAGAATGATTGTTGATGTATGGGAAGATGGTGGAGAAATAATTGAAGGAGTACCTGCACATAGAAAGTTTGGGTACAAGGCTTTTGTTAATATAATGTATGGATGCAATAACTTCTGTACCTATTGTATTGTTCCTTATACAAGAGGAAGAGAAAAGAGTAGAAGACCTGAAGATATTTTAAATGAAATAACCACCCTAGCTAATGAAGGGTGCAAAGAAGTAACTTTATTGGGTCAAAATGTCAATTCATATGGAAAAACTTTAGATGAAAAAGTTTCGTTTGCTCAACTATTGAGGATGATAAATAATATAGATGGTATCGAAAGAATTAGATTTATGACATCACATCCAAAAGATTTGTCTGATGAATTAATATTTGCTATGCGCGATTGTGACAAAGTATGTGAACATCTACATCTGCCTTTTCAATCTGGTAGTAATAAAATATTAAAAATTATGAATAGAAAATATTCAAAAGAACAATATCTTGACTTAGTTGAAAAAATAAAAAAAGAAATACCTAATATATCATTAACTACGGATATTATAGTTGGCTTCCCGGGTGAAACAGAAGGAGATTTTTTAGAGACATTAGAAGTAGTAGAAAAAGTAAAATTTGATTCAGCATTTACTTTTTTATATTCTATTAGAGAAGGAACTCCTGCTGCAAAAATGGAGAATCAAGTGCCAGATGACACTAAACACAGCAGATTTAACCAACTATTAGACACACTTCATCCTATAAGCTATGAAAATAATATCAAACTAAAAGATAGCATACAAGAAGTTTTAGTAGAAGAATTAAGTAAAACCGATGAATCTGTATTAAGTGGTAGAACCAGGTCGAATAAGCTAGTGCATTTTAAAGGAAACAAGGACTTAATTGGAAGTTTAGTTAATGTAAAAATAGACACATGCAAGACTTGGACATTGGAAGGATATATAGTTGATGAAAATGAATAAAGCAAACCCACTAGATAAAGCAAGAGAGTTAGGTCAAGCAATTTTTCAATCAAGTGAATACTTAGCTTTAAGGAAAGCTGAAGCAGAATTTCATGACGATAAGGATGCTGCTAGTTTATTAAATGATCTTAAGATTGCAAAGGAAAGATACAGTAATTTCTTTAATAATGAATTTAGTAATTGCAATGATTATAGTGAACCGCAGCTGAAGAATCAAATTGATACACTTCAAGACAAAATTAATCATAACTTGGCCATACACAATTTGTATAAAGCTCAGGAAAATTATGATATTCTCATTAAAAATATAAATAATATAATTAACTACATTACTGGAAAAGAAAAGAAACAATGTTCAAGCAGCAAATGTATTTCATGCAGTTGTAGTAAGAAAAACAAGTAGCAAAAAAACAATAGGCTAAATAGTTTAGCCTATTTTATTATCAATTTTTCTTATGCTATAATAATTATAGTAACTAATTTGGAGGGAAGATTTTGGGTAATTTAACACCAATGATGCAACAGTATTTCGAAATAAAACATAAACACAAAGATTCTATATTGTTTTTCCGGTTAGGTGATTTCTATGAGATGTTTTTTGATGATGCTATTACTGCCTCTAAAGAATTAGAAATAACTTTGACCGGGAGAGATTGTGGACAAGAGGAAAGAGCACCTATGTGTGGAGTTCCATTCCATTCTGCTGATTCATATATTGCTAAACTCGTTGAAAAAGGATATAAGGTAGCTATTTGCGAGCAGGTTGAAGATCCTTCTAAAGCAGTAGGTATAGTTAAGAGAGATGTAGTTAGGGTAATCACTCCAGGTACCATCACAGATACTAACGCACTTGATGAAAAATCAAATAATTTCTTATGTTGTATTTATATGGATGATGAAGGATATGGACTATCTTATGTTGACATTTCAACTGGTGAATTATGTACTACAGAAGTCTTAGTAAACAGTACAGATCCAATAATTTCTTTAATAAATGAATTGGGCAAGATAATGCCGACTGAAATTATTGCTAATAGTTATTTATATGACAATACAGAAACAATTGGAAAGATAAAAAGAAGAACTAATTGCTTTATTAACGCTTTTACTAACGAAACTTTTGACTTTCATTCTGCTAAAGAGTTAATTAAGACTCATTTTGCTGTAATTAGCTTAGATGGCTTAGGTTTATCAGGAAAAAATCATTCAATTATGTCATTAGGGACTACCATACAATATCTTAATGAAACACAAAAGATTACATTAAATCACCTAAATAATATTCATTCGTATTCTTGTAATAGCTTCATGACTTTAGATATTAGCACTAGAAGAAACCTTGAACTCATAGAAACAATGAGAGGAAAGAGTAAGAAAGGTTCTTTAATATCAATGCTGGATAAGACATCGACAGCAATGGGGGGAAGATTACTAAGAAAATGGATAGAGGAGCCCCTTCTTGATAAAACTGAAATCGAGAGTAGATTTGATGTTATTGAGTATTTTACTAGTAATATTATGATAATGAATGATATCGAAGAGCTGTTAAAAAAAGTCTATGATTTAGAAAGGCTTATGGGTAAAATTGTATACGGTAACTGTAATGCCAGAGATTTAATAGCAATGAAAAACTCTCTTAAAATCTTGCCCGATATTAAATCTATAATAAAATTAAATGGATCAGAATGTACTAAGCTTAATGGAATAGTTGAAAATATGGATTGTCTGGATGACATATATACTATTATACACAACTCAATTGAAGAAGATCCACCTTTAACAATTAAAGATGGAGGAATTATTAAAAGCGATTATAATCAGGAATTAAAGGGCTTAAGAGAAGCAGCATCAAATGGGAAAGAATGGTTATCTCAATTAGAGGAAAAAGAAAGAAATTCTACTGGAATAAAAAATCTTAAGATAGGATTTAATAAAGTCTTTGGATATTTTCTGGAAGTTTCAAAATCAAATATTAAACTAGTACCTGATTACTATATTAGAAAGCAAACCTTATCAAATTCAGAAAGATATATTACTCCAGATTTAAAAGAAATGGAATCAAAAATTTTAGGCGCCGAGGAGAAGATGACTGCTATTGAATATGATATATTTAATAGCATAAGAGATGAAATTAGAGCAAATGTTAAGAGAATACAAGACACAAGTAAAAGAGTTGCTACTATTGATGCTCTGATTTCTTTATCTCAAGTAGCGTATAAAAATAATTATGTAAGACCTGAAATCAATGATAAAGGTACTATAGAGATAAAAAATGGAAGACATCCTGTAGTAGAAAAAATGCTTGAAGGAGAACTATTTGTACCAAATGATACTTATCTTGATACCAAAAATAATAGGATTTCAATAATTACCGGTCCTAATATGGCTGGAAAATCAACATACATGAGGCAAGTAGCACTTATTACTCTGATGGCTCAAGTTGGAAGCTTTGTACCAGCTGAAAAAGTCAGTATTTGTATAGTAGATAGGATATTTACCAGGATTGGTGCGTCAGACGACTTATCTCAAGGGCAGAGTACCTTTATGGTTGAAATGACTGAAGTAGCTAATATTTTAAATAATGCAACTAATAACAGCCTTATTATTTTAGATGAGATAGGTAGAGGTACTAGTACTTATGATGGGTTAAGCATAGCTTGGGCAGTTATTGAATATATTAGTGATACAGATAAGCTTGGAGCCAAAACATTATTTGCTACTCATTATCATGAACTTACAGAGCTAGAATGTAAGTTAGATGGAGTAAAAAATTACAGTATTTTGGTACAAGAAAAAGGTGAAAATATTATTTTTTTAAGAAAAATTGTACAGGGTGGTGCAGATAGAAGCTATGGTATTGAAGTAGCTAAGCTTGCTGGGGTTCGAAATGAGGTAATAGAAAGAGCTTATGAAATACTAAATGATCTAGAGAAAAAAGATTTAAATGTGTCTGATATAGCAATAACTTGCGATACAGTTAAAAACGAGTATCAGCTTGATTTATTTAAAGTTAATGAAAATAGATTAATTGAAGAACTAAGAAATATTAATATGATGAATATTACTCCTATACAAGCTATGAACATACTTTATAGATTATGTGATGAAAGTAAGAAAATATAGGTGATATTAGGTGATAAAATGAGAAGTTCGATTAAATTACTTGACGATAAAACTGTTAATAAAATAGCCGCAGGCGAAGTAATAGAAAAACCAGCATCTGTGGTAAAGGAGCTTGTCGAAAACTCTATAGATGCTTTTTCTACAGATATTACTATTGAAATAGTTGAAGGTGGAAAGAAATATATACGTGTGACAGATAATGGGGTAGGAATTGAGAAAAATCAAGTAGACTTAGCTTTTTTAAGACACTCAACAAGTAAAATAAGCAGAATTGAAGACTTACAAAGCATTACATCGTTAGGTTTTAGGGGTGAAGCCTTGGCTAGTATCGCTGCAGTCTCTCAGCTGGAACTAATAACGAAAGTTAAAGAACAATTGAGCGGATCCAAAGTAATTATTAATGGTGGGAAAGTTCTGACCAAGAATGATGTAGGATGTCCTAATGGAACTACTATCATTATAAGAAACTTATTTTATAATGTTCCAGTAAGACAGAAATTTCTTAAAAGTGATACTGTCGAATCTTCTTATATCAGTGATATTGTATACAAGCTTGCACTTGGTAATCCTAAAATATCATTTAAATTTATAAAAGATAGTAAAATGATTATAAGAACGCCTGGAAAGGGAGATTTATCCTTAAATACTTATAGTTTACTAGGCAAAGAATTTATCAACTCAATGTTTAATGTAAATTATGAAGGCAAGAATATTAAAATAAGCGGCTTAACATGTAAACCCTCATATACTAGAGGAAATAGAAATCATCAATATCTCTTCGTAAATAATAGATATGTTAGAAACGTAGAAATCTCTAGGGCCATTGAGGATGTATATAAAACTCTTATACCTATCAATCGATTCCCAATTTTCATACTATATATTTCAATAGATCCAGACGTAATTGATGTAAACGTACACCCAACAAAAACAGAAATACGATTTGAAGATCAAAATCAAATAAATTTTTTGATACAGGATGTTATTAAGGATGTTTTAAACGCTAATAACTTAATTCCTGAAGTATCAATGAACAATAAAAAAGAAGAAACTAATAGTGAGCAGTCTTCATTTTTAGACACTCCAATTATTGATTATAAAAAAAATGATGTTTGTCCTGAGCAAAAAAATAATTTTTTAAATGAAAAAGATAAAAACTATAAGTGTAAGGAGTTTAATCACTTAGGTATTAGCACAAGTAAAGAAACGCTTAATTCGCTTCATAACAATAGCATAGAAGCTGATAAGAGCATTAGAATTATTGAATATGAAGTCAGGGAATCAGATGAAACTACGAAAGATAATGAACATAAAAATAGTAGACGAGATGATATCAATAATAGGATACCTGAACTAAATATTATTGGTAAGTTATTTGATACTTATATATTAGCTGAAAATAAAACAATGAATGAATTTTATTTAATTGACCAACACGCTGCTCATGAGCGAATAATGTATGAAAAATTAAAACATCAGCTTGAATCTCAAAACGTTTATACTCAACAGTTATTGTCAGCAGAAGTTATAGATTTAACACATGGAGAAATTCAGCTGATACATGAGAATATAGATATTTTTAAGAGAATTGGTTTTGATATCGAAGAATTTGGAAACAATTCGATTGTATTAAGAAGTGTACCGGTTATATTTGGAAAACCAGATTCAAAACAGCTCTTGCTAGATATATTGGATAAGCTTCAGTACGATATAAAAAGTAGCTACCATGTAAGATTAGAAAAAATTATGAAAATGGCATGTACTAGTGCTATCAAAGCTGGATATAATATCAAAGAAATAGAAATAAATAACTTAATAAATGAGCTAAGTTACTCAGAAGAACCTTATACTTGTCCTCATGGACGTCCGATCATTATAAAAATAACAAAATATGAGCTTGAAAAAAAGTTTAAAAGAGTATAGTAAAGGATGAACTAGATGTCTAAAAAACCGCTTTTAATATTAGTTGGGCCAACTGCTGTTGGTAAAACTGCTATATCCATTGACGTAGCTAAAGCAATTAATGCAGAAATTATATCTGCAGATTCAATGCAAATATACAAATTCATGGATATAGGAACAGCAAAAATTTCTAAAGAAGAGATGAAAAATATCAAGCACTATATGATTAATGAAATCTACCCTGATGAAGAATTTTCAGTTTCTGACTTTCAAAAGAAAGCATATGAATATATTGATACGATTTTAAATAAAGGAAAGCTTCCTATGGTAGTTGGTGGAACTGGACTATATATTAATTCACTAGTGTATGATCTAGATTTTACAAGAGCAGTTTCAAATTGGAGCTTAAGAAATGAATTTTTAAAAAAAGCAGAACAGTTCGGTAACGAATATATTCATGATAATTTAAAGCAAGTGGACCCAGAGTCAGCCGAAAGAATACATATTAATGATACCAAAAGAATTATTAGAGCTCTAGAAGTTTATTATGATACAGGAACCCCTATGTCTAAGTATTATAATAGTTTTAGACAATATAACAGTATATTTAATCTAACTATGCTTGGTTTGAATATGGACAGAAAAGAGTTATATGATACAATCAACATAAGAGTAGATGATATGATTAGTAATGGTCTTATAAATGAAGTTAATAACCTTCTCAATATGGGATACAGTGAAAACTATGTTTCTATGCAAGGATTAGGATATAAAGAAATTGTTAAATACCTTAAAGGACAATATTCTTTAGATGAAGCTGTCGATATATTAAAAAGAGATTCTAGAAGATTTGCAAAAAGACAACTAACTTGGTTTAGAAGAGATGAAAGAATACATTGGATAAATATAGATGATTTTGATAATAAGAATTCTATTGTTGAATATATTATTAACTATGTAAAAGAAAGATTTGAAATAAATAATAATTAATTAACCTAAAGGAGGGAAATTTATGAAAAATAATATTAATTTGCAAGATGTATTTTTAAACAGGGTTAGGAAAGAAAATGTGAGCATCACTATTTTTCTATTAAATGGATATCAACTAAAAGGATATGTAAAAGGATTTGATAACTATACTATAGTTTTAGATTGCGAAGGAAAACAAAACTTAATATACAAACATGCTATCTCAACGATAATCCCTTATAGACCAGTAAATTTTGCTAATAAGAATAATAGTTTAACTGAAAATCAATCTGAATAAATTATCTATAGTATGGAGTGTAAAAAGCTTTTTAGAAATATTTCTAAAAAGCTTTTTTATTATACAAATTTAGTTCCAAATTAGTTATAATTTGAATAATATATTTATAGTATCCTTTTTTGAGGTGATAATATGGGAAATGAACTGCTTGCTTTATATCAATTAGGTAAAATCAGTATAAACGAAGCGATGGAACATTTAATTGATGACAAGAAAAAGCAAAGTTACAATAATTTTTTAAAAGAAGAACGAGAAGAAACTCTACAGGAAATTATCGATGAATTAGATATGCTTATTGGACTAAATAATGTAAAGGATTTGGTTTGTGAAATAAAAGCATTTATAGAGATACAAGCTAAAAGAAGAAAGGAAAACCTTCTTGCTGAACCTGTTGTTTTACATATGATTTTCAAGGGTAATCCTGGAACGGGTAAAACAACTGTTGCTCGACTAATAGGAAAGATTTTTAAGAAGATGGGTATGCTTGAAAAAGGCCATCTTGTTGAAATTGAGAGAGCAGATATTGTTGGCGAATATATAGGTCATACTGCTGTAAAAGTTAAGCAACAAGTAAAAAAAGCATTAGGTGGTATACTTTTTATTGATGAAGCATACTCTCTAGCGAGAGGGGGGAATAAGGACTTTGGTAAAGAAGCTATAGATGCATTAGTTAAAGCTATGGAAGACTACAAAGACAATTTGATTTTAATATTGGCTGGATACTACGATGAAATGGAGGAGTTTTTAAGGTCGAATCCAGGATTAAAATCAAGGTTTCCTATACATATCGAGTTTAAAGATTATACCACTGATGAACTTTTAAAAATAGGTGAGCTCATTGCTAGCCAAAAAGAATATAGACTTTCAGAACGAGCTATTATTAAATTAAAAAATATATTGATATTAAAAAATGATAGTTACAATAGTGGTAACGCTAGATTAGTAAGAAACATTATAGAAAAATCGTTTCGGAAACAGGCATTAAGATTGCAAAATAAAAAAAACTTAACAAGAGAAGACTTGATATTAATTAAGGCGGAAGACATAGCGGGAGATGATTTGTATTGAAGGAAGCTTTAATAATCGGTAAGACAAATGTTGGAAAGTCATTATTCCTCGTAAATTTTACCGAGTTTTTGGGTTATAAGAAGATATATTTAAATATTGAAGGACTTGATGGAAAAGTATTAAAAAAAGAGATGTCTATAGATATAGCCATAAAGTATCTCTCTTCTAATCAAAAATTCAAAACAAAATGTTTGCAGTTCACTGAATTAAAAATACCAGTCTCTAAAGGGTATAAAGAAATTAGGATTATTGATTCTAGTGGACTAACTGATGGAATTCATCCAGACTTAAATATAAGATGCAGCATTGTACAAACTTTAGAAAAATTAGAGAATACAGGTATGATAATACATATTGTTGATTTAACAGAGTATATTGATGAGAATATTAATTTAATTAGCGAAATAGATAAGCAGATTATTAGATTCGGCTCCAATAAAAATAATTATATCTTATTAGCTAATAAGATAGACTTAGATAAAGATGGAAAAGGATTAAGGTATCTCCAAAGCTGCTTTAATAACATTAGAATTATACCTATATCTGCATTGTATAGAGATGGATTTAATGAGGTGAAATCATATGTTATTAAGTCACTATAACATAAAAAATATTCTTTGCGTATTGATAACAGGTATTGTTATTAAAACTATGGACGATTATATTGATACTAATAAGTCTGAACTAATCAATAAAATAGTAAAACAACACGTAGGAAGTGGAATTATTTCATACATACTGTTGTTTTTTTCATTGTCGTGTCTATTGAATAAAGAACTCTCTATATCCTTATTTTTAGGAGCATATATGGTAGGTATGTTTACTGATTTAAGAAGACCATTATTTTTTAAACTCAATGGATTTTATGAGTCAGTAATCATCTTTACTATCGGAGCTTACTTTCTAGGAATTCTCATGATGTTACTTTCTATAATAATCATGACGTTTATACAATTCTTTGATGATGTTATTGACAGGGAAGAAGATAGATATAGTGGAAATAAAAATTTCGCTATAAAATATGGCACTGTAGAAATAAGTTTATTAGCTATTTGTTTATTACTATTATCAATTAAATTAAGCCCTAGTATATCTACTATGTCTTTAGTAACTTTTGTTGTTCTGCAAGCTGTTGAAAAAAGAATAAAGCGGGGGAAAAGAAATGCATAATGTGACATATAGTATATTCGTTAGCTTACTTTTATTACTAGGATATGTTATAGGGAGAAGAGTAGGTAGGAGAGAAGGCTTAAAAGAAGGACTTGCATTAGCACCAATAATTCTTAGAAAACAGATGAACATCAAAGGAAAGTGTCCCATCTGTGATAAAGATAATTGCTTGTAATATCCTAATATGATAAAATACAGAAGACAATAACATAACAGAAGGTGAATATAATGAATAAGGATACGATAAATATATTATGTAAACAATTTAATTTGAAAGAAGAAGTAATAAACTATGTAATTCAAAAAGAAAACAAGTTATTAAAGAAATCATATTTTGAGAATATAGAAATAGTGAAGGAATATAATCAATATAAGGTTATAGCTGCAATGCAAAAAGCTAAGTTAAATGCAACTCATTTTAGCTGGGCAACAGGCTATGGATATGATGATATAGGTAGAGAAAAGGTAGAAGAAATCTATTCTTATGTATTTAATACCGAAGATGCACTAGTTAGACCAACTATCGTATCAGGAACACATGCAATTTCATTAACTATTTCAGGAATACTCAGGCCTGGTGATGAAATGATTTCTATAACAGGTAGTCCATATGATACGCTTCAAAAAGTTATTGGTGTTAAAGGGGATGCGAGGGGCTCTTTTATCGAATATGGGATAAAATATAGAGAAATTCCGTTAAATAGTAATGGAGATATTGATATTAATACAGTACTTAATGAAGTTTCTAAAAAAACAAAACTGATCTTAATCCAAAGATCAACAGGATACAGTGATAGAAAGGCTGTAACTGTAGATAAAATAAAAGAAGCTATAGATGCTATCAAAAATTATAGAAGTGATTTGATTTGCATGGTAGACAATTGCTATGGTGAATTCTTAGAAAAAATAGAACCAACTGATGTAGGAGCAGATGTTATAGCTGGTTCATTGATTAAGAATCCTGGTGGAGGGTTAGCACTATCAGGTGGCTATATTGTTGGTAAAAGTGACATTATTGAATTAGTTGCAAATAGAAGTACAGCTCCTGGAATAGGTAAAGAATGTGGTCTTACATTTGGAACTACCAGGAATACTTTACAAGGTCTTTTCCTAGCGCCACATATAGTTGCAGAAGCAGTAAAAGGAGCCTTGTTAACAGCTTCAGTATATAAAGGGTTAGGCTTTAGAGTTATACCAGAGTTAGATGACAAAAGAAGTGATATAATTCAAGGTATAGAATTCAGAAATAAAGATAGGTTAATAAGCTATTGTCAAGGTATCCAAAGTGCCTCTCCTGTTGACTCATATGTATTACCTCAACCTTGGGCAATGCCGGGATATGAAGATGAGGTTATTATGGCAGCAGGAGGATTTGTACAAGGTTCATCAATTGAACTTAGTGCAGATGCCCCTATAAGAGAACCATATTTTGCATACTATCAGGGAGGTTTAACATACGACCACTGTAAACTGGGAGTTATGATGAGCTTAAACAATTTATATAATAATAACCTGATTGAAAAAAATAAGCTGGCTTTATAGCCAGCTTTATTTTATTTTTCTGTATACTCCTGTGACTTTCCCTAAAATAGAGATGTCTTTAGCTATAATAGGTTCCATAAATTGATTTTCAGGTTGCAATCTAATGTAATCTTTTTCTTTATAAAACCTCTTTATAGTTGCTTCTTCTTCTAAAAGAGCGACAACTATTTCACCGTTTATAGCTGTATTTTGTTGTCTAACAAGCACGAAGTCGCCATCTAGTATTCCTGCTCCAATCATGCTTTCTCCCTTTACCTTTAACATAAATACAGAATCATTCTCCACAAAATCAATAGGCAGGGGAAAGGTGTCTTCAATATTTTGAACTGCTAAAATTGGTTCTCCAGCAGTAACCCTACCAACTATTGGTACATCAACTATCTCTTTTCTAGAAAAAGCAAAAATACTATTATCTCTGTCCAGTATCTCTATTGCTCTTGGCTTAGTTGGATCTCTTCTTATGTATCCCTTTTTTTCTAATCTTTCAAGATGTCCGTGTACTGTTGAAGTAGATTTCAAATTAACCGCCTTACATATTTCTCTCACTGCAGGAGGATACCCTTTATTTTGTAATTCAGTTTTTATAAATTCAAGTATTTTTAATTGTTTTGAAGATAAATCCTCATACATAGTGGCACCTCGCAAATTTTTATTTGTAGTTATTATAACATATATGCTTTCTTTTATCAAACATTCGTTCGACATTTTGATAAAACTGTTGACAGAGAACATGTGTTCTATTATAATAAAAATAAGCGAACAAACGTTCTTTAGAAAAAAGGAGAGATATATATGAAAACTAAAAGACTAAGAATAGTAAATAAATTCAGATTCATATCATTTTTAATTCTTTGTTTTCTGCTCATCACCGCGCTCATAAGCAGCATGTTTGAATCAAATACAGCATATAGCGATAGTAATACTGAAAATAATTACATAGAATGCACGGCGACTACAGGAGATACAATATGGGAAATAGCTAAAAATAATAATCCTTATAATTATGACATAAGAAAAGTAGTACATGAGATTATGAAATTAAACAGTATGGATAGTGCAGACATAAGGCCTGGTGATATAATTAAAATACCTTCTCACTAATTACATATCAAAAAAGAGTAGATAAACATTGAATATCTACTCTTTTTTTTTATTTGATAATGGATTACTTTTAACGGCTTTTCTAAGTCTGTCATCATCTATATGGGTGTATATTTGTGTAGTTGAGACATTTTCATGTCCTAATATTTGTTGCAAGGCTCTTATGTCTACGTTCCCATATTTATACATTAATGTCGCTGCAGTATGCCTTAGTTTATGAGTAGAATATTTTTCGCTATCTAAACCAGCATTTTTTATGTATTTCTTTACAAGATATTGAACCGTTTTATTGCTTATTCTGTTTTTTCGTTTGCTTATAAACAGGGCATTAACATCTTTAATATTTTCGGTAGGTCTTACGGATAGGTAATTGTTTATAGCCCTTAGACACGCGTCGTTTAAATATATTGTTCTTTCTTTGTTTCCTTTACCAACAACAGTAAGAGTATCTCCTTTAATTTTATCTATATCTATGCTGACTAGTTCAGAAAGTCTAAGCCCACAGTTTAAAAAAAGAGTAATAATTGCATAATCACGCTCTCGAAAAGGTCCATCGATATTATCTAATAGTTCTTCAGCTTCGTTTAGCGAAAGATGTACTGGGTGCCGAATGTTAGTTTTTGGAGATTCTAAGTCTAGTGCAGGATTTTCGTCAACCAGTTTAACTTTTGTATGCAAAAACTTGAAAAAAGATCTTATGCTTGCGACCTTACGAGCTTTTGCGTAGTTTTTATTATTTCGGTTTTTGTCAACATACGAAATGAATGCATATAGATCTTGTAATGTAACTTTTTGAATTAATGATATATCTATATCAGAAATATCAATATCATCAAAATTGACGTTTTTATCAACTAATTTATAACGTATTTTGAGGAATCTAAAAAGTGTTCTTAAATCAAAATAGTATTCTTTAACTGTATTGGACGATTTACCTTTAATAGTTTCTATGTAATTTAAAAAATCTTCTAATATCAAGGGCATGTTCTCCATTTTTCTCACTCCTTATTATACAAAATATACATTTTGTATAATTAAATTCTACGTTTTTTCTAGAAATCCTTCTTTTTTTAGGATAATTATTTATTTTTATTTTTTACCTAAAATAAAAGATTTATATTATTATAAAACGAGCAAAATATTATAAATACATAAAAACCATTATCAAATTATGCTAAAAAACGCTGTAACTTTTTGCTTTTCAATTACAAATACGATTTTTGCGCATAAAAACGATTTTTAAATAAAATTATCAAAATATAGCGTCTAAAATCGATTCTAAGCAAAAAATGCTGCATTCTAATACAAAACCATTGCCATTAAATTTTAAAGGCCTTACAACTCAAATATAGGCTTAATTATATTTTAAAATCCAAAAAAATAAGGAGTGTCTTTTATATGATAGTAAGACTAGGATATGTTGCAATGGCAGTTGATTTAAAAGACTGCTCACCTTCAAAAACTATTACTTATTCTCAATACTCTAAGATGTTAGATGACGAAGTAAAATTATACAAATTAAAGAAGTTGGCAAAAGAAAATCTGATTAACACTAAAAGAATTTTATTGTATAATGCTGCTCATGATATTAAAGTTTATAGAATTACATCTAAGCTCATTCCATTAATAAACCATCCTAATGTTTCGTACTGGAACTACATAGATGAGTTATCTGAAGTTTTTGACCAGATAAAAGCAATAATAAATAAAAATAATTTTAGAATAAGTGCTCATCCAGATCACTTCACTCTTCTTTCGTCACCTAGACAAGATGTAATTAGTTCTTCAATAAACGATTTAGTATACCATAATAATATTATGAAAGCTTTTGGACTTGACCACCAAAATGGCAAACTAGTAATACATGTAGGCGGAAAATATAACAGCAAAAAACAAGCTATTAATAGATTTAAAACGAACTTCAGTAAACTACCAGAAGAAATTAGAAATAGAATTATCTTAGAAAACGATGATAAAATATATGATTTAATAGATGTTTTGGAAGTTTGTGAAGAATTAAAAATTCCTATGGTCTTGGACATACACCATCAGTGGTGTAATAACAGAAAAGAAAAAATAGAATACTATTTAGAGCGAGTGTTTAACACTTGGAATGATCGAATACTTATACCTAAAATTCATGTATCTAGCCCTAAATCAGAACTTGAATTTAGAGCACATGCTAATAATATTAATCCTGACTTTTTCTTTAATTTTATTTATAAAGCTAAAACATTAAACAAGGATTTTGATGTTATGATTGAGGCTAAAAATAAAAACTTAGCATTAATAAACCTTATGAATCATATTAGGCGTCAACCAGATTTCAAGATTATAGATGCTTCCTCTTTTGAGGTTTAAATAAAACGGCCTTAAGTTTTCATAATATAGTTATGTAAACTTAAGGCCGTGACGTTTAATATATAATGTAATTAGTCCAGTACCTATTTTCTAGTTTATGGTCATTTACCCTCCTGCTAACAAATGAATCACTTGAACGTCATCTTTATCATGTATCAAAGTGCTTGTATAAGCATGTTTAGGTACTAGCTTATTATTTATTTTTACTATTATCTTTGGATAAGTATATCTTTTTATTTTTAACAGTTCATTAACTGTTAAGCCTTCGTTCCACTCATGGTCTCTTCCATTTACCTTTATCACAAAATCAACTCCTACTTTATTAAAGATGCTTCTCTACTACTTCTATTACTTCAGGAAGGTCCATATTAATTTCTTTTAATTTTTCTATAGTAGGTATTCCGTCCATAGTCCATCCTCTTCTTTTGTACACAGCATCAATCAATAATTGGTACTGTTGTTCCCTGTATGATCTCATAACAGCTATTTTTTCTTGAGTAGTTTTATTTTCAGTATTATAATTTAACTTTTCTTTTAGTTGATTATCATATCTTTCTTGTCTTGACTCATATTCTTCAATAGTTACAGGACCTACTGAACGATAAGGAATTTTATCATCCTCTCGCTTTCCATGACCCACTCTTATATTAAAAACTCTTTGAAAATTATAAACTCTTTCTGACTGTCGTATTAATTCATTTTTATCAATTTTTTTACCTGTTACACCATTAAATAAATCGATATAATTCTGTACATGCTCAGGCATTTTAGCTGGTTCTGCCGATGAAGAATTGCTTGCTGGAGTAATGTCGTTCCATGGTAACTTACATAATCCCATTAAGCCAAACCAAGTTCTAAACATCGGGAAATAGTGAAGAGCTTCAGCTTTGTCTTCAAATGTAGGAATTTGATTGTTCACCATATCCATGAATATCAACCATGCTTCATCGTGTTGTGGCCCTTTATTAGTTAAACCATATCCACCTTGTTGAGCTAGAGATTCTTTCGGCAAATATTCAGAATATTCTAGGCCTTTTTGTTCCATTCCTATATCTTCAAGTAGTGATGAATCTGCTTCATATTCATCAACAAAAATCTTCTTCAATTTTCTTATTCCAAGACCAGCTAACTTCCCAAATCCTTCTCCTCTTGACATTTGATGAAGTAATTCAATAGCAGCATCTTTATTACCAAAATTAAGTTCTAATCCTCCAGTTATCTCCTTGTTAATTATTCCATTTTCATAGCATTCCATTAAAAAGGCAGTTATTGTTGCAAATGATATTGTATCTACTCCATAGGTATCACAATAAAAGTTACATTCTAATATATATTCTGGATCAAAAATTCCACAGTTAGCACCTACTCCTGCAGCTGTTTCATATTCAGGTCCATCTACAGTTACTTTATGCCCTTTATATGGTCCTGTTTTTAGTACAAATTCATCTGCTGCTTTAGCACATGATAAAGAACATCCGTACCAGCAACCATCAGATTTTCCTTGTGTTAAATATTTATCTCTAAATATATTTGAAGCTATTTTATGTGTATCTGGGTGATTCCCATATTTATAATTATGCACAGGCAACAAATCGTAGGCATCCATAACTTCTATTATGTTTGCAGTACCTACTTGTCTCATTCTACATTGCTCATCATCAAACCTATTTATCTCTTTATGAAGTCTTACTCCAGCTCTGTTTATTTTGCCCTGATCAGCAGGGTTATTCAAATTTCCTTTAACACCTCTATACTTAACTACTAATGCTTTTATATTTTTATTTCTAAAAACAGTACCTATACCTCCTCTACCTGCTTGCTTAAGTCTTGTAACCTTTCTTCGAACATCGTAAAAAGTAAAGTTTAAAAGACCTATTAGTGTATTATCTGCAGCTGTACCTGCTGTAACTACAGCAATATTCCTCTTGTCATCTTCAGATTCAGCATACATTTCTGTCAATTGCTCTCCCAATACATGCCCATCAATTGCTTCTAAGGGAGCTTCTTCTATTCGTACTATACCTTTATTTCCGTCTATAAATACTATGACATCATTTTGCGCTTTTCCTTGCACTTCAAGTGCATCCCATCCAGAGAATTTTAATAGCGGTCCAAAATACCCTCCTACATTACTATCGATTACTATATCTGTTAATGGAGAAAGCGTTACTACAAGTGATTTACCAGCACCAGGGTATTGTGTGATACCACCAATTGGCCCACTAGAAATTATTATTTCATTTTCAGGGTCATTCCACTTTGTTTCGGTGGTTACAGCATTCCATAAATACCATAAACCAAAGCCTTTACCTCCAATAAACTTATCCTTCATCATTTCTGTGACTAGTTTAGATTCTACTTTATTTTCACTAAGATTAACATATAAAGACCTGTTAGTATATCCTTTTTCAATTTTACCTAAGTCATATTTATATTCCGTAAGTACTTTATGTTTTTCTAAAAATTTATCTATGTTCAAACCATACGCCTCCCTATTTAAAGATTATATTTCCTCTATAGATATAGCACCACTTGGACATTGTTTCGTACATAAACCGCATGCGATACACTTGAATGGTTCAATATAATCATCGTGCATAAACATAGCACATTTATCGCAAAAGCCAACACACATAAAACACCCTACACATATCTCTTTTTTTATTCTCACAACTCCATTTTTGTCTCTATAAATTGCTTCTACAGGACATATATCTATACATTCACCACATTGATCACAGACAATTATATTATTGTAACCATCCACCTTCTCCTCTACTTTTAATGCCGACTTACAAATACTATTATCTTTAAAGAAAGTTTTAGCACATGTCTCTTCACATATATGACATCCTAAGCATAGCTCCTCTTCCATTATCATTTTTTTCAATTTGCTCACCTCCATTAAGTTATGTATTTAAACCACAGATGGCTCAAAAACTAGCTCGTGCTTCTCAAATCTGTCTATACTTAATTTACTAATGTCTATCGTTGGCTTTTCCCCAAGTATTTGCTCAGACAGTAACAGACCTGTCATAGGACCAAACATGAATCCATGACCACTAAACCCTACTGCTAGGTAAAAACCATCTAGGTCACTTACCGCTCCTAAAATAGGTTGTCTGTCTGGAGTTATATTATAAAGACCTGCCCACTGCCTAATTACTCTTAATTTACCTATTGGCGGAAGTAAATCAGTAATTGATTTAGCCATTTCATCCAAGAAGTGCCAGCTTGAAGTTATACGTAGATCTCTAGGTTCATTTTCATCACCTCTACCCATAATAAAGGAACCATGTGGTGACTGTTGGCAATATATATTTAATGAGAAAGACATGACCATTGGACCTTGCATAGGTTCAACGGGTTCTGTTACTAAAATTTGATGTCTTTCAGAAAAAACAGGTATATCGACGTTTACCATCTCACCTATTACTTTGGAATATCCTCCTGCAGCGTTGACTACTATTCTAGTAGCTATCTCACCTTTGTTAGTCATTACCGCAGTAATTTTCCCGTTCTGTGTCTTAATGCCAACGACTTCTGTATAAGTATATATATGTACTCCTAACTTTCTAGCTGCCTTAGCATAAGCATCGGTAGTAAGAAATGGATTTAAGTGACCATCTTTAGGGCAAAATGTAGCACTAGTAAGCTTTTCAGTATTTAAATATGGGACAATTTGAGTTGCATCTTGTGGAGCCATATATTCTACTTCCATACCAAGTTTTTTTTGAAGTTCAACATTTTTTTGAAATTGCTCATCTTCTTTTTTAGTGGACGCTACAATTAAATAACCCCCTTGCTTAAATTCAATGTCACCATCATATTCAAGCTCTTCATTAGCTGTTTCAAAGAACCTGATACTCTCCATAGCAAGTTTACAATTCATTTCTGTTCCCCATTGTTGCCTAACCCCAGCACCACATCGTCCTGTTGATCCGCTTGCTAGGTATTTTTTTTCAAGAACTACAATGCTTTTAACTCCTTTTTTTGCAAGATTGTATGCAATTGAGCAACCAGATATTCCCCCTCCAATAATAACAACATCAGCAGATTTAATCATCTTCCATACCTCCTAAAGCTATTTGATCAAGCTTAATTCCTTTAATAGGTGGTCGACTTGTACAAACCTCTAATTCAGATATACTTTTTCCAGTATATAATGATATTTCTTTAAGTATTAGCTGTCCACAAGTTCTACCTTGACATGGTCCCATTCCAGCTCTAGACACTCTTTTTATCTCATCTAAGGTTGTGTAACCTTTCTTGATCAAATCTCTTATTTCTTTTAATGTAATATCAGAGCATCTGCATATAATAGTATTTTCATCCATATTATCTATCCCCCAATCTAATATTTCTGAATTCATATAGATAGTCTTTGTTTACGGCAACATGTATAACTGGTGTTTTGTCAAATGATTCTATATTAACTACTCTAATAACTTTAACATCTGCTATATATTCGCCAGCTCTGTTTAACCCCTTTACTACATCTCCTTGTTTCGGCAAAGGCAAGAATTCATATGGTATTTTGAATATTGCTTCATCTTCTGAGTAGCTTCCATCCACAACCATTATGGCCAAGCCAGGACATTTACTTATACAAATTCCACAGCCATTACATAAATCAGTATTTAATGATGGTATATCATTTATATCACTCATTATCTTCATTGCTTTCTGATTACAAGCAGTGGAGCAAGGATTACAAGGTATACTTTGATAGCATTCTATTATTGCAACAGGCCCCCTATTTATTCTATCTATGCTTGGGAAAGCTTCATGAACTAATTCGTTTGATGGAATGCCAGTACTTTCAATCATTTATATCACACTCCTTTTAATCTTGTCTATTCCTGATCTAATCTTTTCTCCAACTGGACCTGAACGTAAAGATAACAGTTGTGCAATATAATCTTCTTTAAGACTTTCATAATCTTTATTTTTATATCCTATACTATTAGCAGCACATAGACCTGCTAAATATCCTTCTACCATAGCACTACTAGCCTCTTCAACACCTGAAGCATCCCCGGCTACAAATATGCCTTTTTTTGTAGTTTGATAAGTATCGTCTCTGACTGGCACTATTCCACCAAGCTCAGGGACATATCTCATTTCACAGTCAGTTTGCATAAGTAATTCTACTAATGGTGTCAATCCTACAGAAATACATATAACATCAACATCTGTTTCTTTTTCGCTGCCAGGTATTGGCTGCCATTTATCATTTAATTCACAAATAATAGCTTTTTCTAGCTTTTCTTTACCAATTGCTTCCTTTATAGTATGCTTTGTATATATAGGAACACCCATTCTTCTTACTTTGGATGCATGTACAAGATATCCACCTATTCTAGGAGAAGCATCAATTATAGCGGCAATCTCAACTCCCGCTTGCATTAATTGATAGCTAACTATTAAGCCAATATTTCCTGCACCGACCATCAAAACTCTATTTCCAGGTTTAACTCCGTATACATTCATCAATGTTTGAACTGCGCCAGCACCATATATACCTGGAAGGTCATTATTAGGAAATGCAAGCACTTTCTCACTAGCACCTGTAGCTACAATAATAGATTCAGGTTTGATTTTTATATATTTTTTTTTATTTTCTACAGTTATTACGCCGTCCTCATATAATCCTAAAGCTGTGGCATCATTCATTATTTCTATATTTGTTTTGTATTCACTTACCTTACTTAAAAGAATATTTGCGATATCAAAGCCTCTAGTTGATGCATATTGCTTTTCTGAGCCAAAAAACATGTGTGTCTGTTTTACTAATTGCCCCCCTAACTCTTTATTCCTATCAATTAATAAAACCTTAGCTCCACTTGATGCAGCACTAATTGTAGCACATAAACCTGCAGGCCCTCCACCTATAACCACCAAGTCAACACTTTTCATAGTATACTCCCCTTCCCATGTTGAGTTTCAACTACCATTCCTTCTTCAAGATCAGTTGTACAGGTTCTTACATTAGGTTCACCATTAACCACCATAAGACAAGATGAGCAATTGCCAATAGCACAGAAGAATCCTCTTGGTCTATGCTTAAAAAGACTTTCTCCTAAAACTCTGACACCAGCTGCATGCAATGCAGCTGCAATAGTTTCTCCCTCATAGCCTTCATATTCTGCACCGTTAAAAGTGAACTGTACTTTTTTACCTTTATTATAGGTTAAAATTGGATGTTCTTGAATACGCAAAATGACACTCCCCCTCTAATTAAAATACAAATAGATAGTATCTAGAAAAATACTTTTATAATGATTTTGATTTCATTAATAATATTAAGCAAAACTTGTGCCAATTTTATGATTCGTTTATCATTCAAATTTGCATATTTTGAATAAAGAAAATGAATAAATGTCAAAAAGTTGACATTTATTCATAATTTTCAGACATTTACGTGTCGGAATATTGACATATGTCGGTATGTCGACACCTATATATTAATTTTATATTTATCTAGTTTGAAATATAAAGTACTTCTCGGAATATTTAGGAGATTAGCAGCATATGTCTTGTTACCATGCGATAATTTCATAGCTTTACTAATAGCTTCTATCTCTGCACTTTCTGTAATAGTTTTTAAATCTAATGAATAGCTATAATCTTGTAGATTACTATTACTAGATTGAGCAAAAAAGCTTTCGGGTAACAGACTTGCATCTAATCTTTCTTTCTTATTATTTTTGGCTAAAATAATCATTATCTCTACTATATTTCTTAGTTCTCTCACATTTCCTTCCCAATCATAATTTATTAATTTCATCATTAAATTGGTATCGATTTCTTTAATGTTTGTCCCATATTTGGTACAAAACTCTTCAGAAAATTTTAGTACTAATTCTGGGACATCATCCTTCCTATCTCGCAATGAGGGTAGTTTTATTAGTACAGAATTTAACCTATAATATAGGTCTTTTCTAAAAGTTCCTTCTGATACCATTTTCTTAATATCTTTGTTTGTTGCCGCAATGATTCTAACATCTACTTTGACATGTTTTCCGCTTCCAACTCGTGTAATAATCCCATCTTCTAGTACTCGTAGTATTTTAGGTTGCATACTCAAGGACATATCTCCTATTTCATCAAGAAATAATGTACCATTATTAGCAAGTTCAAATTTCCCTGCTTTCCCTTCTTTAGACGCTCCTGTAAACGCTCCTTTTTCATATCCAAAAAGCTCGCTTTCCATTAACTCTTCTGGTATTGCACTACAATTAATAGGAACAAAATATCCTTTTCTTACACTTTCTATATGAATAGCTCTTGCAAAAACCTCTTTTCCTGTACCGCTCTCGCCTGTTAATAAGATGCTAATATTTGATTTTGCAACACTCTTAGCGAGACTAATTACGCGTTTAAAGTCTTCATTGTCGCCAACAATTTGAGAAAAAGAGCATTCACTTTCATTTAGTTTTGATACTTCTTGTTCAAGAATCTTTAAGTTTAACTGAGTCTTGTTTAACAACTCAGATAATCTCATTAGTTCAGAAATGTCTCTATCATAGCCTATTCCTCCAATAAGTTTTTCTCCTTCATATAGAGGCGTAGCACTAATAATGTTATAACAATTGTTTCTCGGACTATTATATACATTTTTATATGGTTTTCCTTCTTTGATTACCTTTGGCAATAAAGCACTAGGAAAAAAGTTTGTTATAGGTTTGTCTAATATTTCTTTTTTACTTATTTCATACATTTTTTCAGCACTCTTATTCCAAAATCTTGTTATGAGATTGACATCGACTACACTGATAGCAACATTAATATCATCAAGTATCTTTAATAAAATATCACTATTGTTATTAAAAATATTTATCTTTGAATTTAATATTTCATCAATACCTATGATTCCAATGATTTTATCTGCACTTTCAACAGGAAGATATTTAGCATGAGTTTCTATCATTACTCTAAAAGCAGCTCTAACTGTATCATTTTTATTTACAGGAATATGTAGCTTACTATCAGAAGTTTTAAGATAATCTTCTAAACTTATTTTCTCATTATTCATCTTAAGTACATCTGTTGCATCGACTATTGATTTTACTACCTCGATTTCATTTTGCATCTCAAAAACAATCACTTTTTTATTATAATTTTTCAATATAATATCTACTAGGTTCTGGCCAACATCCAAGATATTTATCTTAAATATATCTTTTTTCATAATTTCATGTACTAATATGTCATCTACCTTAAAAATTTCAAATTCCATAAAGATTCCCCCTCTAAACTAATAAATTCCCCTATTCACTATTATATATTATATTTTTATTATCAGGGAAGAATATGGCATAAAAAAAGACTCACTAGTGAGTCTTTAAACATTTAGTTCTATATTAAGTCCTAATATATCTTTATTGTTTTTAAGGATAGGATCTATATATTCTCCAATGAATTCAACAACCTGCTGAGGAGATCTTCCAATATATTTTGATGGTTCCATGATATTTTTTAACTCGTTTTCCTCTAAGTTAAATTTGTTAGAATGTATAATTCTCTGAATTAAATCGTTACCTCGTCCATTTTCTTTTACTTCTTTTGCAGCTTCCATTGACAACACTCGTATAGTTTCATGTAATTCTTGTCTGTCTCCACCTTTTTTGACTGCTTCCATAAGTATATTTTCAGTTGCCATAAATGGTAGCTCATTTTCTATGTGCTGCATAATGACATTTTCATATACCACCATTCCACTAAATATATTAACTGATATTTCTAAAATAGCGTCACATGCTAAGAATGATTGAGGAATAGAGATTCTTTTATTAGCCGAATCATCTAAAGTTCTTTCAAACCATTGTGTAGAGGATGTCATCACAGGATTCATACTATTGGCCATTATAATTCTTGCTAACGAAGCTATTCTTTCACTTCTCATAGGATTCCTTTTATATGCCATAGCAGATGATCCTATTTGATTTTTTTCAAATGGCTCTTCAATCTCTTTTAAATGTTGCAATAATCGAATGTCATTTGTCATTTTATGAAGTGATTGCGCAATGCTGCTTAGTACATACAGTACATCAGAATCAAGTTTTCTTGTATATGTTTGGCCAGTAACAGGATAAGTATTTTCAAATCCCATTTTTTTTGCAACAATCTTATCCAATTTTTTAACTTTTTCATGATCCTCATCAAATAATCTAAGAAAACTTGCTTGAGTACCTGTCGTTCCTTTTACACCACGAAGTTTCATATTTGAAAGTACATGTTGTAAATTATTGTAGTCAATATATAAATCATGTAACCAAAGTGTTGCTCTTTTTCCTACAGTTGTTAGTTGTGCAGGCTGGAAATGTGTAAATCCTAATGTCGGCATATCTTTATACTTCAAAGCAAAACTAGCCACTCTATCCATTAGATTGATCAATTTTTTATTTATTAACGTTAATCCTTTTTTCATCAATATTACATCTGTATTATCTCCAACAAAAGCGCTTGTAGCTCCTAAATGGATTATTGACCTTGCTTTAGGACATAACTCACCATAAGCATGTATATGAGCCATAACATCATGTCTAAATTCTTTTTCTTTTTGAGAAGCAACTTCATAGTCTATATTACTTTTATATAGTTTCATTTCATCAATTTGTTCCTGAGTAATATTAAGTCCAAGTTCTTTTTGTGCTTCAGCTAAAGCAATCCACAATTCCCTCCATGTAATAAATTTTGAATCTGAAGAGAAAATATGAGACATTTCCTTACTTGCGTACCTTGTTATTAATGGGTTTTCATAAACATCTTTCATTCTTTTACTCCCTTCTTTATTATCATAAAAAGATATGAGCTAGCTCATATCTTTTATTTTAGTATATTTTATACTATTTTAAAATATTTTCTATTCTATTTAATCCTTCTATAATGTTTTCCATAGAAGTTGCATACGATAACCTAATAAAATCATCTGATCCAAATGCCAGCCCAGGAATAACTGCAACTTTAGCCTCTTCTAGAAGTAAGTTTGCAAAGTCAAATGAAGTATTGATAGCTCTTCCTTTGATAGTTTTACCTTTAATTTTAGAAATATTCGCCATAACATAAAAAGCTCCTTTAGGCTTTCTACAAGACAATTCTGCTATTGAGTTTATTTTCTCTACCATATAATTTCTTCTTTCAACAAAATGTCTTTTCATTTCTTCAATTATCTCTTGGTTACCATTTAATCCTTCTACACTTGCATATTGGGAAATAGATGATGCATTTGATGTAGTATGACTTTGGACATTAGTCATAACCTTCACAATAGCTTCATCTGCAGCAGCGTATCCTATTCTCCAGCCAGTCATTGCATATGCTTTTGACATACCATTTATTACAATAGTCAAATGTTTTATTTCTTCATTTAAAGAAGCAATGCTTATATGTTCTTCACCATCATATATTAGTTTTTCGTAGATTTCATCTGATATAACAAATATATTATGTTTAACTGCTAATTCAGCAATAGCTAGCAACTCATTTTTACTATATGCAGTACCAGTTGGGTTACTAGGACTATTTAAAATTATTGCTTTTGTTTTATCTGTTATTGCTAATTTTAAATCTTCTATACAGTATTTAAAGTCGTTTTCTTCTTTAGTTTCTACTGGCACTGGTATTCCATCAGCTAGTTTAATAAACTCTGGATAACTTACCCAGTATGGAACAGGCATTATTACTTCATCACCAGGATTTAAAATTGCATACATTGCATTAAAAATTGAATGCTTAGCACCACTCGATACCAGTATATTACTAGGTTTATATAAGAGGTTATTATCTTTTTTAAATTTCTCACAAATTGCTTTTTTTAGCTCTACTATACCTGACGTAGCAGTATATCTTGTATTTCCGTCTTTAATAGCTTTTATACCTGCTTCTTGAATATTCGTCGGCGTATTAAAATCTGGTTCTCCTGCACCAAATCCTATAACGTCTATTCCATTTGCCTTCATCTCTTTTGCTTTAGCTGTAATTTCTAACGTAACTGATGGAGAAATCTTTAATGCCCTTTCCGATAGATTAAATTTCATTATATCATCCTCCGATAATTATTATTTTTAATTATTAATTGTTTACTTGTTCATTCTTCTACATTTAATTCCGTTTTCCTTTAAAAAGATAAATTGTTAACGAAACTTAAATATTATATATATCTGATAGAGTATTTTTTACTATTATTAAAGAATCTTCAAATATTGGTTTGTATAATAACTTTATCTTTTTATAATGCTCATATCCTGTGTCAGTAAGTTTATAGTGCCTAATAGACCTTTTGTCAGGTTCTTGCCACCATCCTTCAATATATAAATTTTCTTCTAGTTCTCTTAATAGAGGATATATCATACCTGGACTTGGTTCCCATTTATTATACAATCTCGCTTTTATTTCATCTATTATCTCGTTACCATAATAACTTTTTTCTTTTAAAAGGTGTAATATGTATAACTTTACAAAAGAGGTTGTACTTATTTTTGACGGAAATTGCCTATTTCTCTCGTTTTTATAGATGCTCATTTTATTCACTCCTTTTATCATAATAAGAAGCTTTATCTCTTAATAATTCAAATTGCTCTATATCTATATAAAAATCACCTAACATTGGCTTATTGTCTATTAAAGTACCGTGACAATCTGATCCCCCTGTTTTAATAAGGCCTAAACAGTCTGCCAAAGACGCTAATTCATTCATTGTATCTCGAGAATGTTTAGAATGTACAACTTCAATTCCATCTATCTCATATTTTATTACTTCGCTAATAATTTTATCGCTTTCAATCAAGCCTGGGTGTGCTAGAACTGCTACTCCTCCGACACTATGTATCAACTCTATACATTCTTTTACAGATAGTTTTAATCTATCTACATATGCTGGTCGATTCCTTCCAATGTATTTAGAAAAAGCTTCTTCAATACTGTCTGCATATCCTTTATTAATTAAAGCTCGGGCAATATGCGGTCTTCCTACAGCGCCTTTTCCTGCTAAGCTCTTTACATCTTGTACCGTAATTTTTAATCCCATATTAATAAGTTTATTAACTATTTTTTCTCCTCTTATTAAGCGTGATTCTTTTAGCCTACTAGTAACTCTGTTTAATATTTCAGATTCATAGTCAATATAATATCCCAATATATGTATTTCTTCACCATTAAAATCACAACTGAATTCAATACCTGGTATAACTATAATATCATATGATTTTGCTCTATTGATAGCTCTTTTTATCCCGTCAGTAGTATCATGATCAGTAATAGCTATAATTTCAATATTTTTCTTATTTGCCCAATCAACAACTTCATATGGATGCAATAAGCCATCTGAAGCAGTAGTATGTATATGTAAGTCTACTTTAACCATTTCTTCTCCTTTCGAAAAATATCTATTAAATACGTTGTAATATTACATACTTCTATTATATCCAAAATCAAATCGTTTTTGTATAAAAAAACCTGCGCATTTAAAATGGCAGGCTTTTCTTTTTACCTAGGTTCAACTATTAGCTTTATAGCTGTTCTTTCTTCTCCATCAATTTCAATGTCTGTAAATGCTGGTATGCATATTAAGTCAACACCACTAGGAGCAACAAATCCTCGAGCAATAGCTACTGCTTTTACTGCTTGATTTAGAGCACCCGCACCTATTGCTTGGATCTCAGCTGCGCCTTTTTCTCTTAGCACTCCAGCTAATGCTCCAGCAACAGAATTCGGATTTGATTTTGCTGACACTTTTAATACATCCATTAAAAAAGCCCCCTTTAATTATCTTATTTTATATTGCAATACGTTATTACAATTCTACAAATAACAAAAAAATCCTCCTTTTCCATCTAAATATTTTGAAAATAGTAGAATGATTTTGATGTTTAACAATTTTGAGAAAATAAAAAAAGAGAAGACAAAGTCCTCTCTTATTTTGCGTATTCAATTGCTCTCGTCTCTCTTATTACATTAACTTTTATTTGTCCAGGATACTCTAATTCATTTTCAATCCTTTTCACGATTTCCCTTGCAGTATGAATAATTTGGTCATCAGTTATAGTTTCCGGCTTTACCATAATACGTATTTCTCTACCTGCTTGTATTGCAAATGATTTTTCAATACCTTCGAAAGAATTAGCTATCTCTTCTAATTTTTCTAATCTCTTAATATAAGCTTCTAAGGTTTCTCTTCTTGCACCAGGTCTTGCTGCAGAAATAGCATCTGCTGCCTGTACTAACACTGCTTCTATAGTTTCTGGCTCTACATCTCCATGATGAGCTTCCATAGCGTGAATAACTTCTTTAGACTCTCTGTATCTTCTAGCTAAGTCAACCCCAATAGTAACGTGAGGACCTTCAATTTCGTGGTCAACTGCTTTACCAAGATCATGTAGTAAACCAGCTCTTTTTGCTATTTTAACATCAGCCCCTAATTCAGCTGCCATAAGTCCAGCTAAGTGAGAGACTTCAATAGAATGATTAAGTACATTCTGTCCATAGCTAGTTCTAAACCTTAACCTACCTAAAAGTTTAATTAATTCCATATGAAGTCCATGTACTCCAGTATCAAAAGTAGCCTGTTCACCAAGTTCTCTAATATGGTTGTCTACTTCCTTTTTAGCTTTTTCTACCATTTCTTCTATCCTTGCTGGGTGTATACGACCATCTACAATAAGTTTTTCTAGTGCTATTCGAGCAACTTCTCTTCTTATAGGATCAAACCCAGATAGAATTACTGCTTCTGGAGTATCGTCAATAATTAAATCAATTCCAGTCAATGTTTCTAACGTTCTTATGTTCCTTCCTTCTCTACCAATTATTCTACCTTTCATTTCATCATTTGGTAAAGAAACTACTGTTACAGTTGTTTCGGCAACATGATCTGCCGCACATTTTTGTATTGCATATGCTATAATTTCTCTAGCTTTCTTTTCTGCATCTTCTTTAGCTCGATTCTCAATGTCTTTTATCATAATAACTGCTTCATGTGTTATTTCTTTTCTAATATCATTCAAAAGTAGCTCTCTCGCATCTTCAGAAGTGAGACCAGATATTCTTTCTAATTCTTCAACTTGTTTAACATACAAATCATCAATTACTGATTGTTTTTGTTCTAAATCTTTTAATTTTTTATTTAGTAAATCATCCTTTTTCTCTAATGATTCACTTTTTCTATCAATAGTCTCTTCTTTATGAACCAATCTTCTTTCCAGCTTTTGAAGTTCTACTCTTCTTTCTCTATTTTCTCTTTCAACTTCATTTCTCATCTTGTGAACTTCTTCCTTAGCTTCAAGTAGTAGTTCCTTTTGCATTGTTTCAGATTGTTTTTTTGCATCATCAATTATTTTTGCAGCTTCTTCCTCTGCATTCTTGATTTTAGCTTCGGCTATCATTTTTCTAAGGTAAATCCCTACTACGATACCGACTGCTAACCCTACTATTGTTGATACAACTGTTCCTAGTGTGATAATAAGCACCTCCTTTACTATTCAGTTTTCAAGTTTCGTTTTTTACAACACATTCTCATTAGAATTACATAAACAGTTAAGATAAAAATATAAACCGAGCAATCTCGGCTTATGAGATTCTACATATTGTTTTGTAGAAAATTTTGAAAAACTATTAGCTGTTCACTGTATCCGATTTAATTTTATTACTTTTTAATTTATATGTCAAGTTTTTTAAAAGTGCAAACTACATATATTTCCACGACAGCAAATATATGTAGTTTTAACGAAAAAAGCTCCTTCAACAAGGAGCTAGTCATCAGTTGCTTTTTGATCATCTTCAGATGATTGTTTTGAACTAGTTTGATTTAATCCGTATTTCTCTCTGATTTTATCTTCAATCTCTTTTGTAACCTCTATATTTTCTCTTAAAAAGTCCTTAGCATTCTCACGTCCTTGTCCAAGCTTATGCGAATCGTAACTATACCATGATCCTGATTTATTTATTATATCTGCCGTAACACCTACATCAAGTATGTTACCTTCCTTAGATATCCCAACTCCATACATAATATCAAATTCGGCTTGTTTAAAAGGAGGTGCTACTTTATTTTTAACTACTTTTACTCTCGTTCTATTACCAACAATTTCATCACCTTGTTTAAGGGATTCTATTCTTCTTACATCAAGTCTAACAGAAGAGTAGAACTTCAATGCACGACCACCAGTAGTTGTCTCAGGATTACCAAACATTATACCAACTTTTTCTCTTAATTGGTTAATAAATATTGCAATAGTATTTGATTTTTTAATGGCTCCAGCTAATTTTCTCAACGCTTGAGACATTAGCCTTGCCTGTAGTCCCACATGACTGTCACCCATGTCGCCCTCTATCTCAGCCTTAGGAACTAAGGCTGCAACCGAGTCAATAACAAGAACATCAACTGCTCCACTTCTTACCAATGCTTCTGCAATCTCTAAAGCTTGTTCTCCTGTATCAGGTTGAGACACTATGAGATTCTCTATATCTACTCCAAGATTTTTCGCATAACTCGGATCTAGAGCATGTTCTGCATCTATAAAAGCTGCAGTTCCACCTGTTTTTTGTGCCTCAGCAATCACATGTAATGCAACTGTTGTTTTACCCGATGATTCTGGACCATATATTTCAACAATTCTACCGCGTGGTAACCCGCCAATTCCTATAGCAATATCTAGTTCAAGTGCCCCTGTTGATATTGCTTCAATATTTAACTTTGAATCCTCACCAAGCTTCATGATTGAACCTTTACCAAATTGCTTTTCAATTTGACTTAATGCCATTTCTAACGCTTTCTTTTTTTCTAACATATCTCCCCAGATTTTCTGGGATTCACCACCTTCCCTATAATTCGAACACATGTTCTATTGCAATTATATAATAGTTTTAAGGTTAAGTCAACATCATAATAGATTTAGAAGATACTTTCTAATTAAGTTATAAACAGTATTAGCTGTTCTGATTTGTATAGTCTCTCTATCTCCTTTAAAAAATTTCTTAAACACTAAACATCTCTTTTTTGATGCTAAACCTATATAAACTAATCCAACAGGCTTTTCTATTGTTCCTCCAGTGGGACCTGCAATACCAGTTACTGATACAGCTAAATCAATGTCTGTTCTTTCAAGTAATCCATTCGCCATTTGAACTGCAGTTTCTTCACTTACTGCTCCGTACATTTCTAAAATATGCGCATCAACATGTACTTCCTCCATTTTTGATGTGTTGCTATATGTAACTATTGATCTATCCAAAACATTAGAGGCTCCTGGTAACTTAGTAAACATACTGGTTATCAGTCCACCTGTACATGATTCACAGAAGCCTATCTTTGTGTTTAATTTATTAGCAAGTTGTAATACTACTTTTTCAAGTTTATCATCATCATATCCATATATATATTGTATTATTTTGTCTTCTATTTTAGTTTGTATATCTAAAAGCATCTTATCAGCTAATATTTCACTATCTGCTTTAGCAGTTATTCTAATATCAACTTGACCATCTTTAGCATATGTAGCTATACTAGGATTTTTATGTCCTAGTATTAAATCTGAAATCATTTCTTCTAAAGATGATTCGCATATATCTATTGTTTTAATAACCTTTGATTTTATTGTAAAACTAGTTAAAGACTTTAATAATGGTTTTACATAATTATCAAACATAGGTATCATTTCATTTGGAGGTCCAGGGAGCATTATTAATATTTTATCTTTACAATTAAGATAAATGCCTGGTGCAGTCCCATAATCATTTTTTAAAATAGTACTATTTTCAGGTACTAAAGCCTGCTTCAGATTGTTATTTGCCATGCATATGTTATTGTCAACAAATCTCTTCTTAATCGCTGATAGAATTCTTTCATCTAATTGCAGATCTAGATTTAAGACTTCGCACACAGCCTCTTTTGTAATATCATCATTTGTTGGACCTAACCCGCCAGTAAAGATTAAAATATCTGCTCTCTCTAAAGCAACGAGAGTTGTCTCGATAATTCTTTGTTTGTTATCCCCTACAGTTGTCTGAAAATAAACATCTATACCTAATAGAGCTAGTTCTTGTGACAAAAATTGTGAGTTTGAATTTAAAATGTTACCTAGTAATAGTTCTGTACCTACACTCATGATTTCAGCTTTCACTCAATCACCTCAATTTATTAGAAAGCATCTTTTTTATTTATTGCTTGATAAAAACACTTCTTTGTTTATATATAAGTAATCAACTCCAGAGATTATAGTAAAGATTACTGCTAAAGCTACTGATATTCTATCAAAAGGGAAATTGATTAAGCTAAATGGGTAATTATTCAATAGTAACGCCACGATAGCAACTATTTGAGTAATCGTTTTAATTTTTCCCCACCAATTAGCTGCAATAGTGATCCCTTCAGATGCAGCTAATACACGTAGTCCAGTAATAGCAAACTCTCTAGCTACAATAACTACCACAACCCAAGCAGACAATTTATCCATCTCTACAAGGGAAATTAGCGCTGCAGAAACAAGGAGTTTATCTGCTAATGGATCCATGAATTTGCCAAATTTAGTAATCTGATTTCTACTTCTTGCAATATAACCATCTAGACTATCTGTTAAAGCTGCTAATATAAATATACCAGCAGCAATATACTCCCCGTATGGTATTTTAACTAATAAAAAAAACATAAAAATTGGAACTAAAAAGATTCTTCCAAGAGTTAATTTATTCGCTAAATTCATTTATAATCTCTCCCATCAAATCATATTCCAAACAGTCAGTAATTTTCACATTATAAAAAGTTCCAATTTTCAAACTCTCTTTGCTGTCTATATATACAGCACCATCAATTTCAGGACTGTCCATGTATGTCCTTCCGATATAGCTATTGTCATTGACTTTTTCCTCAACTAGTATTTTATAATTACTGCCTATTTTTTGTTTATTTTCTGTATATGAAATGATTTTTTGCTTTTCCATTATTATCTTCTGTCTATTTTCTTTAACATGCTCAGTAACTTGATTGTCTAATAATGCAGCAGGAGTATCTTCTTCTTTAGAATAAGTAAATACACCTAGTCTGTTAAATTTCATTTCTTCAATATAACTACAAAGCTCATTAAACTCTTCGTCAGTCTCGCCCGGAAATCCTACAATTATAGTTGTCCTTATTATAATATTAGGTATTTCGTTTCGTAACTTATTAACTAATCCGGTTATCATATTTTTAGTAGTTTTTCTATTCATTCTTTTCAAGATTCGGTCATTTATATGTTGAATTGGTATGTCGACGTATTTAACAACTTTTTCATTATTCTTTATGCTACTAATAAGTTCATCTGTAAAAGTCTCAGGATAGAGATATAGTAGTCTAATCCATTCTAGTCCATCAATCTTGTTAAGCTCATCTAACAGTTTAGGAAGCATATATTTACCATGTATATCTATTCCGTATTTTGACGTATCCTGAGCGATAAGAATAATTTCTTTAGTTCCATTATCTGATAAGAACTTGGCTTCTTCAACTATAGAGTCTAAGTACCTACTCCTATATTTTCCTCTAAGTTTTGGTATAATACAGTAAGTACAATAATTGTCACAGCCTTCTGCAATTTTAATATAAGCTGTATGCTTTGGAGTAGAAATTATTCTTGAAAAATTCTCATTATATTCTATGTCGATACTTCCTGTTCTTATAGTTCTATGACCTTTAAAAGAGTCATTTATAATATCTACTATCTCATATATATTACCAGTACCAACTACTCCATCTACTTCAGGCAACTCATTTAGAAGTTCATTTTTGTATCTCTCTCCTAAACAACCAGCTACTATTAGAACTTTACAGTTTCCAGTTTTTTTAAACTGAGCAACTTCTAAAATTGTATCTATTGATTCTTCTTTTGCTGAATCAATAAATCCACATGTATTTACTATAATAATATCAGCTGTCTCTGCTTTTTCAGTAAGAATGAATTTATTTTTAGATAAAATTCCCATCATTAACTCAGAATCAATAAGATTTTTTGAACATCCTAAAGAGATTATTGATATGTTATAACTCATAAAAAGACTCCTTTCATTTACTACAGCCATCAAGAAAATTGATTAATTGATCTACTGCTTCATTTATTTCATTATACTCAATTATTTTATCATATTGGTCTAATTTATCAATAGAATACTTGTATAGAGGATCATAGTAATTTACCATAAGCTCACGTATTATATATTCATAGTTATTATTATTAAACTCTTTTATAAGTTCTTCAACCTTATTGTTACCTAGTCTCTTTTTTAGTAAATATATAGATTTCCTTATGTTTTCGTCCTTATTTTTTGAATCGATATTTATATAATCATCTAGCGTGTTTTTTATTCTGTTTTCCATATTTGTACTAATAAGAATATGATATCCATTTTCCATATTATTGAATAAAGGATCTGGAATTATTGCCTTACCAATTCTTTTGCTTTCGCTTTCTGTAAAAATTATTTTATCATTAACTTTATCTAGTTCTTTTACTAAAAGTGATTCAAACTTCTTTTGGGAGTTTGACATACCACCATAAGCCACACTTCCAAACACTGACCCACTATTTTTTGCTATTTCTTCTAGATTTAAAATAGAGTAATCCTTTTCTTCAAGTAACTTGAGAATCTTTGTTTTACCTACACCCGTATACCCGTGAAGTACAACATATTTATGTTTAGTATTTAATATGTTTAGTTTGTCTATTACATGTTTCCTATAACTTTTGTATCCACCTTTTATAATAAAAATTTCAATGCCCATAGCATCAAGTACTCTAGCAATAGAATTGCTTCTCATGCCTCCTCGATAACAAAAAAGAGCGATTTTTTTATTACTGTTTTGCATTTCCTTAACTTTTTGATAAAAGTATACCAGCTTCTTAGAAGCATATTCTAACCCTTTTTCTTTGGCTTGCTCAGGATCTACTTGCTTATATAGGTATCCAACATATTCTCGTTCTTCATCATCTAAAATTGGCAAATTAACCGCTCCTGGTATTGTATCATCCTCAAATTCTTTTGGACTTCTTACATCAATATAGTGCAAATCATCCCTATCTAGTGCACTATATATATCAATCTCTTTTATCATTGGTTCACCTTCTCTGATTATTGGAATATAGAAAAATTGAAAAACTACTCACGAGTAAAACTATCTTACGCATCCATATCTTCTTTAGATATCAGTACCTTTCTAGGCTTACTTCCTTCGTAGCCTCCTATAACCCCACGTTCCTCCATTTCATCAATTATCCTTGCAGCTCTAGCATATCCAATTCTTAGCTTACGCTGTAATAGAGATATAGATGCCTGTCCTTCAGTTACTACTATCTCAATTGCTTTTGGTAACAATTCATCATCACTGTTGGAATTTAAGTCTACATCACTATTTATTTCGTTTATTATGTCCTTTTTATACTCTACATCACTTTGATTCTTTAAGAAATCAACTATTTTTTCGACCTCATCTTCACCTATATACGCACCTTGTATTCTCATTGGTTTAGACTCACCAACTGGATAATATAGCATGTCACCTTTACCTAAAAGCTTTTCTGCTCCACCCATATCAAGTATTGTTCTCGAGTCAGCTTGAGAAGAAACCGCGAATGAAATTCTTGAAGGTATATTAGCTTTTATTGTTCCTGTAATTATATCTACAGAAGGTCTTTGTGTTGCAACAATTAAGTGCATTCCAGCAGCTCTGGCCATTTGTGCTAGTCTACAAATATAGTCCTCTACCTCAGAAGCTGAAACCATCATAAGATCTGCAAGTTCATCAATAATAATAACTAACTGTGGAAGCTTTTCCAAATCTGTATTAATAACTTTATTGTTATAACTCACAATATCTCTAACTGCATTTTGCGCAAATAAATTATATCTCCTTGTCATCTCTTGCACAGCCCAATTTAAAGCGCTTGCTGCTTTTTTTGCATCAGTAACTACTGGTATAAGTAAGTGGGGAATGCCATTATATACACTTAGTTCGACAACTTTAGGGTCTATCATCAGCAACTTTACTTCATCTGGCTTAGATTTATAAAGAATACTTGTAATTAAGGTATTTATACACACACTTTTTCCTGAACCTGTGGCCCCTGCAATTAATAAATGTGGCATTTTTTCTATATTTGCAACAATCGGTTTGCCTGCTATATCCTTTCCTAAAGCCAAAGGTATTTTGGTATCTGTACTACTATATTCTTGCGACTGCAATATTTCTTTAAGACTTACACTGACCTTATGCTTATTAGGAACTTCAATCCCTATTGCAGATTTCCCTGGTATAGGGGCTTCCATCCTCAAATCTGAAGAAGCTAAACTTAATGCAATGTCATTTGTTAAACTAACTATTTTACTTACTTTTACTCCTGGTGCAGGCTGCAATTCATATCTTGTTATACTAGGACCAATACTAGCTTGTATTATCTTTGCTTCAATACCAAAATTAGATAATGTTTCAATCAATTTGCTTGCATTTGATAAAACTTCTTTTTTATCACTTATGCTATTATTAGTTTTACCCTCAGCTAATAGTTCTAAGCCTGGAAGAGTAAAATATTCATAGCTCTGGACAGTACTACTATTAAGTTCGTGAATTTCAAGTTGATCATCTGAATTATTTATCTGGCTATGTTCTTCAGTTTTTTTCACACTTTCTTTATCGCTGTTTTTAGTATAGTCCAAGATGCGAATTTTCTGATCAACTTCATTAGTAGAAACAATATCAGCGCTTTCAAATGTACTAGGTGCATTAGACAACTCTGTTTTTGATTGAGTAGTTTCTTTTTTGCTTTTTCTATTAGGTTTTTTATTTGTATCATCAATATAGACAAAATCCCTTATTACAATTAGTGATGACTGAATAATTTTCTTTAGTTTCATGAATATAAAATTTAAAATCTTAAGAATGCTTGCATTTGTAAACACAAGTATTGATACAAGAATTATTGAAAAAATTACTATATAAGACCCTGTAGTTCCAAACAAGTTTAGAAAGAGATACGAAAAGAAAGCTCCAATTACTCCTCCACCATCTCCAGACTCACCAGCAATCACTGCTAGATTCAATTTTTCTGTAAAAGAGATACCATCTATAAAAGGAAATAAGTAAATGTCTAGTATAGTAAGAAAACCTAAATAAGAAATTACTAGTGATACTGATTTTCTAATGTAGTCAATTCTATTTATAATGGAAAAAAAACCAATGACTAAAATAATACAAGGAAATATATACCCTCCAAATCCTGCTAAGGTCATTGATTTACTTCTTATAAGATTTCCAACTACACCAGTAGAATCGCTGTACATGCTTACTAAAGATAATATACCTAAGGAAATAGCTATGATCCCAACTATTTCAATATTTAATTCACCCTTCTTTTTCTTTTTACTTGCAGCAGCACTTCTTGATTTTGCTCTTCCCATAATATCACCTCAAAGAAAGTATTTCTACAGAGGATAATAAAATCCTCTATAAAACACCTATAAAGTAGTATGTATGAAGTTTTTTACAAAAAAATATTTTATTGCAATTGTTTCTCAAATAAATCAGACATAATTTGTAAAAACTTTCATAAAAATCACAAAAATAATACCCATAGAAAATTAAAGTGTTAATGGGCATCATTAACACTTCACTGAAGTAATTATAACATAATTTATTTAAATATACTATTTTATTTATCATCCATTGTTGTTAGCTATTAAATCTTTAAGCTTATTAAGAGCGTTACTGAAACCACCAACTTCGTTAATTAGTCCAAAACTAACTGCTTCTCCTCCAATTAAAATTGTTCCTACGTCATTAGCTATTTCATCCGTATCATACATTAGTTTCAATAACGTTTCTCTATCTATACTAGATGTTCTAAGAATAAAATTAATTATACGTTGCTGCATTTTTTCAAAGTATCTAAAAGTTTGAGGAACTCCTATAACTAGACCTGTCATACGTATTGGATGTATAGTCATTGTTGCTGTTGGAGTTATAAAAGAATAGTCACTCGATGTAGCAAGTGGAACTCCAATACTATGTCCGCCCCCTAGAACTAAAGATACTTTAGGTTTACTTAAGCTATTAATCATTTCAGATAAAGCTAATCCTGCTTCTACATCTCCACCAATTGTATTTAAAATAATAAATATCCCTTTAATTTCTGGATTTTGTTCAGCTGCAACTAATAGAGGCATTATATGCTCATATTTTGTTGCTTTTTTCTGTGGCGGCGATACCATATGTCCTTCTATTTCGCCTATAATTGATATGAATTGAATGTCTTGTGGTAATGTAGGAACATTCTGTGTTCCAAAAGACTTCAAGTTTTCTGTTGGTTTGTTTTCTTCATTTTCATGATCTGAATCTTCGGTATTAGGCTGCTGTTCTTGCTCTTCATTTGTCAATGAAGGAAATATGTAATCTTTGTTAAAATCATTAATATTATTCATAAAAATCCTCCTTGTCAATACAATTTTAAAGAAAAACTAAAACTTTAATCTATCTATATACCTATTTATTGTTTGCTAAACGAAATAATATATGCCTATAACTAAAAAAAAGTAGACTTAACAGTCTACTTTGAACCTAATTTAAATTCATTATGCAAAGCTCTCAAAGCCTTGTCAGAATCTTTTCCATTAACAAGACACCAAATAGTAGTATGTGAGTCTGAGGATTGCAAAATAGCAATTTTTTCTTTCGTAAGTGCTTTTACTATCCTTGCCATTACACCAGGAATCCCTCTCATTCTATGACCTACAACACTTATTTTGCAGCAATCTGGAATAATCTTATATTTATAATTACCTAATATTAGTAGTTCTTCAATAGAGCTTATGTCATTTTGATTTATCGTAAAAATTTCTTTATCCATAAAAAGGTTTATAAGATCAATACTTATATTTTTATTTGATATATCTGCAAATAAGTTTTCTATATTATCTTTTCTTTCATCCATTTCTATTGTCACTTGCGCTCTTTTTTTCATGTAAGTAATGGCGCTTATTATATTATCATTTTTACTTTTGTAGAAATCAAAATGTTTTATAGTAGTACCACAGCATTCGCTTAAAGTGTTCTTAACAACTACTTTAATATTCCCTCTTTCTGCTACTTCAACCGCTTTCGGATGTATTACTTTAGCTCCTTCTTCAGCTAATTGATAAACTTCAGAATAACACATCGTTTCTATTAATTTTGCATCAGGTACTAGTTTCGGATCTGCAGTCATTATACCATCTACATCAGTATATATCTCTACATAATCACATCCAAGAGCTTCACCCAAAATTAATGCGCTTGTATCACTTCCGCCTCTTCCTAATGTGGTAATCTCTCCATTAATAGATGCACCTTGAAAACCTGCTACAATAACTATCTTTTTTTGATTTAAACTACTAATTATTTTTTCTGGTGATACTGCTAATATTTGTGCATTGCCATAGTTCTCATCTGTAATAATACCTGCTTGATGTCCATTATATACAACAGTGTCATATCCCTTATGATTTAGCTGGCTTGATAAAACAACTGATGATATAATTTCTCCACATGATACGAGTAAATCAAGTTCCCGTTGATTTGTGTGATTCATATTGACAAGCTTTAATAACGAATCAGTTGCATATGGATCTCCCTCTCTTCCAATGGCTGACACTACAACAACAATTCTATATCCTTCATTAAGCTTACTGATTATTTTTGATATAACTTTTTCTCTATTCTTTTCGTTAGCAACTGATGTTCCTCCAAATTTTTGTACTATAATTTTCATGTTTTCACCTCGAATGTATAGCAGATAAGAATTAATAAAAGTATTTTATAAATTTACTCCTATAGTTTATTATATGACATTTTTGTCTGTTTGTGATATTAAAGAGTAAATGTTCTTCTACTTTTAGTTTCTTCGTCTAACTCAATAATCATCATATCATTTCCAATTTTTCTTATAGCAGACCATGGAATTTCTATCTCATTCTTATCACTAAAAATTCGAAATTGACCTCTCTTATCTGGGACCAATAGAGCCAAAATCCTTCCACTTTTTTCATCAATAACAAGGTCAGAGTCTGCTATTACACCTAATCTGCCTCCGTCATTTAAATTAACAATTTCTTTTCCACCTAATTCACTTAATTTCAAAATTATCACTCCTTATTTGTTTTGTATTATAATATGTAAGAAAAAATATATTATGTTTTATCATTTATGATAACATTCGTTATGATACTATTTTTTATAGCAAAAAAATAGATTACTAAAACGTAATCTATTCAAAACATATTTTTTTCAATTTTTCTTTTATATTATTATCTTTTATATTACCTACATAAGCTATGTTAAACTTATTATTATCAAATATCCTATTAACTACTTTTCTAACATCTTCAAAAGATACTTGATCTATTTTTTCGATAATCTGGTCTGGAGAATGTATTGACCCTAATAACAGCTCAGATTTACCTATTGATGTCATTCTACTTGAAGTACTCTCCAGTCCTAAAATATAATTACCTTTTAACTGCTCTTTAGATTTAAAAATTTCTTCTTCAGATAAGTATTCATTTTTTATTAAATCTATATCTTTAATAATTAAATCTACTGCCTCTAAGAAATGTTTTGGATTTAAAGCAGCGTATATAGTAAATATTCCTATATCTTTATATGAAGAAGGATATGAGTATATTGAATATACTAGCCCTCTTTCCTCTCTAATAGTTTGAAAAAGTCTAGAACTCATACTTCCTCCTAGTATATTATTTAGTACAAGTAGAGAATAGAGTTCATCTTGGCCTTGAGAAATGCCTTCCGTGCCCAAACAGAAGTGAAGTTGCTCAATATCTTTTTTTCTATTTGACATTCTTTGCAATAAAGAAGGTTTTTCATATGTTAATGAGTTATTTTTAGACTTTGTCCAGCTACCAAAATATTTTTTTATTAACTCAATTATTTCTTCTAATTCAAAATTTCCAGCTATAGATATTACTGTATTATTTGGAATATAATATTTTTTGAAATACTGAATAATATCATCTCTAGTAAGATTACTTAATGAATCTTCTGTACCGAGAATTGGTAGTGATAAAGTATTTCCATTAAAAATAGTTTGAGATAATAAATCATGAACCAAATCTTCTGGTGAATCCTCGTACATCTTAATCTCTTCGAATATTACTGATTTTTCTTTTTTAATTTCAAATTCATCAAATTTGGAATTAAAAATCATATCTGATAAAACTTCAATTGCAATTTGAATATGTGAATCTAAAACCTTAGCATAATAACATGTACATTCTTTACTTGTAAAAGCATTTAATTGACCACCTATATTATCAAAACTTTCAGCTATTTCTTTTGCCGTCCTATTCTTTGTACCTTTGAACAGCATATGCTCTATAAGATGCGAAATGCCATTATTATTATATCCTTCTCTGCGTGAGCCAGCTTCAACCCATATACCTATTGACACTGACTTTACGTGTGGAATATATTCCGATACTATTCTTAATCCATTTTTTAGCTCAATTTTATTAAACATATTTTCCTCCTAAGCATATATCAATCATCAATCGTTGCAATATTAATTATAGTTTAATATTAAATTATTTTCAACTTACACTTATTCATTTAACTATGTCACTTACACATCCTATCTTATATCCCTTTTCAGTCAACGATTGGATTATCGTAGGCAAAGCTTTTATAGTTTCTTCTTTAGGATGCATGAGTACTATGGCAGAGTTATGTGGTTTGGTGATTACTCTATTTATGATTTTATCCTTTGTACTATCCTTTCTCCAGTCAATAGTATCAATACTCCACATAATTACATTATATCCTAATTCTTTTGCTGCTCTGACTGTACTATCATTATACGCACCTGATGGTGGTGCAAAATACTTTGCCTTATATTTTAAAGTCTGGCTAATTACTTGATCGGCTCTAAGTATTTCACTTTTATTTTGTTCATAGGATAACTTATCATAGTCTCTATGAGTATAACCATGATTTCCTATTTCATGACCATTGTCATATATTTGCTTAAGCAGTTCACTATTTTTATCTGCCCATCTACCTGTCACAAAAAATGTAATTTTAATGTCGTTTTTCTTAAATATTTCTAACATTGTAGGAATATATTCATTTCCCCAATCCACATTGCACGTAAAAGCTATTATATTATCATCTACATTTCCTTTATAGAACACATCATCATTGAAAAAGGTTTCCTGTGATCTATTACCCATTTTCAAAAACAATAAACTACTAATTAGCAATATTACAAATACTATTAATACAACTATAAGTAGTGACTTATATCTTATGTAAATTATCTTCATGACCTTACCTCCTAAAATATTTTTAAGGACAATGTTATTACTTTTCCTTACTTATATAAATATTCTAGGAATATAAAATTATAACAAAGGCTTATATTTAAGCATTCAAATCAAGAAAAACTTTATTTAAACATATTTCGAAGACTATATAATAAAACGTATAATAAAAAAGACATAAACCTTTTGGTCCATGTCCCTATTTACTCTCTTCCTCACTTTTTTCTTCTTTTGGAAGTGCATCTTTTCTAGATAGATTTATCCTGCCCTGATTATCTATTTCTGTAACTTTTACCAATACCTCGTCTCCTATAGATAATACATCCTCAACTTTGTTAATCCTCTCTCTTGCAATATTAGATATGTGAACTAATCCTTCTTTTCCATTTAATATTTCTACAAATGCACCAAAAGGCATTATTCTAGTAACCTTTCCAAGATACATTTCACCTACTACTACGTCTCTGACTATTCTTTCTATTAAGTCGATTGCTTTACGCCCCATATCTATATTATCTGCTGCAACTATAACTTTTCCGTCATCTTCTATATCTATCTTTACTCCTGTTTCATCAATTATCTTGTTTATTACCTTTCCGCCAGGACCAATAATATCTCTTATTTTATCAGGGTTAACGTTCATAGTTAATATTCTTGGTGCGTATGGTGACAATTCTTTTCTCGGAGCTGAGATAACTTCATTCATTTTGTCTAATATATATAGTCTCCCTATTCTCGCTCTTTCTAGTGCTTCTTTTAATATCTCTCTGTTTATTCCTGCAATTTTAATATCCATTTGTATGGCAGTGATACCTTTTTCAGTTCCAGCTACTTTAAAGTCCATATCTCCTAAAAAGTCTTCCATACCTTGAATATCTGTTAATATTTGTACTTTATCATCTGACTTTATTAATCCCATCGCAATCCCAGCGACAGGTGCAGAAATTGGAACACCCGCATCTAATAGTGCAAGCGTACTTCCACATACACTTGCTTGAGATGTAGATCCATTAGAACTTACAACCTCAGAAACAACTCTAATTGTATACGGAAATTTTTCTGCTTTAGGTATAACAGGTTCTAAAGCTCTCTCAGCTAAAGCCCCATGACCTATTTCTCTTCTACCAGGCCCTCTTAAGAATCTAGTTTCTCCTACACTATATGGAGGGAAGTTATAGTGATGCATATATCTTTTAGCTTCTTCTTCACCTAGCCCGTCTATTATCTGAACATCACTTGCTGCTCCTAAAGTAGCAACTGTAAGTACTTGAGTCTGTCCTCTGGTAAATAGGCCTGAACCATGAGTTCTAGGTAACAATCCAACTTCACTGGTTATCTTCCTTATTTCATCAACTTTTCTATTATCAGGTCTAATACCCTCTTCTAATATTAATCGTCTAACCTGCTCTTTTATGATGTTATACAATACTTCATTAATATCTTTTTCTTTTTCAGGGTATTTTTCTATGAATACATCTAATGCATCTTGTTTAACTCTATCAATATTGTCTTGTCTTTCTTGCTTGTCAAAGGTTTTAATAGCTTCTATCAATTTTTCTGTAGCATACTCTCTTATTTGCTGGTCTACTTCTGCATCAGGACTAAATCCTTTATAAGTCGCTTTTTCTTTACCAATTTCTTCTCTAATTTGATTAATAAAAGCACATATTTTTTTAATCTCTTCATGACCAGTCATTATAGCTTCAAGCATTACTGATTCATCTATCTCATTTGAACCAGCTTCAACCATCATAACAGCATCTTCAGTACCTGAAACAACTAGATTTAATTCTGTCTTTTCTCTCTCTTCACAGGATGGATTTATAATAAGTTGTTCACCTATTAATCCAATAGAAACTGACCCTGTAGGACCATTAAAAGGTATATCTGAAATAGTTAGTGCTATTGATGCACCTATCATAGCAACTATATCTGGAGTGCAATCTTGGTCTACAGAGAGCACTGTAGCAATAACTTGAACATCATTCCTATAGTCTTTGGGAAATAATGGTCTTATTGGTCTATCTATTAATCTAGATGTTAGTATAGCTTTTTCACTTGGTTTACCTTCTCTCTTTATAAATCCTCCTGGTATTTTACCAACTGAGTACAGCCTCTCTTCGTAATCAACACTTAATGGGAAAAAATCTATGCCTTCTCTTGGTTCCTTTGAAGATGTAGCTGTCACGAGTACTACTGTATCTCCATATCGAACTAAACAAGCACCATTTGCTTGTTCTGCTACTTTGTCAATAGTAACTGACATCTTTCTATTTGCTAAAACATGCTCAAATGTTCTTTCCATATTCTACCTCCTTCAATTGATATTTACATATCATTATTATTGCCTCGAAATCAAAAAAAACAACAGCTATTTTATTAATTATAAATTAATAGAGCGGGTATCCCCGCTCCAATTAACGTCTTAAACCTAATCTCTCTATAAGATTACGATATCTCTGAATATCTTTCTTTTCCAAATAGTTTTGTAATCCTCTTCTTTGTCCAACCATTTTTAAAAGACCTCTTCTAGAGTGATGATCTTTTTTATGCATTTTAAGGTGGTCGTTCAATTTGTTAATTCTATGAGTTAGAATAGCAATTTGAACTTCCGGTGAACCAGTGTCACCTTCGTGAGTTTTGTACTCTTCAATAATCATAGCCTTTTCTTCTTTACTTAAATTCATTATTCATACCTCCTAATTATTTGATTAAACCTTAAGCCAAGTATATTGTCGAGGCTACAATAAACATAGCATAAGGTATTGACAAACCTTATTGTACCATATACATAATAAATTGTAAATAATTATTTCTCAAGCCGAACGCTCTCTATATCTTTAAGAACCTGTCCTATTAATTGAGTTTTATCATTAAATCTAATTTCTTCCCTTAAAAAATCTATAAACCTAATTTCAATCTTCTTACCATAAATATCTTCATTGAAGTCTAAAATATGTGTCTCAGCGCTAAATTCTACGTCATTAAATGTTGGATTTTTACCTATATTTGTTATACTTAAGTAATCTTTGTTATTGAACACAGTAACAGTTTTATATACACCAAATTTAGGTATTAAATAATCTGTATCAAATTTAAGATTTGCTGTAGCAAATCCAAGTTCCTTCCCTCTACCTTTACCTTCAATAACATTTCCGGCAATTACATATGGTCTTCCAAGTAATTCATTTGCCTCTTTAATATTGCCTTCTTTTAATAATTTTCTAATATAGGTACTGCTAACAACATTGTTATTCTTCGTAACTGGGTTTATGACAACCGCTTCGAACCCAAATTTGCTCCCTATATTTTTTAAATATTCGACATCTCCTTTAGCTTGAAAGCCAAATCTAAAGTTAAAACCAACTACAACTAGTTCTGCGTTTAACTTATCGACAATAACTTTCTTTATGAATTCATCAGGACACATATGCATGATTTCATCGTTAAAATCTACCGCATAAAGTGTGTCTACTCCCATTTTTTCTAGCGTCCCAATCTTTTTTTCATTGCTCATAAGAATGTTATAATCTTTACGAGTTTTAAATTTAGTAGATGTACTGTTATTGAAAGTAAAAACAGATGGAGTTAATCCTCTATCATGAGCCAACTTTTTCATCGTAGAGATTAAATATTGATGTCCTATATGCAATCCATCAAAGTTACCTAATGCCACAGCTGTTTTCAAATTTAAGCTTTTTTCTATATCAAATATAATGTTCATTAGCTATCACCTTTATACTAATACTTTATCCATTTTTAGCAGATACTCATTATTCATTATGATAATTCTTCCTAATCCAATAAACAAGTTATCGCAATATACTTTAATAATATCATCGCTTGGAATGTTATGATAAATTGAATAATCGTTCCCAAGTGTAATCTTTCCTCCATTTGTAAGAATAGAAAGATACCTTTCATTTAATTGAATAGACTTATATTTATTTAATGCATAATCTAAAGGAAGTATTATCTTATCAACTTGATTCAGCTTCTTATACTTAGCTATTTCTTCTAGTGTGAATGCATCATTTATGCTAAATACCCCGACCTTAGTTCTCAACAAAAATGTCATACAGCCATAAACTCCAAGGTATCTTCCAATATCATTGCATAGTGTTCTTATATATGTACCTCCTGAACATTCAACATCAAATAAAATCTTGTTATTATCATAGTTTTTAATTAAATTACTATTGTATATAATTACTTTTCTTGGTTTTCTTTCAACTGTTTTACCTTCTCTAGCGAGTTCATAAAGTTTTTTGCCATTATACTTTATAGCAGAATACATTGGTGGGATTTGTTCTATTGTCCCTTCAAAATTATTAAGTGCTCTTTCTATATCACTATTGTTTATATTAAATGTATCGCATCTATTTACAACATTACCATATTTATCTTGCGTATCAGTTTCATAACCAAAAGACAATTCCGCTCTATATTGCTTTTTGAAATCATTAAAAAATTGCACTAATTTAGTAGCTTTACCTATACAAACAGGTAGCACACCAGCTGCATTAGGGTCTAAAGTACCAGTGTGTCCTACTTTTTTAATATTCAGCGTTCTTCTTATAAAACTAACAACATCATGAGATGTCATTCCAGACGGTTTTAGAACATTTATTATACCATTCATATTATCTCCCAAGCTCACTTTTTATCTTGTTTAAAATAAGTGCTTTTGCATTATCCACATTATCATATATAGTACATCCTGCTGCTTTAATGTGGCCTCCACCATAGAAAGCTTTAGCAATCTCAGACACATTAACTTGTCGTTTTGATCTAAGACCAATTTTTATCACATTTTCATCTACTTCCTTTAATATGCATGCAACCTCTACACAATCAATATCACGTATAAATTCGACTATTGAATCAGCATCTTGGATTGTAGCATTATTTCGTTTAATCATTTCTTTTGTTACCGTAACAATACCAATACTGTTATTTTCAAATAATTGTAATGTATTTAAGCTTTCAATGAAAAGTTTAGTTCTTCCTAGACTTCTATTTTGATATAGTTCAATGTTTATATTACCTGTATCAATACCTATTTTAATAAGTTCAGAAACAATCAAATGAGTTTTATAACTAGTATTATCATATTTAAAGCTACCTGTATCAGTAGATAACGCAACATAAAGACAAGTAGCTATATCAGGTGTAATATTTATATCCATATTCTTTATTAATTCATATACTATTTCTCCAGTTGAACTAGCATTTTCAATGACCAAATTCAAGCTACCAAATCTTGTGTTTGAAGTATGATGATCGATATTCATAATTATATCTACATTTTCCTCAAGGAAGCTATCATCTACATCAATTCTATCTTTATCTGCACAATCTAGCGTAATAAGTAAATCAAAATGCTTACTACTATCTATTTTCTGTATAAAATCAATTCCTGGTAGAAAATTAAAACTTGGTGGTATTTCATCTGATAAAGCTATAGTTAAATTTGTATCTTTTACTTGCATAAGAGCAAGTCCAAGAGATAAAAGTGAGCCTAAACTATCTCCATCTGGATGGATATGAGATATAAGACACACTTTTTCATAACTATGAACTCTCAATAACACTTCATTTATTGAATCTAAAGAATTATTCATCATTACTACTTCCTTTAGCTTCATCTTCCTTTTTCATATCAGACAAAAGCTTAGATATATGCATGCCATGTTCTATAGACTTATCTAAATAAAATAGCGGCTCTGGAGTATACCTTAAATCTAAGCTTTTACCTATCTCTTTTCTTATGAATCCACTCCCGCTTTGAAGTCCTTTTAGAGTATTTTCTTTGCTTTCTTCATCTCCTAAAACACTTATATATATCTTTGCAAACCTTAAGTCCCTTGTAACTTGAACTTGAGTTATACTGGTCATGGGAGAAATTCTTGGATCTTTTAAGCCACTCATAATTACACCACTAACAATTCTTTTTATTTCTTCAGATATTCTCCCTATTCTCTTTAGACTCATAGAAGTCACCTTCCTCAATATTTATCTTTTTATTTCTTCAAGGATATAGGCTTCGATTACATCTCCATCTTTTATATCATTATAGCCATCAATACCTAACCCACCTTCATATCCAGTTGCTAATTCTTTAGCATCATCTTTAAATCTCTTGAGTGATGATATGTCTCCTTCATAAATAACTATATTATCTCTTAACAATCTAATTTTGGAGTTTCTAGTAATCTTTCCTTGCTGTACATAAATACCTGCTACTACACCTGCATTAGGTACTTTAAATGTAGCTCTTACCTCAGCTCGGCCAAGTATTATTTCTTGATATTCAGGTGCTAACATACCTTTAATCGCAGCTTCTACATCCTCTATAGCATTATAGATTACTCTATATGTTCTTACATCAACACTTTCACGCTTAGCAATTTCCATAGCAGTATTATTAGGCCTAACATTAAATCCTATAACTATTGCATTGGATGCTGAGGCCAACATTATATCGCTCTCAGTTATAGCACCTACTCCTCCATGAATAGGATTTACTTTCACTTCTTCATTGCTCAGCTTCTCTAATGATTGCTTAACAGCTTCGATAGAGCCTTTTACATCGGCTTTAATAATAATATTTAAGTCCTTGACCTCGCCTTGCTTTATCCTGTCAAATAGATCGTCTAAAGAAATTTTTTGATTAGATTTAATTTGCTCTCTTCTCATCTTATCTTTTCTATTTTCAGCTATCTCTCTAGCTTTCTTATCATCTTCAACAGAATAGAGTATTTCTCCTGCATCAGGTACTTCAGACAATCCTAATATTTCTATTGGAGTAGATGGACCTGCTTTTTTTATTCTTTTACCTTTGTCATCAAGCATTGCTCTAACTCTTCCATGAGAAGTACCAGCAACTACAGCATCTCCAATAGATAAAGTCCCTTTTTGAACTAGCACAGTTGCCACTGTTCCCCTGCCTTTATCAAGCTTAGCTTCAATGATAGTGCCTTTAGCACTTCTATTAGGGTTAGCTTTTAACTCTTGCATTTCTGACACTAGTAAAACCATTTCTAGTAGTTCATCAATACCAATGCCTTTTAGTGCAGATACATTGGTAAATATCGTATCTCCGCCCCAATCTTCAGGTATCAAGCCATATTCTGTCAGTTCTTGCTTAACTCTATCTGGGTTAGCATCAATTTTATCAATTTTATTAACTGCCACAATTATTGGTACTTTAGCGGCTTTAGCATGGTTTACAGCCTCTACTGTTTGAGGCATAACCCCATCATCGGCAGCAACAACTAGTATTGCTATATCAGTTATTTGTGCTCCACGTGCTCTCATTGAAGTAAACGCTTCATGTCCTGGTGTATCAAGAAAAACAATTTTTTTATTATTTACATTGACAGTAGAAGCACCAATATGCTGAGTTATTCCTCCAGCTTCCTTCTCAGTAACATGAGTTTCCCTTATAGCATCTAACAGTGATGTTTTTCCATGATCAACGTGACCCATAACTGTAACTACAGGAGGTCTTTGCTTTAAATCCTCTGGACTATCTTCGGCATCTAAGCTTTCTAATAATTGTTCTTCAATTTTTTCATTATAACCTATAGCTTTAACTACATCACAATTAAATTCTGACGCAATTAAACTTGATGTATCAAAATCAATATCTTGATTTACACTGGCCATAATGCCTAGAGCTATTAATTTTGAAATTATTTGGTTTGCACTAACACCTATCTTTTCAGCTAGATGTTTTACTTGTATTGTCTCTTCTACTTCTATTTGTTTATTCGTTGTGTCCACGCTACCTCTCATTTTGTCTTTATTTTTGTTAATTTTATTACCTTCTTCAATAGCTTCATTCTTTTTTTTCTTTTTCATTTTAGTATTTTCTTTTATTATCTCTTCATCTATGTCATTATCTTCATCAAACTCAACTAGAAGCAATTCCTTAAGTAAATCTGCTTCTTCTTCTTCTATAGTACTCATATGACTTCCAATCTTTAAATCAAGTTCGGTTATTTTCTCCATAAGCTCTTTACTGGGTAAACCTAATTCTTTAGCTAACTCATAAACTCTTTTTTTAGTCAAACTATACACCCCCACATTATTTACAGGTGATACCTTTACTTATTACATCTAACAATGTACTTGAAAACCTATCATCAACTACAACAACTGTAGAAGTAAGACTTTTCCCTATAGCACTTCCTAGATCAGTCTTACTACCTATGGTTATAAGCTTAATATTATTCTTGTTACATAAGCTCATAAACTTATCTTTTGTATTATCAGAAGCATCTGAAGCTAATATCATTAATTTACACTTAGACTTTTTGATCGCCTGTACACATCCTGTTTCACCAGAAACTATAAACCCTGCTTTTTTACCAATGCCTATCATTGAGTAGAACTTATTCATTAGATTTTATCTCCTTAAATAAGTTTCCATAAACTTCTTCAGGAATTTCATATTCTAGTGCCCTATTTAACTTTTTACCCTTCTTAGCTTTTTCTAAGCATTCAGGATTATTGCAAATATATGCCCCTCTTCCATTCGCTTTTCCAGTTAAATCTACAAATATTTCATTATCCTTATTTTTCACTATTCTAATTAGCTCACGTTTTGGCTTGCTTTCAGTACATCCAACACATTTCCTAAGCGGTATCTTCTTTGTTTTCAATAATACCACCCCTTCTATTATTCTGATTTTACTTGACTTTCACTCTTAATATCAATCTTCCACCCTGTCAATTTAGCAGCTAATCTTGCATTTTGACCTTCCTTCCCTATTGCAAGTGATAACTGATAATCAGGAACTACAACTAAGGCAGATTTTTCTTTTTCATCAATATCAACTTTTAACACTTTTGCAGGACTTAAACTGTTTGATATGAACTCAGAGTAATCTTTACTCCAGTTAATAATATCTATTTTTTCACCTTTCAGTTCATCTACTATATTTTTAACCCTTGTTCCTTTAAATCCAACACAAGCGCCTACTGGATCAACATTTTCATCATTAGAGTAAACTGCTATTTTAGTTCTTGATCCAGCTTCTCTTGAAATACTAAAGATATCAACTATACCATCATGTATTTCAGGCACTTCTAGTTCAAATAGTCTTTTTACAAGTCCCGGATGTGTCCTTGACAATAATATTTGAGGTCCTTTAGTGGTCTTTTTAACTTCCAAAATATATGCTTTGATTCTGTCTCCTTGATTATACTCTTCGCCATGCATTTGTTCACTTGGTGCCAGTATTCCTTCAGTCTTACCAAGATTAACCATTACATTGTTTTTACTTACTCGTTGCACTAGTCCTGTAATAATCTCATTTTCTCTATCTATGAATTGATCAAAAATAATTTCTCTTTCTGCTTCTTTTATTTTTTGCATAACCACTTGTTTAGCAGTTTGTGCAGCAATTCTTCCAAAGTTTCTTGGAGTTACTTCTATATTTACTACATCACCAATATCATATCTACTATCAGTTTCCCTTGCATCATCTAAACTAATTTCGAGTAACTCATCCTCTATGTTCTCTACAACATTTTTCTTTGCATAAACCTTTACGTCTCCATTTTCTTTATTAATTTCAACTTCTACATTTTGGGAAGAACCAAAATTTTTCTTATATCCAGAAATCAATGCAGCTTCTAGAGCTTCAAATATAACATCTTTACATATTCCTTTTTCCTTTTCTATTTCTTCAAGCGCCTCAATAAATTCGGCTTTCATCCCCTTTAACCTCCCTACTAAAATTTGATAGCTAAATTAATCTTAGATATAGCACTTCTTTCTATATGCATCTCTTCTGTAGATTCATCTTCTATATAAAGAGTTTCGGTGTTAAATCCAAGTAGTTTACCAACATGTTTTTTCTTCCCATTGACTGGCTTATATAAACTTATCTCAACGTCTTTTCCTATATTCCTCTCTAAGTCTTTATCTTTTTTTAATGGTCTATCCAATCCTGGCGAAGATACCTCTAAAAAGTAGTTATCCTCAATCGGATCTTTTTCATCTAGTATATCGCTCACTTTCTCACTGACTTTCTGACAATCATCTATTGTAATTCCACCAGATTTATCTATATATATTCTCAAATACATATACGGGCCTTCTTTGACATATTCAACATCTACTAACTCGAAATCAAGTGTATCAAGAATTGGCTGGGTTATTTCTGTGACAACATTTTCTATATCACCTTTTTTCATCCATATCACCTCCGATTATATACATACCTATTTTGCCAAAAACAATTTTCAATTATTCTAAATATGTACTAATAAATAAAGTAAAGAGTGGGTACCCCCCACTCCTTAATAATATCACTCATTTGCTTTAAGCTTAACATATTTTTTTCCAAAAATCAAATATTAAATAATGTAAGTTGGTTACTTTCAGGCATATCGCCTAAACATCCATGATTTTTTAATGCTTCTATAACTGTTTTTGTCACTTTACATCTACTTGTTAAGTCCTCAATAGATAAAAACTGTCCATTTTCTCTTTCAATCGCAATGCTCCTAGCAGCATTTTCTCCTACTCCCTGAAGTGACTTTAGAGGTGGAATAATTCCATTGTCACCTAGTAAAAATTTATCACTATCAGATTTATATAAGTCTACCTTCTCAAATTTAAACCCTCTACAGTACATTTCTAAAGCAACCTCTAGTACTGTAAGTAAATTCTTTTCTTTTGCAGTCTTGTTGTTCCCCATGTCTTCGAGCTCTTTAATTTTATTCTCTATTGTTTCCTTTCCTTTAACGATTAATTCAGCATCAAAATCAATAGCTTTAGATGTAAAATAAGTAGCATAGAAGGCTTCAGGATAATGAACTTTAAAATATGCTATTCTAAAAGACATCATTACATATGCAACAGCATGAGCTTTAGGAAACATATATTTTATTTTATTGCATGATTCAATATACCATTCAGGAATTTTATTTTCTCTCATATAAGCTTCGTCTTCTTCAGTTAATCCTTTACCTTTTCTTACCTTCTCCATTATTTTGAAAGATCTTTTTTTATCTAGTCCATTGTATATTAAGTATAGCATGATATCATCTCTAGTTGAAATTACATTATTAAGCTTTGCAATACCACTTCTAACTAGCTCCTGAGCATTATTAACCCATACGTCAGTTCCATGTGATAGACCACTGATCCTAACCAACTCTGCAAAAGTAGTTGGTTTAGTATCTATTAGCATTTGACGCACAAACTTAGTGCCAAACTCTGGTATCCCAAGAGTTCCCACCTCTGAATTTATCTCTTCACTTGACACGCCTAAAGTATCTGTACTTACAAAAATCTTGATAGTTTCACTGTCATCTAATGGTATGCTCTGAGCATTTAACCCTGTTATATCTTCTAGCATTCTTATAATACTCGGAACATCGTGTCCCAGTATATCGAGTTTTAATATTCTTCCACTTATTGAATGGTAATCAAAATGGGTAGTAATGACTCCAGAACCTTTATCGTCTGCAGGATATTGAATAGGTGAAAAATCATAAACATCCTTATACCGTGGAACAACCATAATACCGCCAGGATGTTGACCTGAAGTCCTTTTTATACCAGTACACCCCTTAACAAGTCTATTTATCTCAGCGTTACTTACAGATTTTCCTCTTTCGTCAAAATACTTTTTGACAAATCCATAAGCAGTTTTTTCTGCAACAGTTCCAATTGTCCCTGCTCTAAACACGTATCCTTTACCAAAAAGATCCTCAGTATATTGATGAGCTACAGGTTGGTATTCTCCAGCAAAGTTCAAATCTATATCCGGTTCTTTATCTCCTTCAAACCCTAAGAAAACTTCAAATGGTATATCGTGTCCATCCTTTTTGTATTCCGTACCACACTGAGAACATAGTTTATTTGGCAGATCGGCACCTGATCCAATTGACCCATCTGTTATAAATTCACTATTTTTACAGTTTGGACAAACATAATGAGGTGGTAAAGGATTTACTTCAGTAATATCACTCATTGTTGCCACAAAAGATGATCCCACTGAACCCCTTGAACCTACAAGGTATCCGTCACTTAGTGACTTTGTTACAAGCTTTTGGGCTATAATATACATAACAGCATAACCATTTGAAATAATAGAATTAAGTTCTCGATCTAATCTAGCTTGAACAATTTCAGGTAGAGGATCGCCATATATCTCCTTTGCTTTCTTATAGTTCATTGCCCTTAGTTCTTCTTCAGCCCCATCTATTACTGGTGGGAATGTTCCATCAGGTATAGGAATAATATCTTCAATCATATCTGCTACTAAATTTGTATTCTGAATCACAACTTCTCTTGCTTTTTCTTCTCCTAAGTAGCTAAATTCATTTAACATTTCATCGGTTGTTCTAAAATAGAGCGGTGCTTGATTATCCGCATCTGAAAAACCTTGTCCACCCATCAATATACGCCTGTATACTTCGTCCTTAGGCTCTAGAAAATGAACATCACATGTTGCTACAACTGGTTTGTTAAGCTTTTCACCTAATTCTACAATTTTTTTATTATAACTAATTAATTCTTCTTCATCTTTAACACTTTCATTTTCTATTAAAAATCTATTGTTACATATTGGCTGGATTTCTAGGTAATCATAAAAATCTATTATCTTCTTCAATTCTGTAAAATCTTTATTTCTCAAAATTGCTTTATATAACTCGCCTGCTTCACATGCAGTTCCAATTATTAAATCCTCTTTATATTGCGAAAGAAGAGATTTTGGAATTCTTGGTCTCCTGTGGAAATATTTAAGATGTGATTCAGAAATAATTTTGTATAGATTCTTGAGACCTTTCTGATTCTTCGCAAAAATTACTATATGGAAAGTCTCTTCAGCTTTGATGTTTTTATTGTTTGCAAGTAAAACATTTATATCTTCCAGGCTTTTAACCCCTTTTTGTACTAATAAGTCGATGCACTTCATAAAAATATTTGCAGTAGCTTCTGAATCATCTACCGCTCTATGGTGATTTTCTAGATTAATGTTTAGATGTTTAGCAACAATATTCAATTTATGACTTTTTAGTTGTGGAAAAAGTCCTCTACTCAGCTGCAATGTATCTAATATGGTGTTATTTAATTCTATTCCCATTCTATTGCAGTTTACTTTAATAAATCCTACATCGAAGGAAGCGTTATGTGCTACTAAAACACTTTCACCTATAAACTCTATGAATTCAGGTAGTACTACCTCGATTGCCGGCTTATCCTTTACTAGCTCATCAGTTATTCCTGTTAACTCAACTATCTTATCAGGTATATTTATCATTGGATTAATTAGCTGGCTATATCTATCAATTATCCTTCCTGATTTTATTTTAACTGCACCAATTTCAGTAATTCTATCATTTTTATTTGATAAGCCTGTTGTTTCAATATCAAATACAGTATACTCACAATCAAGTGATTGTTTATTCAAATTAACAACTGTCGGTTTGCTATCATTTACTAGATAGCCTTCAACCCCATAAAGAACTTTTATACCGTATTTCCTCGATGAATCCATGCCCTCTGGAAAACTCTGTACTACTCCATGATCTGTTATAGCTATAGCTTTGTGGCCCCATTCGGATGCTCTCTTTGCAATGTCAGTAAAACTTGTAATCCCATCCATGGAACTCATACGAGTGTGGCAATGCAGTTCAACTCTCTTTACAGGAGACTCATCAGTTTTAATTTTCTTTTGTACCTTAACTAGCGATTTGAGCATCATAACAACTTGCTTTGAAAAAGTATCGAATATAATATCTCCTGATAATCTTGTGTATAGTCCATTTTTCAAGTTTGATTCAAAGGTATCTAGGTTCTTTTTATTGACAAAAGCCTTTACAGTAATAGAACTTGTATAGTCAGTAACATTAAACGTAAATAGCTTTTTATCCCCTTTTATATCTCTAGTTTCTATATCGAAAACTTCTCCTTCTATCATTACCGTTCCAGAATTAATATTTACTTCAGAAATTTTATATGCATCACCTTGCATCTTACTGCCATATATCATGTTAGTGTTAGTGACATTATTCTTAGTTCCTTTACGTTTCTCAGCTTCTTCACTACAGTTTTGATTACTTACCTTAATGCTATCTAGCATCATGGACTCTTCTTGAGCTTTAATTTTATTATGAACTTCTTCGGTATCACAGCCACTATCATCATGCTCAAGTTTTATATTTATATTTAGTCCTAAGTCATTGTTTATTTCGTCCCTAATTAACTTGTCCATATTTTTATTATGTAAAGTAAATACTGCAACATCACTTTTAAATATTAAAACAATAACTTCATTATTTATTTCCCATTCCATGTCATCTAGCCAAGCTGAACTTGAAGGTATTTCCTTCTTTATCAAATAAATTATATTAGGTAGATACATCTCAATTATTTTAGCTAAGTCTTCATTTGAGGTCATATATTTAATATTAAGGTAAATATTTTCAAATTCAGGCAGCTTCTTCTTTAGCTGTGCTATAACATTGTCTAATTTTTCTCTATAAATAATTGAATCGCTATCAATAGATATCCTCATAACCCTGTCTATTGGATTAACAAAAACTTTTCTTATAAATAAGCTGTTAATCTCTTTATAATCTATTTTTATCTCTAGTCTACTTAATATTTCTTCAAATTTTTTTATGTTAACAGAGGTCAACTGTCATTACCCCCTAACTATACTTTTTCTGATACTTCTATGACTCCATCTTCGTTTCCAATACGGTTCATTAAATCATATTTAATTGTAGAATCAGGAATTCTTAAAATCATATTTATTATGACTGTTTCTTCTTCTTCTGAATCTAATTCAATACTAGTAATACTTGCACCTGTTTCACCTATCGTTTTACATATTCTCCCTAATTGGCCGGGTCTATTACTTGATACTATTCTCATACTCATATAATTTCTTTTTGTGCGTATATGCTTCTCGACTTTTCCAAAAGCTATAAGTGTTATCAATACTAAAATAGTCGTTATTATCGCACCTAAATAGAACCCTACTCCAACTGAAATGCCTATACATGCTACGGCCCATAATCCAGCTGCAGTGGTTAGTCCCTTTACTGAACTTCCTTGCCTAATTATTGTACCCGCGCCAAGAAATCCTATTCCGCTAATTATTTGAGCACCAAGTCTGTCAGGCTGTAGAGCTGTTTCATATTTGTATATGTTAAATATATAAAGAGATGTCAGCATAACTAAAGTCGAACCTACACATACTAAAATATGAGTTCTGAACCCAGCAGGCCGTTTAATACTCTCTCTCTCTATACCAATTAGCCCGGATAATACAATAGAAAGGGCTAAGCGCAATACTATTTGATTTGTCGATAACATATTATCACCTATCTCTTGAAACTAATATCTTAACAATGTCCCAATACATCCTTAGTCTAGCAGTAAAGCCTTTTACTACTCCTAGCTTTTCTTCTTTCATAATATGAGTTAAATTATCTAGAATAATATCTTTAGTTCTAATATTATTTTGTGTGACGTACTTTGTTAAGGCTACCTCAACTCCATATCTTGTTATATCAAGATTAGAGGTATCTTCAATTATATATCTCCTGATTGCCCTTTGTCCTGATAAATATGGAGCCACCTTTTGGGCTAGATCAGTAGCAATTCTCCCTTTACTAAATAAGCCAATGGTCATATCTGCTTCACTGTTTATAACCGGCAAAAGCAGGTCTTTGATATGATAAGGTTGTAACCCAACTAAATCAGCATCTAAAAAAAGTATTATTTCTGAATTAGTCTTGTCTACTCCTTTTTTCAATGCGCCTCCTTTTCCTACGTTATTCTCTAGCTCTAATACGTCTACATCATATTGCTTTGCAACATCAACGGTATTATCTACTGACCCATCACTGACTACAACGATTTTATTAATGATATCAACTTTCTTGACAACAGAAATTACATCACCAATAGTTTTTTCTTCATTATATGCAGGAATTACAACCGTAACGGAGCTCATAACTAATCCTCCTTATTCTTAGCTAAAGTTTTTTAATTTCATTCATTAGTTCATCTAACAATTCTTCCTCTTTCACCTTTTTTATAATTTGTCCTTTCTTAAAAATTAGTCCGCATCCGTCTCCACCTGCTATACCGATATCTGCTTCTCTCGCTTCTCCTGGTCCATTGACTGCACAGCCCATTATTGCAACTTTAATAGGTTTTGAAATATGTTTTATTTGTGCTTCAACTTTATTTACTAACTTGATTAAGTCTATTTGTGTTCTCCCACATGTTGGACAAGAAATTATATCTATTTGGTCATTCAATAATCCTAAAGTGCGCAAGATTTGTTTACCAACTCTAACTTCTTCTAAAGGATCCCCTGTTAAAGAGACTCTAATTGTATCACCAATACCCATTAATAATAAAGAACCAATTCCTATAGAAGACTTAATTGTACCATTCCATACTGTACCAGCTTCAGTAATACCAACATGAAGTGGATAATCAACAATATCAGCAATTTTTTTATAAGAGTTTATAGTTAATGCTATATCTGAAGCTTTAAGTGAAATTTTTATATTCCTGTAATCTAAATCCTCTAGTATTCTTACATGCTCTAAAGCACTAAACACCATTGCATCTTCATTTACTCCTCCAAATTTTTCAATTACTTCTTTACTTATAGATCCTGAATTAACTCCAATTCTTATAGGTATTTGTTTCTCTCTGCATGCTTTTACGATTTCTTGAACTCTACTTTTAGAACCAATATTTCCAGGATTAATTCTTAAGCCATCAACGCCATTTTTTATTGCTTCAAGAGCTAGTTTATAATCAAAGTGAATATCAGCAATTAGTGGTATATGGATCTCCTTTTTAATACCTTTTACAGCACGCGCAGCCTCTATATCTGGAACAGCTATTCTTACAATATCACAGCCTTCTAGCTCTAGTGCCCTAATTTGGTTGACTGTTTTTAATACATCTCTTGTATCAGTATTTGTCATAGATTGAACTGTAATTGGAAAGTTACCCCCTATCCCCACCTTATCTAAATGCAGTTCTCTAGTCCTTCTTCTCATAATTTCACCACCTAGAAAATATCAAATTTCACAATATCTTTATATGCCACTACTATCATTAATAATATTAAAAATACAAATCCAACAAAATGTATAAATCCTTCCTTTTCAGGATTTATAGGCTTACCTCTTAATAATTCAATAAACAGAAATAAAAGTCTACTGCCGTCAAGAGCTGGTATTGGCAAGAGATTGAAAAAACCTAAATTTATACTTATAAAACCCGCTATATATAGAACATACAGAAACCCTGACTTTGCAGCTTCTCCAACAATGTAAACTATTCCAACTGGTCCTGAAATATCGGCACTATTTACTTTACCTTGAAATGCTTTAGAAATAAAATCAAACATCATTCCAAGTATAAGTGCTACATTTTCTACACCGTTCTTTACAGCCATGAAAAAAGATTTCTTAATTGTTGGGGCAATTCCAACTATCAGCCTATTTTGTGTTTCATCAAGTATAGGCTGTAGTTCATAGCTAATCTCTTTGTTATTTCTTAATACTGTTATATTAATTTTTTCTCCCTTTGATTGGCTAATTTCTTTTTTGATTTCATTCCATTCATTTACTTCTGTATCATTAATCTTAACAATTCTATCTCCGCTTCTAAGTCCTGCGTTGTATGCAGGCATACCTTCAGTGGCATCATCAATAATAGTCGTAGGTACTCCAACACTATACGCATATATAGTGAATACAATTATGGCTAAAACAAAATTCATTATTGCTCCTGCAGCTAGCACAGCCATTCTTGATCCTATAGGCTTTTTACTAAAGCTTCCTGCATCGTTTGATATCTCATCTTCGCCTTCCATTTTCACATATCCACCTATAGGCAATAATCTTAGACTATAGTCTGTATCACCTTTTTTAAATTGATACAGCTTTGGACCCATACCTATTGCAAATTCGTGGACCGTTATCCCTGAAAGTTTAGCCACAATAAAATGTCCGAATTCATGAAATACTACTACTAAGAAAAAAACAAAAATAGTAGCTAATGCTGTTTGCATTTAAAACACCGCCTATCTATTATATTGAAGAAACATTTCCCTTCGAGCCCATCTATCAGCCTTCAAAACATCTTCTAAACTAGGCTCATTAATAATATTGTGAATACCCATTATTTTTTCAATTGCATCAGCAATTTCTAGAAATTTTATCTTTTCAGATAAAAATAGCTCAACTGCAACCTCATTAGCAGCGTTTAACACTGCTGGCATTGTGCCACCTTTTTTTAATGCATCTATAGCTAATCTTAAGCATTTAAACGTATCTATATCTGGATACTCAAAGGTTAGTTTTCCTGACTTAACTAAATCAAGTCTATCTAAGCTATTTTTTTTCCTTTCTGGATATGTTAAAGCATATTGAATTGGTACTTTCATATCAGGTACTCCCATCTGAGCAATGATGCTACCATCTTGAAACTCTACCATAGAATGAATTATGCTTTGAGGATGTACCACAACCTCAATTTTATCAATATCTATATTAAATAACCACTTAGCTTCTATTACCTCTAATCCTTTATTCATCAGAGTAGCAGAATCTATAGTTATTTTTTTTCCCATTGACCAATTTGGATGATTCAAAGCATCCTTTATTTCAACAGACTCAAGTTGATGCCTTTTCTTACCTCTAAAAGGCCCTCCCGATGCTGTTAATATGATTTTACTAATTTCATCATTGTTTCCACTTTTTAAACATTGAAATATTGCTGAGTGTTCACTATCTACTGGTATAATAGATACATTGTTTTTTATAGCCTCATCTGTCACAATTTTGCCGGCTGTAACCAAAGTCTCTTTATTGGCTAGGGCAATATGTTTTCCAGCTTTTATCGCTTCAAGCGTAGGTATTAATCCAACCATTCCTACTACAGATGTTATCACAACATCTATATTTGATTCCGTAGCAACTTCAATTAATCCATTCATTCCTTCTACTACTTTTATATTATAACCTTTAAGCTTATCCTTTAATATACTTGCCTTTTGTTCATCCATAACACCAACAATTTTGGGCATAAACTCTATTGCTTGCTTTTCTAATAACTCAATATTTGAGTTAGTCGTCAATCCTATAACTTTAAAACCTTCTATGTTTCTCACAACTTCCAATGATTGAGTTCCTATTGAGCCAGTTGAACCTAATATGCTAATATTTTTCAAGATATCACTCCTATGTATTTAAAGTTGCTTAGATTGGTATATATTTCAAAGTTTCTTTTATAAAAATTGAAACTAAAGGCCCCAAAACTAATCCTATAGGACCAAAAATCTTTATTCCAATATATGCTGACACAAGCATTAACATTGGATGTATTTTGAACTGATTACTAAATAGTTTAACTTGTAATAGTTGTCTGATAATAATTAACAATACAAAAATAGTTAACAATCCTATAGCTTTAAGAGTCTGACCAACTATTATTAAATATATTACCCATGGAATGTATATTAAAGAAGGACCTATCATAGGCAAGATATCTAGAAGTCCACATATCAATCCAATTGTAACTGCATATTTAACGCTTAATATCTTCAACCCTATTATAGTAATAATAACTGAAAACAACATAATGATCAATTGTGCCTTTATTATTTTATTAAAGGATTGTATAGTTCTATTTTTCATGCTGCTTACTTTATTAGACAAATAGTTCGTCTGACTTACAAATAATTTTGAATAATTCTGCTTCTCTTTAAGAAAAAAATAAGTTGATACATATACTACAATCCAAAACAGTATTACTTTTGGAAAAGAATATAGCGTTCCTAATATTACACTTCTAATATAATTCACTATTGATAAAGCTCCACTTAAAACCCTGTTCAAGCTTTCTTCTATTATTGTCTTGATATCTACCTGACTTAAAAAGTGAATTTTAATGTTTTTGACATATTCATCAATATAATAAATACTTTTTTCAATAAATTCAGGTAATAATGTTACTATCTTTATACTTTCAATAAATATATTATATAAAAGAATGTAGCATAATGTAATTAAAATAATAGTAATTAGTGTAAGCACTATTATTATACAATACTCTTTTTTTATATTTAGTCTTTTATTTAAGAAAAGTATAATAGGTTCAAGAATTATTGCTAGCAAGATAGCAATCAAGAATGGGAATACAAATGGTAATATAAACCTATATGTTAAGTATGAAACTAAAGTTACTAAAATACTATAACCTAAGTACATTATTACTTTTTTCAAATATATTACACTCCTATATGAAATATGTTATATAATAATATACTATAGGAGCAGTGAAAAGTATGCTATCAAATCTATCTAAAACACCACCATGTCCTGGCATGATGTTTCCGTAATCTTTTATACCTGCGATCCGTTTAATTCTTGAAGCAGTTAAATCACCTATTTGGGCCATTATTGAACAAATTATGCTTAATATACTCAAAATAGCAATATGATTAAGCTTAAATATATAAGCATAAGCTATGGTAACAATTAAAGAACCAACAACACCTGCTATAGAACCCTCTATGGACTTTTTTGGACTTAGCTTTGGACAGAGCTTTCTTTTCCCAAATTTTACTCCAATAAAATATGCAAAAGTATCTGTCGCAAATGCAGTAATAAATACTAACCATATATACTTACTTTCCCTCAATAACGATATGTGAGAGATGAAAAAAGGAACATATAACCCACCTAGAACTGTTACACCTAGGTCATTTAAAGATACTCTCTCATTTATAACAAAAGTAATTAATAAAGCTATTACATAAACAAACAAAATTAACTGAAAATACTCATATTCATGTGTCAACGTTATAAAAAAAATGCCTATTGTCAGAAAATAGTTCGCAATGTTCACTGGTTTTAAATTATTAATCTTTTTCACAGCGTTATTAAATTCATATAGTCCTATAAAAGAAAGAATTAATATAGAAATATTTAGTAGAATACCGCCATTTATAACGACAGTAAAAAGTAATACAAGACCTACTAGCCCAGAAATTACCCTAGTTTTCATCATTAATCACCTAAATTCCCCCAAATCTTCTCTTTCTTCTCTGATATTCAATTATTGCATTATACAAATGTTCTTTATTAAATTCTGGCCAGAGTGTTTCAGTAAATACAAATTCTGTGTATGCTATTTGATATAATAGAAAGTTACTTATTCGTTGTTCACCACTAGCTCTAATTAATAAGTCTGGATCTGGCTGATTATCTGTATACAGGTATTTTTCAAATAATTCTTCATCAATATTTTCAATCTCTATATTATTTAAAGCAACATCATTAGCAATTTTTTTCGTGGCATTGACTATCTCATCTCTTCCACCATAATTAAGAGCAATATTTAGTATAAGTCTGTTATTGTTCTTTGTTTTTTCAATTGCTCTATGGACTTCTTTTCTTGGTAACTGAGGCAACTTGTTTAAATCTCCTAAAACACTTATCTTGACATTATTACGATGCAGTATATCTAGCTCCTTTTTTAAGTATTCAACTAAGAGTTTCATAAGTGTGTCCACTTCATCTCTTGGTCTACTCCAATTTTCTGTAGAAAAAGCATAAAGAGTTAGATGCTTAATCCCCAAATCACCTGATGCTTCAACAATTTCTTTTACCCTTTCTACACCTTCTCTGTGACCAGCAGTTCTCGGCAAAAACCTTCTTTTTGCCCATCTTCCATTACCATCCATAATTATTGCAACATGTTTAGGTAGATTATTTATATCAATAGTTTCTAATAAACTATCTGAGCTCAGTTTTTTTTGATTTTCTAATTCATTCATGCTTTTACCTCCATATATCCAGTCACTAAAAACCCCTTCTTTTTTATAAGAAGGGGGCTAAAAGTAACCAACTACTATAGTAATCATACTATTAGTATTTGAAACCCTTAATATTCTAGGTTCAATTAGCTCATGCTTTTTATCTTCCTTAGTTGAATGTGTTTCTTTAATATCAACCATTATAGCCTTATGAAGCTCATTAATTGCTTCGATTCCCTCTTGTAATGGTAGCCCTAAGATTTTAGATAACTCCAAATTTGACTATACCTCCATTAAATCTTTCTCTTTTACCTTTGTTAGATTTTCTATTTCTTCGATATATTTATCAGTAAGTTTTTGAACCTGCTCTTCTGCCTGCTTGCAATCATCTTCAGTTATCTCTGAAGCTTTTTGCATCTTCTTTAGCTGGTCATTTGCTTCTCTTCGTTCATTCCTAATAGCTACTTTAGCATTTTCAGATGCCTTCTTAACAACTTTCATCAGTTCTTTTCTTCTTTCTTCAGTTAATTGAGGTATAACCAGTCTAATAATTTTTCCATCAACAGATGGATTTAGCCCTAAATCTGACTTAAGTATAGCTTTTTCAATTGCAGGTACAGTACTTGCATCCCAAGGCTGTATCAAAATCATTCTAGGCTCTGGCGCAGAAATATTTGATATTTGCTTTAATGGAGTAGGGGTACCATAATAGTCAACACTAATTCTGTCTAATAAAGTTGGATTTGCCCTTCCAGCTCTTATACCAGTAAGCTCCTCTTTGTATACCTTTAAACTCTTTTTCATTTTTTCTTCTGCTTGCTTATGAATCTCTAAATACATAATCATTCCTCCTTTACTTGTGTTCCGATTTGCTCACCGCTTATTACTCTAACAATATTCTCAGCGTCATCAATTCCAAATACAATCAGTGGTATTCTGTTATCCATACAGAGAGATGTAGCTGTAGAATCCATAACACCTAACCCCATATTTAAGACATCAATATATCTTAATTGGTCAAATTTATTAGCGTTTGAGTTTTTGTGAGGATCAGCATCATATACTCCATCCACGCCTTTTTTTGCTAATAAAATTACCTCTGCTTCTATTTCTGCTGCCCTTAAAGCTGCAGTAGTATCAGTTGAAAAATAAGGATTGCCAGAACCAGCTGCAAATATTACTACTCTACCTTTTTCTAAATGCCTTATTGCCCTTCTTCTTATGTATGGCTCAGCAACTTGACGCATCTCTATGGCTGATTGAACCCTAGTAACTACTCCAAGATTTTCTAACGCATCTTGAAGTCCTAATGCATTAATAGTGGTGCCAAGCATCCCCATGTAATCTGAAGTAGTTCTATCCATACCTTCTGTACTTCTACCCCTCCAGAAATTTCCTCCTCCAACTACAATAGCAACTTGTACATTCATTTCTTGTATTTTCTTGATTTGCTTTGCAATATTTATGACGGTAGCTTCATCTATACCAAATCCTCTATTACCTGATAATGCTTCTCCACTAAGTTTAAGAATCACTCTTTTATATTTAGGCTGTTCCATATAAACACTCCTAACTAATATATTCTCCATTTGTAAAAAAAAACCTTCATTTTCATATTATAATATTTGACATATTTTCAATAAGTTATTCAAATGGAGAACACAAAGTGTTCTCCATTATATTAAGCATTCATTTGCTTTGCTACTTCTTCAGCAAAGTTCTCTTCTCTTTTTTCTAATCCTTCGCCTACTTCATATCTAACAAATCTTCTAATTTTTATATTTTCACCTATTTTAGCTATTTTCTCTGCAAGTAAGTCTTTAATAACTACATCTGGATTCTTGATAAAAGCTTGCTCTAGTAAGCATACTTCTTTATAGAACTTTTCAATTCTACCTTCTACCATTTTATCAACAATTTGCTCTGGTTTTCCTTCATTTAGAGCTTGTTGTCTTAAAACTTCTCTTTCTCTATCTATATCTTCTTGTGGAACTTCCTCTTTAGAAACATATTTTGGATTTGCCGCTGCCACTTGCATAGCCATATCTTTAACAAATACCTTGAATTCTTCATTTTTAGCAACAAAATCAGTTTCAGAGTTTACTTCAATTAAAACTCCAATTCTTCCTCCATGTATGTAAGATTCAACAATACCTTCAGAAGCAATTCTTCCTGATTTTTTAGCCGCTTTTGAAAGACCTTTTTCTCTTAGTAAGTCAATTGCCTTTTCAATATCTCCGTTAGTCTCTTCAAGAGCTTTTTTACAATCCATCATTCCAACACCAGTACGTTCTCTTAATTCTTTAACCATTGCAGCTGATATCGCCATTGTTATTCGCCTCCTGTTTTTAATTAAATAAAAAGGTAAGAGCAGTAGGGGATTAACCTCCCTCATAACCCTTACCATCATACTACTGCTCTATTTGTTCGCCTTGTTTGCCTTCTAATACAGCATTAGCGATTGTTTCAGTAAGTAACTTAACAGCTCTTATAGCATCGTCGTTACCTGGTATTACAAAGTCAACTTCATCTGGGTCACAGTTAGTATCTACAATACCAACAACTGGTATACCAAGTATTTTTGCTTCTTTAACAGCAATTTTTTCTTTTCTTGGGTCTACAACAAACAATGCATCAGGTGTTCTTTGCATATTCTTTATACCGCCTAAGAACTTTTCAAGTCTTTCAGCTTCATGTCTTAGCTTAATAACTTCTTTTTTAGGAAGAACATCAAAAGTACCGTCTTCCTCCATTTTTTGTAGCTGTTGAAGCCTCTCGATTCTTTTTCTTATAGTCTTATAGTTAGTAAGCATACCACCTAGCCATCTTTGACTAACAAAATGCATTCCACATCTTTTTGCTTCATTTTCTATAGACTCTTGAGCCTGCTTCTTTGTACCTACAAATAGTACTTCTCCACCATTTGTCGCTACATCCTTTATGAATGTATACGCTTCTTCAACTTTACCAACAGTTTTTTGTAAGTCAATAATGTAAATTCCATTTCTCTCTGTGAAAATATACTCAGCCATTTTCGGATTCCATCTTCTTGTCTGATGACCAAAATGAACTCCTGCTTCTAATAGGCTTTTCATTGTAATTACTGACATTACTTCACCTCCCTTTGTTTTTAACCTCCACCCTCATCAGTTTTATAAAGGACCATACAGGCACAGCTTTATAAATCAAAGAGTGTGTGTAGTTTTACCTTATGTAGTATAACACACGAATAAATATTTGGCAATATTTTTTTAAACATTGTCAAATCTATTCTATTATATTAGTATATATTTCACAACTAAAAGCATTTTATTCAAATTCTTGATTTTATTAATCATCTACTAGAAGAATTTTTAAGGCTATCCATTTTTAATATAATGTCAATCTCCCTAATGCCTTTTCCTAATTTTTTTGCGACCTCTTGGTTGCTGAGTCCTATTTCTCTAAGCTCATTAATTTTTTTGAGTATGTTATCTGAACTGTTCATGTTATCATGTCTGTGTCCATTTTCTTCATTTTCAGTGCTCTTTATTATCCTTTCATTACTTAAGCACGTTTTTAAATTATCGTCACTAAATAAATTTTCTGACTTAACAGTAGGTTCAATTTTATCATGAAAAACTTTTTCAAAACTATTATGATCAATACGTTCTTCTTCATGAATATTACCTGATTGTTCTATGACAACATCATGATCATTATTGGACAATGATGATCTATTATTAAATATTATAAGGCAAACAGACACTATTATAACCAAAATACTAAAAAACAATATGAAAGAACTCATTATGCACCTCTTATTAAATCTTAATATCTATGTTAAATCCTAATACACCATCTACATTTCCTTTTTCTAAATCTTTTTCTTCGTGTGCGTTAGAATTATTATTATCTTTATCTTTTTGTTTTGTATTATGTTCTCTTTTTTTGTTGTCTTTTGTAATTTTAGCCTTAGACATTTTCTCAGAATTTCTTACTTGTCTTAACTCTTTCTCAGTCTTTTTTGCTTGATCATTATTTTGAAAATAAGCAAAGCTTTTTTGCTTATCATTTTCCATTTGCTGCATTTTTGACAGTTGTTGGGTCTTAGGCATTAATGTCTTCATGTCCACAGGTCGTATGGTCATTTTATCACCCCATATTACATATTACATTTCATATGGTCCAATTTTTACACTACCTTTTTCACTATAAATAGTACAGTATTTAATTTCTTCTCTAACAAACATGACGCTATTTCCAACTATTATTTTTACACCTGGATATATTATGTTTTGAACCTTTATCTTTCCTTTCGAAAGTAATTCTATTTCATAGTCTATTTGTTCAATTTTAGATTTCAAATCTTCAATTTTTTGAGCCAAAATTGTCCTAGTCCGCAATGACTTTATCAATATTTGTTTCTTATCTTCTTCTAATTTGTTGTTTTTTGCTAATCTATTCAAAAGACTTATTGTTTGATCAAGCTTATTTATACTTAATTCTGTATTCTCTATTTCAGTTTTTATATTGTCTTGCTTTGTCCTAATGTTTGGATCAACGCCTACTTCAACAATTGTTGTCGTGGCCATACTTGATCCTATAGTTTTTGCATGTATTTCTTTTGTAGCTTTACATATTCCTCCTACTATTAATCCCTTCTTACCTTCAACTCTTATTATACCTTTACTCATGACTTCACTATGCATTATAGCCTCAGCATTTACAGAACCTTCTGAATAAATACAGCAATTTTCAATAAATCTAGAGCTAATATCACCTTTTGATACTAATCTAGCTTTATTAAATCCTTGTACTCCTCTTTTTAAAACAATACTACCATCACTTTTTACTATAGCACCTTCAACTACACCTTCAACTTCAATGTCTCCTTCACAGACTACCTCAAAACCAGTTAAAACGCTACCTTTTATTCTCACAGCTCCATTAAATTCTATATTCCCAGTTGAATTATCTACATTGCTTAGAACTTCATAAACCTCGTGAACTACTAATTTATCCTTATCAAAGTATACGTGACCATCGGAGTCAGAAATTAAGTACTTTCCATCTTCAGAAACAACAACGTTTTTCCCATATTTTATCTTCTTTTCTTTTCCTTTTTTGTTTGGTAGAACTTGTCCAAATACATTCGTACCTGGATTACCTTCAGTAGGAGGAATTATCTCTGATAGTATATCACCTTTTTTAACATTAGTTATTAATCCAAGATTTCTATAATCAACACTTCCATCCTCTAATATCTGTGGAGCTATGTTTTCCTTTAGCTTGAATTTGAAGTCTATAAACCCATCTTTACCATCAACAGGGTTTTGTCCAGATGCAATTAAAATTTTTCTATTGTACAGTTTTTCTTCTATTACACGCTTAACCTCGTTAATGTCTAATCCGTATCTAATTTTTTCAGCGATTTTACTAAGAGCCTTACTTATATCCATATCCTTTCCACCTTCAGGTGGAATTAGAGTAATAAAAGCATTCATTTTATCTTGAGATATATCAATAATAACATCTGCATCAATAGGTATTTCTTGTTGGAATGGTGCAAATCTTATAGGGTTACCTTCCATATTATTTACTGTATCTTGCAATATTTGCTTATCATAATTCTCAATTTTTTTAAGCTTGACTTTTTTAATAACATCTTCGTAACTGACGCATGTATTTAACCCACCGTATACCGATAGATATACTCCATCCTTAAGATATGTTATTTCAAAAAAACCGTGATTCTCAATCTCATCTTCTATTTTCTTTAGCTCATCTTCTATTTCATCATCACTTAAATTACTCACAGAAATTTTAATTTTATATTTCTTAATAGGAATACCCATTAAAATTTTTCCTTTTTCTAATATCTCAATTTTTACTTCATCTTTGGTTTTATTTAAATCTTTAAGCCCCTGTAATATTAAATCATCTAAATCGTTGCCTTCCAAAATCAAATAATTCTCCACCATCTCATCACACCCCGTATCTTAATAGCCATCAATTCCCAATTTATTCAAACTGTTCCTTATTGACATTATTGCTTTACTATGTATCTGAGATATCCTAGATTCTGACAAATTCAATATTTTCCCAATCTCCTTATACGTGAGTTCGTCGTAGTAATATAGTGATATCACTAATTTTTCCTTCTCATTTAAATCTTCAATAGAATGAGCTAAAATTTGTTTAATTTCTTTATCCTCATAAATTCTCTCTGGATAATCAGATTCACTACTATTTAAGCTAATATCTCCTCTTGTATAGATCATCTCCTCTAGAGAGACCATGTTCAATGTTGATATTTCTGCAAGAGTATTTTCAACTTCACAAATGCTGATATTAAGTTGTTTTGAAATATCACTAATACTTGCACTTCTTCCAAATTTATTTTCTAATTCATCTATAGCTCTTTCAATTTCTTTAGATTTTCTTCTAAGCCCACGAGGTACCCAATCGATTTTCCTTAGATTATCTATGATTGCACCTCTAATTCTAATTTGAGCATAAGTTTCAAATTTAAGATCTCTACTAATATCAAATTTTTCAATAGCATCAATCAACCCAAAAACTCCAAACCCTAGTAAATCATCGTATTCTACATTCCCTCCATAAAAATTATACAGCCTTCCTGAGACAATCTTTACTAATTGAATATAGTGAATAATTAACTGTTGCTTGTAGCTATTATCACCCGAGCTCTTATATGATTTCCATAATTCATCTATAGTCAATCTACCACCTCCTACAAGGTGAAAGTATTATCAATACATACTGGAATACAAAAGATGCTAGTAGCATATTTTTATATGTTTTTCGTACCATGACCTATTGTCTTTACTAATAAACTTCCGTCAAGTGAATTTAGTTCTATTGTTCTCCCATAATTTCCACCTGTATCTTCAGAAATAATCGGTATATTTAGCTCCTGAATTTTCCTCTTAGCAGCTTCTACATTTCTTTCTCCAATCCTAAGAACATCATTTTTAGAATTAAAAGAAAACATTTGGGAGCCTCCAGCAAGTTTTGCTACAATATTTCTTTTGCTTGCACCAATAAAAAGCATTTCATCCAAAAGCAATTCAATAGCTGTATCAGCAAATTTAGCCTTATTACTATTATTTTTAATCTCTACACTTGAAGGGAGCATAATATGTGCTAATCCTGCTATTTTGTTTATCTTATCGTAAAATGCAATTCCCACGCATGATCCTAACCCTAATGTGGTTAATGTTCCTGGTGACTTAACTGTTTTTAAATCTGCCATCCCAACTTTTACAGCTTCCATGATTAAATTACCCCTAAACTATCAAGAATTTTTTCAAATGATTCTAGCTCTGGTATTAGGAATAAATCTCCAGTAACCTTTCTATCATCTTCTTCAAATTGCGTTTCTATAAAAATCACATTATCCCCAATGTGTCCGAATTGAACAGCTGGTACACTTAGTATTGCTCCAGCCATGTCAATACAAATAGACGGTACTGATATCTTCAAATTCAAGCCTGTTAAAGTACTTAGAGAGTTGATATATGATGCTGAAAGAATATTACCAACTTCAGATAATGCTGACATATCCATATCATCAAGCTCTAAATGGTCTTCACATCTTCGAAAGAGCATATTAACTAAGTTCTTAGCTGAACTTAAGCTTAGGATAAACATTATATTACCCTCGATATCTCCTTCCATTTCAAAGTAAATACCAACAACTGGTATTTCGTCATCTCCTAGAATACCTGCAACATCTTTAAATTCAAGTATCTTAACTTGTGGAACTTGCATATCCACCCTCTTATCTAACATCGAAGCTAAAGCTGTCGCTGCATTGCCCGAGCCAATGTTACCAAGCTCTTTTAGAACATCTATCAAAGTTGAATTTAAATTATTCAAATTTAGTTTCATTTCACACCTCTAGTTTATTAACTCTGTTTCTCTATAACCAATAACTTTTTCAATATCAATTAATATTATTAGCTTAGAGTCTTTTTTCCCAACACCCTTTACAAAATCATCTGAAATGTTATCTTTTATTTCAGGAGGATTATCTATACTATCTGAGTTAAGTTGCATTACTTCTGAAGAAGAATCTACAAGCAAGCCAATAAGTGTTTCATTCGTAAGAACAATAATTATTCTTGAATCCGAATCAATTTCTTTACAGTCGATACCAAATCTCTTCCTCAAATCGATTACTGGTACAACCTCTCCTCTTAGATTTATAACTCCTTTTACATACTCAGGTGCATTCGGTATTCTAGTAAAAGCCTGAACTCTTTCTATGGCTTTAACATTATTAATATCAATTCCATAATACTCTTCATCGATTTTGAAAGCTACATATTTTTTTTCTTCAACTATATTTGTAGTATTCATTTTTATCCCCCTTTACTAAAATAATGAATTAACATCTAATATTAAGGATATTCTTCCATTACCAAGTATTGTAGCTCCGGCAAGATGTTGAATACCTGATAAAAACCTACCCAATGACTTGATAACTATTTCTTGCTGTCCAATAAGTTTATCAACAATTAAACCCGCTTCTTTATCACCTTTTTTAACTATGACCATTATTATTTCTTCATTTTCTTCCATATCATCAATGCCTAATATTTTATTTAATCTAATAATCGGAAGAGTTTTATTCCTAAATAGTACTACTTCTTGGTTTTGAACTTTTCTTATGTCTTTACTTAGCACTGGGGTGATTTCCCTAATAGAACTTAATGGAATAGCATATATTTCAGTGCTTAAGTTGATAAGAAGAGCCTGAATAATTGCTAGAGTTAGAGGGAGCCTTATGATGAATTTTGTACCAACTCCTTTTTTTGTTTCAACTTCAACTACACCGTTTATAGATTCAATCTTGGTTTTAACTACGTCTAATCCGACCCCTCTTCCAGATACATCTGAAATAGTATCTGCCGTGCTAAAGCCTGGCCTAAACAATAGTCCTACAGCTTCATCTTCTGAAATCCCTTCGGACTCAGACGAGGTTAATAATCCTCTTTCAACAGCTTTCTTCTTAACTTTGTCTATATTTATGCCAGCACCATCATCGTCTAACTCTATCACCACAGTATTTCCGTCTGGGTATGCTTTTAGCTTAAGAACACCCGTTTCATTTTTCCCAGAATTCTTTCTTATTTCAGGACTTTCTATTCCATGGTCTATAGAGTTTCTAATCAAGTGAATTAACGGATCTCCAATTTCATCAATAATTGTTCGGTCTACCTCTGTCTCTTCTCCTGACATTTGTAAGTCTATTTCTTTTCCAAGCTCCCTAGAAAGATCTCTTACCATTCTAGGAAATCTGTTAAAAACTCTTTCTATAGGTACCATTCTTACTTTCATAACTGCATCATGCAAGCTTGTGGTAATTCTTTCAAGATATTCTATTGCCTCATTCATATTATCTTTGCTTGTTGAATCACTATCTTCAAGTCTAGTTTTTATTATAATAAGTTCACTAACCAAATTCATTAAATTATCAAGCCTATCTATATCAACTCTGACAGTCTTACCAATTTTGCTTGACTGTTTCTTTTTTTCATGGTTGATAAAATTATTGCTTTTTCCCTTCTTTTCATCGGATTCATTGGTGCTATCTTCAGAAAGTTTTACAGAATTTGTTACAGGCTGCTCTGATGCAACAGCTATCTCTTCCATTGTTGTATTTTGATCTAAGTGAATTTCGTTTATTTGAACATCTTCAACTTCAGAAATTGAAATGAGCTGCTGCTTTATCTCTTCTATTTCTTTATTAGAAACAATAGTGAGTGAAAAAAGAGAGTCGAATTTCTCATCTTCTATATCTTCCGCTGGAGGATTTGATTGTATAATTTCTGAATGACTTTCTAAAGTGTTAAAAACAATAAAAGCTCTTGCAGATTTCAACATACACTCTTTACTTAGCTTTACATCAATATTGAAGATATTTAGGCCTTTAGTTTTAGCATTGTATAAAGCTTTCCTTACATATTCATCAAATTGATAACTCTTTTCTGAGCCTAGTTCGCTGTTCAAATTCACATCGGAACCTTGCTTATTATTAATAGTATTATTCAATAATTCAACTAAGTCAGTGCTATCTAAGTTCCCTTCCTTTCCAATTTCACCGATATTAGCTATATATTCATCAAGAGTATCAAAGCATCTAAATAATATATCTATTATATTGGAAGAAACTTTAATTTCATCATTTCTTATAGCTTGAAGTAAGTTTTCCATTTCATGTGTCAAACTCGCTATCTTACTAAAACCCATAGTACCTGACATACCTTTCAATGTGTGAGCTACTCTGAAAATCTCGTTAAGTAAATTCTTATCTTCAGCGTTCTTCTCTAAATTAAGCAAGTTTTCATTCATATACTGTAAGTTTTCCTTAGACTCTTCGATAAACATATCTAAATATTGATTCATATCCATGGTTTACACCTCCATTTTACTCATTATCTCATCAACAATCTGACTTAATGGTAGCACTTTGCTAACAGCTCCTATATTAATAGCAGACTTAGGCATACCATATACAACACAGGTTTCCTCATCTTGAGCTATAGTATATCCACCATTATCGTATATTTTTTTGAGCCCTTTAGAACCATCGGAACCCATTCCTGTCAGCATAATGCCAATAAGTTTTTTACAACTCAATACTGATATTGACTCCATTAGAACATCAACTGAAGGTCTATGCCCCGACACTGGCATGTCCTTGTTTAGCTTAATACATAATTGATTGTTTTTCTCTATTACAGTCATATGATTGTCACCAGGAGCTATATAACAGTATCCTTTCAAAATCTTTTCACCATCTTCAGCTTCTTTAACATTAATATTTGAGATGGAATTAAGTCTTGTTGCTAATGACTTGGTAAAACCCTGTGGCATATGTTGCACTAAAACTATACTTCCATTAAACTCATTTGGTATTTGAGGAATCAGAGATTGTAAAGCTTTTGGTCCTCCTGTCGAGGTTCCTATAGCAATTAAATATTGAGAATCACAATACTTGAGGTTACTTACATTAATCCACTTATTCTTATTATTAGATATTGTTTGCTGAGTTTTTTTAAACTTTTTTATTCCCGCAGCCATTTTGACTTTTTCCACAATCTTATTGTTTTGCAATTCTTTATTTAGTCCAAATATATTATTTGGTTTTGGAATAAAATCAACTGCTCCAATATCTAATGCTTTTAGAGTCGCATCTGCTCCCTCGGTAGTCAAACTACTTAACATTATGACGGGGATATTATATTTCTTAATAATCTCAGTTAAAGTTGAAATACCATCCATTATTGGCATTTCGATGTCAAGTGTTATTACATCAGGCGACATTTTTTCTAACTTTTCTAATGCATCTTTTCCATTTCTGGCTGTGCCTATTACATCAATTTCATTATCAGAATTTAATATATCAGATATTATCTTTCTCATAAAAGCTGAATCATCTACGACCATTACTCTAATAGACATCTATATCAATCCCTTTCTTCTCAGTTTTCTCTGTTGCTCAAAGATAAATCTAATAAGGATGTCTCTATCTACATTACTTAGTTCAATAAATCTCATACCTATTTCATAGTTATAATCAGAACTATCGGATTTTTTTACTCTTACTACTTCTCCGATAGATACAATTTCTGAATCATTTATTTTCAACTCAAAACTTAGTACATCTTTCAATTTATATTTGAAGTCACATAAAAATCTTATGCCGCCTCCACTTATATCTTTTGTTACACAATTTTCTTCAACAACTCTTTCTATATCTCCATCCATAAAGCTATGAGTTATTGTAACATTTTTATTTATCGTCAACCTATAATAATCCCTTTGTTGAAATCTAATTATTTTGTCAATTCTTCTTATTATCAGTCTATAAACGCCTTTTTCTTCTCTGGATAGTACAGTTGCTTTAAATAGAAATCTGCCCCTTTCTTCTTTGAAATACGTTATTTCAATAGTAGAATTTAAACTAATTGGAACAATAGTTCCTTTATGAATTGGGCCACTAATTGAGTAAGTTCTTTCATCAATTATATCTAAGACTTGGCTGCTGTACTTAATATCTTGTTTAGTTCCAATTCGCTTAATCTCTATTTTTTCTCCAATACTTAATTGCGATGTATCTGATGACATATGATTAGCTGCCCTCCTTTATAAAAAAACTCTTGAATTTATGTATAAAGGTAGATATCCCCATTTGATCTCCATCAGAATTTTTATTCCCAACTATTTGCAGTGCAATATTATTAATCTTTTTTGATACTTGGGAATTTGGATACATAACTATAAAAGGACACTGACTTTTGACTGATTCTGTTACTAATTTACTATCTAACACATAACCAAGTTTATCAATTTTTGTTTTTAGAAATCTATTAGCAGCCATATTTAGCTTTTTATAAACTTCATCAGCCTCTTTATTATCTGCAGCCCTGTTAATAACTACTTGTAATCTATCATGCTTTCCTTTGATGTTTAGTGCTTTAACCATAGCATATGCATCCGTTAATGATGTTGGCTCAGGTGTTGTTACAAGGATTACCTCATTAGCTGCATTTACAAAGCTTATAACAGTATCTGATATCCCTGCTCCAGTGTCAATTAAAATATAATCAGCGTGTTTTTCAAGTTTTACTAGCTGATTTATTAATTTTTCACGTTTGCTGTTATCCATCTCAAACAGTTCACTGATTCCAGATCCTCCTGCGATAATCTTAATTCCGTTTGGTCCTTCTGTCATTATCTCCGTTATGTCCCTATTCCCGTTTAGCACTTCACTGATTGTAAACCTAGGAACTACTCCTAGCAGTACATCAATATTTGCAAGACCAATATCTGCATCAAAAACAACAACACTATACCCTAAATTACTTAAAGAGATAGCTAAGTTGATGGTTAAGTTTGTCTTTCCAACTCCACCTTTACCACTTGTAACGGCTAATACTCGAGTAACATTTGTTCTCTTAAATAGCGTATCATCAATTCTAGTATAATCAGATTTAGTAATTAGCTGCCTTAGTCTCTCTGCCTGGTCATTCATCTTTGCTTTCTCCAATCAATGTTCTACTTAATTTATCAATATCCAATATTTCAATATCATCAGGAACATTTTGTCCTGTGGTTATATAAGACAATTGGTTTTTAAAATAATACTTAGTATTTAAAATTATCCCTAGGTTATTAGCTTCATCAGCTTTTGTAAAAATAATTTTAAAATCATTAATAAAACTGTATTCTTTTAAAATAGAGTTAATTGTTTTTATGTCTGTTGTTGCATTAACAACTAAATAAGTTTCTTTATTGTTAACTGATTGGATCAATTCTCGAATTTCATCCATTTGTTCTTTGTTCTTATGACTTCTTCCTGCAGTATCTATCAGTATAATATCTTTATCCTTAAAATTCGACAGAGATTTATAAATATCCTTTATTTGATATATAACTTTTAATGGCACATTTAAAATTTCCGCATATATTTTAAGTTGCTCAACAGCAGCGATTCTGTATGTATCTGCAGTAATTAATCCTACTGTACACTTGTGATGCAAAAATAAATTTGCAGCAATCTTAGCCAAAGTTGTTGTTTTTCCCACTCCAGTTGGCCCTATGAAAAATATAATCTTTTGTTTTCCATTAAATGTGATCGGAGATGACTCTCCTAAGTATTCTTTTAAATTGTATCTAATAATTTCTCTTACCGCTTTCGGCTCTTTATTGTCAAAGTTTATTTGCTCATTAATTCCTATAAGAATCTCTTTTGCAACTTCCCCATCAACACCGTTTTCTTGAAGTATTTTCAGAATATTACTTAGTTCTAAAGGAAATTCTTTAATACTAGATGTGTCTAAACTATCGACTATTCCTTTCATCATTTCTCTTATAGCCTTTATTTCTTTACCTAGGTCATCATTTTGCTTATTTGACTGATTGTTTATACTAGAAGTATGTGAAAGCTTTTTAACATTTTCATTCAGAGTGCTAGTTCTACGTACATCAATATTGTCTACATTATTTTCATCATCTAGTGCTGCTACTACTTCTATTAGACTCTTTTTGAAAATACCTAGAAATCCAGGTTTCTTGATTTTTCTAGTATGAAGAATAATTGCATCTGAACCGAGTTCTTTTTTTAGTTTATACATAGCCTCTTGTGTATTACTACCAATGAACCTCTTAATTTTCATTATAACGTCACCATCCCTACTGATTGAACCTCAATAGAAGATTCAATTTCATTATATGATAGTACAACTAGGTCCTTAGCAATCTGTTCTGTAAGTCTTTTAAAATAAATTCTAACTATAGGTGCTGTTAATATAATTGGTTGTAATCCAATAGAAGTAAATTTTTCAATATTTAAAATTATGTTATTAAGTATTCTCTGAACCTTGTTAGGTTCAATAGATAAATATGAACCTGTTTCAGTTTGGTTGATAGAATCCATAATCAGCTGTTCTAACTCACCGTCCAAAGTAATAACCTTCAAGTTATTGCCTGCAACATATTTATTCGTTATATATCTAGACATTCTTTGTCTAACATACTCTGTTAACATATCTGGATCTCTTGTTACAGCCGCATAATCAGCTAATGTTTCTAATACTGTTACCATGTCTCTAATAGAAATCTGCTCATTCAATAGATTGGCTAATACCTTCTGAACTTCTCCAACAGATAGAAGTTTTGGAACAAGTTCATCTACCAAAGCCGGATGCTCTTCTTTAACATTATCTATTAACACTTTGACATCCTGTCTGCTGAGGAGTTCGCTAGAGTTATTCTTTATGATCTCAGTTAAATGAGTAGCGATTATTGATGGTGGATCTACCACGGTATAGCCGAGAACTTCAGCTTTCTCTCTCTCTTTATCAGTAATCCATTTAGCTGGCAAGCCAAATGCAGGTTCAACTGTATCTATTCCATCTATTTCGCCATTAGACGTACCAGGATCCATTGCCAAGAAATGATCGAATAAAATCTCTCCTTTAGCAATTTCTACTCCTTTTATTTTTATTACATATTCATTTGGATTCAATTGAATATTATCTCTTAGCCTTACCATGGGAACAACTATTCCTAGCTCAAGAGCAACTTGTCGTCTAATCATTACAATTCTATCTAGTAAGTCTCCTCCCTGATTAATATCAGCTAATGGAATAATACCATATCCGAACTCTAATTCTATATCCTCAACCTTTAATAATGACATAACATTTTCAGGTTTCCTTATTTCTTCCACCTCAGTAAACTGAGCAATTTCATTCTCTTCTTCCTCAGTCTTTTTAATACTTGTATTCATGGTGTATCCGACAAAAACAAATATGACAGCCAATAAAACATAAGGCAACGCAGGAAGTGGTGTAGCAACACCTAAAAAAAGCAGAACTCCACCAATAATAAACATAAGCTTCGGATTATTACTAAAAAGTTGCTTTATAATGTCATTACCAAGGTTTGAATCTGAAGCAGCTCTTGTAACAACAAGCCCAGTTGCTGTAGAAATAAGTAAAGCAGGTATTTGACTTACTAAGCCATCCCCAACAGTAAGCAAAGTATACTTGGACAAAGCTTCGGACAGTGGTATTTTCTTAGCTATAATGCCAATCGCAAAGCCAGCAGAAATATTAATAATAGTTATTATGATACCAGCAATAGCATCTCCTTTAACAAACTTACTTGCTCCATCCATAGCACCATAAAAGTCAGCTTGCTGCTGAATTTCTTTTCTCCTGTTTTTAGCATCAAGCTCAGTTATAAGTCCAGAGTTCAAATCTGCATCTATTGCCATTTGCTTACCAGGCATTGCATCTAGAGTAAACCTAGCAGCTACTTCTGCAACTCTTTCAGCCCCTTTTGTGATAACAATAAAGTTAATGATAACAATAATTAGGAAAATAATAAGCCCAACAAATACATTTCCTTGAATAACAAAATTTCCGAATGCTTCAATAACACTTCCGGCATTGCCTTCGCTTAATATATATCTTGTAGTTGATATATTAAGCGAAAGTCTAAATAATGTGGTGAGTAGCAAAAGAGACGGAAAAATTGAAAATTGAAGCGCATCTTTCGTATACATAGATATAAGCAGTATAAGCAATGCTAAGGAAATGTTTAAGCTAAGAAGAATATCAAGCGCACCAAGTGGGACAGGCACAATAATAATTATTATTATCGAAATAACTGCAATTGCGATTAAAATATCTCCAAATTTCATAATTGTCCTCCTTTTATGCCTTCAAACTATATACATATGCTAGAATCTCTGCAACTGCTTGGTATAGCTCTTCAGGAATAATATCACCAATTTCAACACTACTATATAACATCTGTGCTAATGGTTTGTTTTCAACAATTGGCACGTTATTTTCAATAGCTATCTTTTTTATATTCTGTGCTATTAAATCTTTTCCTTTAGCTATTAGATAAGGGGCAGTAAATCTATCTTTATCATACTTTAAAGCGATAGCATAATGAGTTGGGTTAGTAATGATAACATCAGCTTGTGGTACGTCTTGCATCATTCTCCTCATTGCCATCTGTCTCTGTTTCTCTTTAATTTTTGATTTGATTTGTGGATTTCCTTCTGTTTGCTTGTACTCTTCTTTAATTTCTTGTTTACTCATCTTTAGGTTTTTCTCATGATCCCACCATTGATAAGCATAATCAATAATCGCTAATGCAATAAGTACTCCTCCAGCTCTTAATCCAATGGTTACAGTTGTATTACCAATAAATTTGACAATACTTCCTACACTCATATCAATCAAGTTAAAGATGTTATCTAATTGTTTAACAGCATAAGAATAAATTATGTATCCTATTACAAAAATTTTCAAAAATGATTTAAACAATTCTACTATTGCACGTTTCGAAACTATACGTTTAAATCCCTCAATAGGATTTATTCTATTAAGTTTAAATCCTAAAGTTTTACTAGTAAAAAGAAACCCTACTTGAGTATAATTTATTACTAATCCTGATAAAAGAACAATGCCTGTAATAGGTCCAACGATTATAGCTGTAACAGATATTATTTTTAGCATTAGCAAGCTAATTCCTTGAATAGTAAATAAATCTGATTTATCAGTGTATATAGTAAATGCAGATGTTGTAAAGTTAATTAACTTTTCAAACATAAAACCGCCAAACACTTTTAATGCTAAAAAAGCAGCTATCAGTATTACTGCAGAGTTAACCTCTTTACTTTGTAAAATTTGACCTTTCTCTCTAGCTTCTTTTCTTTTCTTAGGAGTAGCCTTTTCAGTTTTTTCCTCTCCTGCGAAAAGCTGCAAGTTTATTTTTAACAAAGATTGCACATACATCATCCTCTTTGAATAACCTTTAAAAAGTTAAAAATCTCCTCATACATATTGTTAAATATATGTTGAAGAGCAATAAAAAACAAAGGTAAAGAAACTACAATTGTTACAATGCCCACTGAAATTTTTAATGGCATGCCCACTATAAAAACATTCATTTGTGGCATTGTTCTAGCTAGTATTCCTAGCAACACATCAGCAAGAAAAATAGTTGCCAATACCGGACTACTTATTTTAAATCCAATTATAAGTGTTTGACCTAATATAACAGCTAACTGTTTAATAATATTTTCAGTAAAGGCAAAATGTCCTATCGGAATATATTTATAAGAGCTAACTAAAGCGTCAATTAGAAAATGATGACCATCTATAGTCAGAAATACTAATATGGCAATTAAATGATAAAACGTTCCCATAATTGGTACTTGTATATTACTTTGAGGATCTAATACATTTACCATACCAAATCCAATTTGCATATCAACTACTTGTCCAGCAAAATAAAGCGACGTGAAAAATAAATAAGATATAAAACCTATAATTAGTCCTATTGCAAGTTCTTTAATTACTATTGTGGTAAAATCTAAGATGTTATTACTGATATAATTAAGCTCAATCGTATTGAATAACACAAAAGAAAGTAAAACTGCGAAACATACTTTTAGTGTGTTAGGTACATTGTTTCTGCTAAAAATTGGAGTAGCTATAAACAAGCCTGTTACCCTAACCAGTACAAGTAAAAATATTTGATAATTATTTAATAACGCATCTAATAAGAAAGCCATAAGTACTCACCATTTCACATAATATAAGTGTTAATACTGATAAATAAATTTTTAGTAAAATCAATCAAAACTCTAAGTATCCATGGTCCAAAAACCAAAAAAGAAATAAGCACTGCAACAATTTTAGGAACAAACGCAAGTGTTGCCTCTTGAATTTGAGTAGTGGCTTGAAAAATACTAACCATGAGTCCAACTAGCAATCCAAATCCAAGCATCGGAGCAGATACCATTAAAATAATTTTCATAGCTTGCTGAGCAATATTTAGTACATCTCCTTGATTCATATAATCTCTCCCTTTTTATCTAAAGCTTGAAACTAGTTGACCTATTATAAGATTCCATCCATCAACCATTATAAAAAGCAAAATCTTAAACGGTAATGAAATCATAACAGGTGGTAGCATCATCATCCCCATGGACATAAGCGTACTTGCAACGACCATATCTATTACCAAGAAAGGTATAAAAATTATGAATCCTATTTGAAACGCAGTTTTCAGCTCACTAATAATAAATGACGGTATTAGTACTCTAGTCGGTATGTCTTCCAATTTCTTTACATTCTCTATTTTAGCAATCTTTAAAAATAGTGCTAAGTCTTTTTCCTTAGTCTGTTTAAACATAAATTCTCTAATTGGCTCAATACCTCTTTCAAATGCTTCTTGCTGAACTATTTCACCCCTAACATAAGGCTGTAATGCTTCTTTATTGATTTGAGAACCTACAGGAGCCATTATGAAAAAAGTCAAAAATAAGGCTAGTCCAATTAAAACTTGATTTGGAGGAGTTTGCTGTGTTCCTAAAGCATTTCTTATAAAAGAAAGCACTATTATTATTCGCGTAAAGCTCGTCATCATAATTAAAATAGATGGAGCTAAAGTTAATACTGTAAATATTAACAATAGCTGAATGCTTGATACATACCCATCTGAGTCATTATTATCCTTTATTTCAATAGCTTTACCAAAAAGTGAAATTTCAGGTTCAGCATAAGCTATACTTGAAAAGCTTATAAATATTAGGAAAATTAGTGTCATAATTAAAACATTTTTTTTCATATTCTCATTCCTTGTCTATCTGACTATCTTTCAAAGATATATCATGCTCTGATTTAGGATTTTCACTGAATTGTATCGTTTTAGATTTTGGAACTTTGTTTTTTAATTTTTTTGTTACTGCAAATAGATCTTCTAAATAATTATTGAAGCTCTTCTGTTCAGAATTTACTTTAAGGTTAGTAATATTAGCATCTTCTTTACTCAATTTATCAATGACTGTTACTTCATTATTATTTATTGATAAAATATAAATATTATCAATAATATTAACAATAGCTATCTTGCTATTAGAGCTTAGTGCAATAAAATCAAGAATTTGAATATTATTGCTTTTTGTCATATAACTAGTCTTCTTTGCAACTAATTTAGTAAAATAAAAAGCTAAAACAATCACCAATAAGAAAACTATAAAATACAATATAATCTTAAATAAGGATAGTGCAATAGAATCATCATTTTGATAATATAATGTTGCTATAATGGCTCCAGTATTAGAGAAACTAAACATTTATATCATCCTAATACTTTTTTTACTGCTTCTATAACTCTATCTGCCTGAAATGGTTTAACAATAAAATCTTTTGCTCCTGCCTGTATAGCTTCAATTACCATTGCTTGTTGTCCCATTGCTGAACACATCACAATTTTTGCTCCACTATTAAGTTTTTTAATTTCTTTAACAGCTTGAATTCCATCTACTTCAGGCATTGTTATATCCATTATTACTAAATCTGGGTTTAGCTCCTTATATTTTTCTATAGCTTTTGCTCCATTTTCAGCTTCTCCAAGTACTTCGAATCCATTTTTTGACAAAATATCTTTAATCATCATTCTCATAAAAGCTGCATCATCAACTATTAAAACTCCATTTGCCATAATTATTCCTCCTTTAAATTTTGCTTATTCTCTTCGCAGGATTTATTATATCAGTAATTCTTACACCAAAGTTGTCATCTATTACAACAACCTCGCCTTTTGCTATAATCTTACCATTAGCATATATCTCTAAAGGTTCTCCTAATAATTTGTCTAATTCGATGATGGTTCCTGGCCCATATTCTAGTATTTCACTGATTCTGCGAGTAGTCCTACCTAACTCTACTGTGATTCCTATAGGTATCTCTTGAACTATTTCAATGCCTTCATTATATACCTTATTATCTATTGTTTCAAACTGCTGAAACTCTAGTTTTTTCACATTTACTTGATTTTGATTTACATTCTTAGACTTTTCTTCTTTTATATTATAGCCCATGTCTAAACTATTTTTAGACTGAATTGTGTCATGAGAATATTGAGGAATTGCTGCATCATGGTCCTGCTTAACATTTTGAATATCATCTACTACAATACTATCATTTGCATCCTCATCTCCTCCAAGCAGCTTATTAACCATGTTTTTTGCAAAACTTAATGGTATTAACTGCATAATCTGACTATCAATCAAATCACCTACCACCATTTTAAATGATATTTTAACTATAGGTTCATCATGATTAATTGAATCGATATTAAATGGACCTTCGTGTAAATTTATCTGAAAAGCTCTAGGTGGCTCAATATCTATCATATTTGAAAACATTTCAGAAAGAGATGTGCATGATGAGCCTACCATTTGATTCATAGCTTCGCTGATGGCGCTCAAATCCATTTCATTTAGCTCCCTGTCTATATTGCGACCATCTCCACCCATCATTAAGTCAGTTATTACTTTTACATCATCAATCTTAAGTACTAGCAGGTTAGCTCCCTCTAGGCCTAGCTTGTACTTAACATCAACTGCTACAAAAGGTATAGGGTATTGATCAGACAATTCTTTGATTGTTGTAATAGTTACTTTTGGTGTTGTTATGACTACTTTCTGTCCTAACAGCGTAAACAGTGTTGTAGCCGCAGTTCCCATGCTAATATTACCAATTTCACCTAAAGCATCTTTTTCTGAGTCAGTTAAATCGTTACTGTCTTCTACGTGATCATAATTTCCTTTTAATAATGCATCAATTTCTTCTTGGGTTAACATATTATCAGGCATCTAAATCATCACCGTCCTTTTGAACTCTAGTTATTTTTACGGCTACTTTATTTTTATTTGAACCAGGCACTCCGTAAAATTTAAGGCTGGAACCAACATTCATTCTAACTTCATCATCAAGCTTATTATTAAGCTTAATTACATCTCCTACTTGTAAATCTACTAATTCTTTAACTGTTATTTCAGTAGAGCTTAAAACAGCACCTAGAACTACATATGCATTCTTGATTCTTTTTTCTATAATTTCCTTATCATTATTAGATACATCTTTTTTTGTAGTTGAAAACCATAGCTTTGTACTTAATTGATTTAAAATTGGTTCAATTACAATATGAGGTATACAAATATTTATCATACCTTCTATATTCCCTATAGAAATGTTTAAAGTAATTAATGCTATGGTTTCACTAGGTGAAACAATTTGTGCAAATTGCGAGTTTGTCTCAATTTTTTCAAGTGATGGTGTTAGGATAATTACATTATCCCATGCTTGTGTCATAAGTCCAATAACTTTTTTCATCATCTTATTCAGTAGTGTTAGCTCTATCTCAGTAAAGCTTCTTATTTCGTTAGCATTCTCTCCATTACCACCAAGTAATCTATCAATAATAATAAAGGCAATGTTTGTTGAAATATCAACAATAACTTGTCCACTTAAAGGTTCAAAATTTACAATTGAGAGAAATGCTGGATTTGAAATAGCATTACTGAACTCACTATAAGCATACTGGTCAACTGTTAAAACTGAAATTTTAACAGGTGCTCTTAAGTACCCTGATAAAAAAGTCTGAAGAAGTCTTCCAAAATTATCATGAATAATTTCTAATGTTCTTAGTTGATCCTTTGCGATTTTTTGAGGGTTCCTGAAGTCATATTTCTTAACTTTTTTTTCTGTGCTTTCTTCTTTTATTTCTTGAACATCAACTTCTCCAGTACTTAATGCTTTGAGTAGGGCATCTATTTCGTTTTGTGACAGAACTTCAGCCAATATATATACCTCCCTACTGTACTATAAATTCATCAAAATAGACATTAGAAATTTCTGTATTACCAAATAGTTCAATAAGTTTCTCTGTTATTTCCTTCTGTAGTGATAACTGTCCTTCGCTTCCTTCAATATCTTGTTCGGTTTTATTTCTTATAATTTTATTTATTTCATCTTTAATTAGAAAGCTTTTTTCTTCCAGACTAACTATCAGTTCTTCATTATTCATTTCTACAGTAGTGTTTATTTTAACTATTCTATTGCTATTCTTGAGATTACAGTACATCTCTCCTATATTATAGTAGTACAATTGCTTTTCAGCAACTTTTTGTTCATTTTGTTTTAGCAGCATTATTCCAAAAACTGTACCAATTATTAAACCAACTACAATAAATGAAAGAATTGCAATCATAAAAATTTTCTTAGTACTCATTTCTCAAACTCCTTTACATCAGTTAGGTTCAAATTTACTATATACCGATTTCATTATAACCAAGTCAACTCTTCTATTCTTAGCTTTATTTTCAGCTGTATCATTAGGTGCCACAGGTCTGTAGTAACTATAGCCAGCTGACGAGATTCTATCACCTTTTATATCTTGCTTTTCCACTAAAAATCTCAATACATTTGTTGCTCTAATTGCTGACAACTCCCAGTTCGTTGGGTAGTTTGCCGTGTTGATTATAGAGTCAGAATCTGTATGACCTTCAATTCTTATCTGCTTATCAATAAATTCTTCCCTTCTTAATATTTCTGATATATATGTTAATATTTCTTTAGCTTTTGGCTTAACTTCTGCTCTACCAGAATCAAAAAAAACATTATCGAGAACTCTAATAGTTAATCCTCTCTCATCTATTTGAGCGACAATTTTATTGTCTAATCCTTTTTCTTTACTATAATCATCTATAAGTATTTTCAGCTTTTTAAAATCTTCTACCTCCTGGATTTCCTTAGTTGTTAGCTCTTCAGGTAAATTAGCCGTATTTATGTAAGGCATATTTTCTACAGTTTTTCCTCCCTCAAAGACTCCAAGTGAGCCTTGGAAGGACTTCATAATAGCCTCAAATTTCTCTGCATCAATCTTGGAAAAAGAAAATAACAATACGAAAAAACATAAAAGAAGCGTAACTAAATCACTATATGTAGTCATCCACTCAGGTGCGCCTTTCTTTTCCTCACTGCTTTTTCTTCTCATTATGATTCCTCACCTTCAAGTTCTTTCTTGAAATTACTTCTTAATTCAGGAGACAAGAAGGTCTTTAACTTTTCTTCGATTATTCTTGGATTTTCTCCTGCTTGAATAGATAATAATCCTTCTACCATCAATTCTTTTATAAGAACCTCTTCTTTACTTCTACCTTTTAGCTTGTTGGCTATTGGAATAAAAATCAGGTTAGCAAAGACTGAACCATAAAATGTAGTTATTAAAGCTACAGACATATTAGGGCCAACACTTGTAGGATCTTCTAGGTCTTTTAACATATTGATTAACCCAATCAATGTTCCAATCATACCAAATGCTGGAGCAAATGCTCCCATGGCCTCAAATATACCTTGTCCATCTTTATGTCTATCTTCAAGGAATGCCAATTCAGTCTCTAAAATATTTCTCACTAGTTCAGGATCTGTTCCATCTACAATCAGCATAATTCCCTTTTTAAGAAATAGATCATCAATTTTTTCCCCAGCTTCTTCAAGAGCCAATAATCCCTCTTTTCTAGCTATATTAGATAGATCTATTATTTGATTTATAACATTACCTGCTGGCAGGCTGCTTGTTGTAAAAGCATTCTTTACTATCTTGAGAGTCTTTATAACTTTCTTAAGAGGATAGCTAATAAAAGTAGCTGCAATTGTTCCCCCTAATACGATTACTAATGATGGTCCATGTATAAATGTTGTTAAACTACCAGAAAGAAATATCCCCCATATTAAGAAGCCTATACCGGTTAAAAAACCAATGACCGTTGCTAAATCCATTAGTCACACCTCTTTCATATTACTTGTTTCTATATATAAATAATTGATTTTTAAATGTGATTACTTTATTAATAATCTCATCAACAGTTTCTTTTACTAATAATTTCTTACCTGTAGTAAGTGTTATTACTGTATCAGGAGTTTCTTCAATTGATTCAATTAATTCACAATTTAATATAAATGCCTTATCATTCAATTTTCTTAATTCTATCATTAATTAATCACTGTCCTTTTATTTGCCAGGATAACTAAGTTATCCTGGCATTATTAACTATCTTTTCATATTAACAAGCTCTTGAAGCATTTCATCGGATGTTGTAATAATCCTTGAATTAGCTTGGAAACCTCTTTGAGTCGTTATCATTTCTGTAAATTCTAATGATAAGTCTACATTAGACATTTCCAATGTCCCAGGATTCATAGCTCCAAAACCACTAGTTCCTGGTTTGCCTACTTGAGCTACTCCTGAGTTAGGTGAACTCTGGAAGAAGTTGTTTCCTATTTTTTGAAGTCCTGATGGATTATCAAACTTAGCTAAAGCAATTTGACCTAAAGTCTTTGTTGTACCATTGGTAAAGCTACCAGTTATAACTCCGGCAGCATCTATTGAGAAACCATCTAACGAGCCTGAGCTTTTACCATCTGCTTTACCAACTAAATCACTATCATTAGCAAATTGAGTTATACCTTCAAGATTTACTGTTATTATGTTTGTGGTTTTATCATTGCCAAAAGAAAATGCCAAATCATCTGGAAAATCTAATTCAAAATTTGCCGGACTTGTATTCAAGTTACCCTCTGTATCAAATTCTAAATCCATTGAACTTTTAGTTGGATCAACTGTGATTTCACTACCTGAGGCAAGGTCTTTAACACTTGTAACACTAACAGTCCATTTATTATCATCTGTCTTTTTAAATTCATAGTTTACTTTGTATGAATTCCCCAAGCTATCCTTTATCGTGGTGTCTGTTTTAAATATACCTTTTTCTGGATCATTAGCAATCAACCTTGAATCTATATTTCCTGTAAAATCTATTTTTGTAGATGCTTTTGGTGGTGCTGTTTCGGTCCTGTTAATTCTTATAGGTGCAAGATCGCCGTTTTCATTTAATCCTAATACTTTAAAACCGTCAGCTGTAACTAGATATCCATCTCTATCTAAGTCAAAATTACCAGCTCTTGTAAAATATTTGTTTTCAAACGCTTCATCATCAGTAACCATAAAATAGCCTTGACCATCAATCATTAAATCTGTAGGGTTCTCGGTTCTTTGTGTTGCTCCTTTAGTATGTATAGTATTTATTGAGCCAATTTTCAAACCTAAACCAACCTGTTGAGGATTTGTACCTCCTTTTCCACCTTGTGGCGCACCAGCACCTCTTACTACTTGACTAAACACTTCCTGGAATGTTACTTGACCTCTTTTATAACCAACTGTATTTACGTTTGCAATGTTATTGCCTATAACATCCATTTTAATCTGATGTGCTCTAAGACCTGATACACCAGAATACATTGATCTCATCATATTATATGACCTCCTTATCTTTAAGAGCCAATGACTATATCCTCTGTCAGTCAGATATAGATAGCTTCCTTATAAAGGTCCAGCTATATTACTATGGCTCCATCTATATTAGTAAAAACATTGTCCTTTAATTGTTCTGCATTGACTGTAGTAATAATTGTTTTAGTCTTAATACTTGCAATAAATGCCTTATTATCCATAAGTATTAGAGCTTCATTCACACCTTTATTATCAGCCTTATCTATTGCTAATTTAATTTTAGTAATATCTTCATTGCTAAGTACTATATTTCTAACGTTCATACGATCTTTCGCATGTTTAGTAAACTTTATTTCAGTAGTTGCTTGTCCTACTTGTTTTAAAACTTCATCAAAATTTTTCTTGCTAGACTTATTAGTTAAGCCTAGATTTGGTCTGTTTAGCGTTTTATTAAGTATTACTTTCGAATTAATATTTTGCATGTCAATCTTATTCATATTATCACTCCGATTACACTGACTCACCAGTATATGCTTCTATAGCCTTTCTAATTAAATCAAGCTGTTCAACTATCTTTTCTTGACTTTCAGTGCTTGTCTTATTAAGAGTATCTAAAGTTTCAGTTAATTTTTTATTCATTTCTTTATTATTTGCATTAGAACTATATATCTCGTATAAAATCGCTGCTTGAGACTGTTTAAGACTAGTATTCATATTTTGAATTTGCTCTAATGTACTAAATTGAGCCATTTGTGAAATAAATTCCTTGTCTTCCATTGGATTTAATGGATCCTGATTTTTCAGCTGAGTAACTAATAGATTCAGAAATGCGTCTTTTCCCAGCATACCATTATCTTCTTCAACCTTCTCTTCAGTATTTTTCTGTTTAAAATTGTACCATAACGTTTTATCATCTACACTATTAACCGACATTTTTTCACCACCTATACAATTAGATCTAACCCACTTGAATAATCATTCATATTGCTTGAATTTTGCTGATTGATTTCTTCGTACATATTACTCAGTCTAACGTCATCAACTTTTATTTTACGTTGTTTATTCCTTTTATTATTGCTCCATGAATCAGCACTGTTTCTTTCAAACCCTGAATCTTTATTAACTGATACATCTAGAGCCTGAAAGGATACTCCTTGTTCTCTAAAGCTGTCTCTTAGCTGTTCAATATTAGAATCTAATAGCTGCTTAATATGGTAGCTTTCAACAAAAGCTTTAGCTGTTACTATGCCTTTCTCAACTACAACTTTTATAGTCATTTCTCCTAAAATCTCTGGTTTAAGCTTTATTTTGATTTCATCACGAATGTCTTTATGATCTACCTTAATTTTGTCAACTATCTGTTCGAATATACTATTTTTGTTAATGAAAATGGGTTCTTTAATAGCTTTTTCTGTACTAACAACTGCTTCAAACAATTCATTAGACTGACCATCAGGCTTTATACTTTGATCAGCTACTAAATTGCTTAAGGATCTTGGGATACCAACATTCTCTCTGTTGACATTACTACTATCGATTGAATATTCAGCCCTTGTTTCACTTTTACTACTATCTTGATTGGCTTTGATATTGTCATTTTTAACGTTTATTTCTTTAGTACTAGTTTTGTTATCTTCAAACTTAACTACTTCTGCGCTATTTTGATTTGTAATATTTAGAGATTTATTAAGATTTTGAGCAGTTTTCATGATCTCATCAATATGTGATTTAAGTTCATTTAAGAATGAAGGTTCCAATTTTTCCAAATTGCCATTGTCAATAATATTGACAATATCTTGGATTTCCTGAATAAGTTTCAACCCTTCATTTTTATCTGACTTATTTAGTAGCTCAAGTATAGGTTCCATGCTTGAAATAATGTCGTTCAGTTTAATAGACATCGCATGAGCTTCTGAACTAGAAATTTCATTATATATAGCTTTATCTTGTTGCATTTCATCATCATAGTTAATTGGCTCTGAATTTAAATATGTGCTTATTATACTAGACAAAATCTCATCGATAGCTATTAAATCTTGTAGTATTTCATCTGAAATAGAACTAGTGTCATTTTCCTCTACATTAACATTATCAATCTGTTCTTCATTTATGTCTGCTGAACTTTTTTTGATATCTGTGTTAATATCTTTATCTTGGTTGTTGTTGCTACTAGTTTTATAGTTTTCATCATTTTTATCCTTGACTACTTTTCGATTATATTGTTGTAAAGCTACTTTATTAGTGTTCTTATAAAACTTTTTTGATTCACTGTTGTTTTCAGGACGATTGGTTTCTTCTCTACTAGCTTCGAATATCTGATCAAATGAACTTTTTAAGCCTTTATTTCGCTGATTAAAGTTTCTTTTATTTGATGTTTGAATACTCGTTATGCATTCAGTACTATTTTCTATCATTTTCTCACCTCCTTTCATTGAGTCAGAAAAATTATTGCATAGCTAGAGTTCTAGTGATCTCAGCTGCTTTCTTAGAGTCCAAGCTGGATAGTATCTGAGATAAATTTTGTTTTCTCATCTTTTTTAAAACATCAGTTATTATAATAGAATCTGATATTTTATATAATGAGTTGTCTTCAATCTCTAATGATGTCACTTCGGTTTTATTCGCTACCATCTTTTCTACTATCTTAGCAGCTTCTGTAGCATTCATTTTCTCATACAATGCTACTAATTCATCAATCCGACTATTGTACTGATTTATATAGTTCATAGTTTCAGCAATACTAGGAGTCATTGAATCATTTATACCTCTAAGTCTTTCCTGTTTCTCTATATTTGTAAATAACTCACTAATAAATTGTTCATCATCATTATTAACTAATATTTCTGAAGCTTTTCTTATACTCATATTCATATATATGATAGCAAGCTCTTCAATTTTATAAATATCTGTGTTACCTATTTCACCAAAAGCTTTTATAGTATCTTTAGCTTCATATAGTTTTGCTAAACTTTTTAGTTCATTTTCTTTATCTTTTTTTTCAAATAATAGTATCTCTAAATCTCGTTTTTTAACATCATTTATGTTAGATAAAATCTTATTGTAATCATCAGTTCCCAAGAAATATAGTATTTCTACAGCAGGTTTTTCTTTCATTTTTTCAAATATACTTGATGTAGTTTTAATATTGTTGTTACTTAGCATTTTTTCGACTTCATTAATGGCAACTTGCAAATCCATTTTCTCAATTTGTTTAACTTCGTTAGCAAGTTTAGAGCTCTGCTCATCTTGTATTTCTTCATATATAGTAAATAATAAATCTTTCCTCAATTCAATATTTCTTACTGACTTTATGATTTCAGATGTTTTACCAGACGAAACAGAGTTCATACGTTTAACAACATTATTAAAAAGTTCCTCATCATTCTTCTTAATTATGTATAGCTTGTCAGATGCACTTTCTTTGTCAAGTGTCAAATAATAATTAGCCAAAAAGAGCTCTTTATCTTCCTTCTCATTTTCAGTAGGATATTTATCAAAGTGCTCTCCTACTACCCCAGGAGCTTTTCTCAAGTGATCATTCATTGCTTTATTAAAATCATTGTTGCTAAAGTACAATATTAACAGTATTAATAGTGGTATACCTATAAACACCAGTCCAAAAACTAATATTGTTTTAAGTATTCGATTGTCTTTCTTTTCTTTATTCATATTATTACCTCTCATTTTATACTGCTTCTATAGCTAACAAACTGATCCGTAATTTTTTCTTCTTCTTTTTTATTTAAATATTGATAATCATTGTAGTCTCTGTTTTTTAATTTTTGAAGCATCTTTTTTTCTTTAGTAGACTGAATTAAAACTTTCCTTGCATTTTCTGTTATTTTTTGAGTCTTCTCTACTACTTTCTGCTGATTTACAATTCTCGAATTCATTGAGTTTAAATATATATTGTATGATTTCAAATCATTAATTGAAATACTATCTACATTAATGTTTCTTTCATTTGTCAATCTTTTTCTTTCACTAATGTAATCTTCGAGAACAACTAATTCTTCATTAAGTTTTTTGTTCGCTTTGCTATATTCAGCTTTATTTAAGTCTTCTACTCGCTCCTTATAATCCAGCACTTTCTCTAACCTGAAAGTAAACTTTTCCACTATATCAACTCCAATCAAATCAGTTTATATCAGAAGCGTCTATTAGTTCGCTAATGAGATTTAGTGTCTCATCATAAGAGAATTTCTCTAAAACATCCTGTGTCAGAAAATCATTTATTTTATCTATTGTTTCTATAGCTTTATCTATCTTCTTATTAGATCCCCTTTTATATGCTCCAATATTAATCAAATCCTCTGATTCCTTATATGTAGCAATAATATCTTTAATTTTATTTGATATAGTAACATGTTCTTTTGTGCATATGCTCTGCATCACTCTACTTATACTCTGAAGAACTTCAATTGCTGGATAGTGATTTTGACCTGCAAGTTTTCTAGATAAGACTATATGCCCATCTAATATACCTCTTACAGTATCAGCTATAGGTTCGTTCATATCGTCTCCATCTACTAAAACAGTATACAGCCCAGTAATACTTCCATTTGAAGATGTTCCAGCTCGTTCTAGCAGTCTAGGCATAACTGCAAAAACTGACGGTGTAAATCCTCGGGTTACAGGAGGCTCTCCAATAGCCAACCCTATTTCTCTTTGAGCCATAGCAAATCTTGTCAAAGAGTCCATAAGCATCATCACATTATTCCCTTTATCCCTGAAGTATTCAGCAATAGCTGTTGTAAGCAATGCACCTTTCATTCTGACTAAAGCAGGTTGATCAGAAGTTGCTACAACAACAACTGATTTTCTTAATCCTTCTTCTCTTAAGTCATTTTCAATAAATTCTCTTACCTCTCTTCCTCTTTCTCCGATTAATCCAATAACATTTACATCTGCTATTGCATTTCTTGCAATCATTCCCATAAGAGTACTTTTACCAACTCCACTTCCAGCAAATATCCCTATTCTTTGTCCCTTGCCACAAGTAAGTAGTCCATCAATAGCTTTTACTCCTAAAGGCAATGGTTCAGAAATTTTCTGTCTTTCAAGTGGGTTTGGAGGCATATTGTAAACAGAATAAAATTTGTCTGATTTTATTGGACCCTTACCATCTATAGGATTCCCTAATCCGTCCAGTATTCTTCCAATCAGCTCATCTCCAACATTTACACGGAGTGCATGTCCACTAGCCACCACTCTGCTTCCTGGACCTATGCCTTCCATTTCACCTAATGGCATTAGTAATATCTTATCTTCCTTAAAACCTACCACTTCAGACAGTATAGGCTCATTTTTATTAAATGGATATATGCAGCACACTTCACCTATACTTGACAAGGGACCTTTAGATTCGATTGTCAAGCCAGTAACTTTTGTTATTTCCCCACAGTATTTTATAAACTCTTTATTAATTAAGTTCTCTGAATATCTTTTTATATTTATTTCAAACATATATATCACTCGCCATTTAATAGATTTATAATAGTTTTTTTCATTTCACTAACTTGAACTTCAATGCTTGCATCTACATTACCATTTGATGCTTCAATAATACAGCCACCTCTGGATAAGGAGCTATCTATTCTAACATCAATATCATCTATTAAATTTGCAGTTGTCAATATCCTCTGCTTTGATAATTCAACTATGTCATAATCTTCTTTAGAAACTCTAATCATGATGCTGTCCTTTATATTAAGACTATTTATCCCTTTAAGAATTATAGGTATTATAGCCTCCTTGTCATCATCAAGCTTTTGATTTAGTATTTTTTCGCATAAAGAAATTATTAGATGTATCACATCACCCTCTATGCTAGACAAAATGGCTTCTCTCTCATGTAAAAAATTCCTCTTTATTTCATTGGCTTCCAAAATCAGTTCATCAGAATCTTTTTTACCATCTTCAAACCCTTGCTGATAGCCTTGTTTGTAACCAGTTTCTTTGGCTTGTTCAATAATATTTTTAGTCTCTCCATAAGTTTCTTCTAAAATCTCATCAGACTTTTTTTTCGCTTCACTCAATATTGAATCAGCCTGTGTTTTTGCTTTGGTAATTATTTCTTCATATAATTTATTAGCTTCCTTGATTTTTTCTTCAACAATATCGTCTATAGTCTGATTAATGCATTCGGTATGTCCTGTAACAACATTTACAACTCGAGAAGATTTAATAACACTAGACAATTAAATCATCCCCTCCTCTTGGAGTAATTATTTCTCCTTGTTCTTCAAGCTTTCTTATTACATTTACAATAGCTTGTTGAGCTTCTTCGATATCTTTCAGTCTTACAGGTCCCATAAATTCCATATCTTCTTTGATCATTTCTACTAATCGTTTAGACATATTTGCAAAGATAACTTCTTTAACTTCTTCACTAGCACCTTTTAATGCAATAGCCCATTGATTATTGTCAATTTCCCTAACAAATCTTTGTATAGATCTGCTATCAAGTGAAGCAATATCATCAAATACAAACATTCTTTTTCGAATCTCTTCTGAAAGCTCTGCGTCTTGTACTTCCAACTCTTCCATAATATACTTTTCTGTTCCTCTGTCTACAGCATTTAATATTGAAACTATTGTCTGTACTCCACCAGCAGTAGTGTAATCCTGAGCAACCATAGTTGAAAATTTGCTTTCAATAACTCTTTCTATTTCTTTAATCACTTCTGGTGAAGTCCTATCCATAGTAGCTATCCTTTTAGTGACTTCTGTTTGCTTATCTGCAGGAAGTTTTGATAAAATCTGAGCTGATTGATTAGGACTTAAGTATGCTAGAATAAGTGCAATAGTCTGCGGATGTTCATTTTGAATATAGTTTAAAAGCTGGTTTGGATCAGCCTTTCTAACAAATTCAAAAGGTCTAACTTGCAATGATGCTGTTAGCTTATTAATAATATCTACAGCTTTCTGAGAACCTAAAGCCCTCTCAAGAACATCTTTAGCATAATTTATTCCACCCTCTGATATATACTCTTGTGCCAAGCAGAGTTGGTAAAAGCTTTCAAGAACATTTTCTTTTTCCTCAGGTGAAACCTTCCTCATATTTGCAATTTCAAGTGTAAGCTCTTCTATTTCTTCTTCATTTAAGTGTTTAAATATTTCAGCAGACTTTTGTGGTCCTAAAGTTATCAGCAGTACTGCGGCTTTTTCTTTACCAGTCATAACTTGTTTCTTAGACATAGCTTCACCTCTATTCTTCATTAAGCCAAGATCTTAATAGCTGAGCGACTGAATCAGGTTTTTTGTCAACAAACTTATCAATTTGTTCTTTTACTTGTGATTTTTCTGTTTCAAAGTCAATTTCCTCTACATCTGATATCTGACCAGCTTTCTGCTCAATTAATTCGTTTATATCATCTATATTGTTCTTTCTCTTATTTCTCAATAAAACGAATGAAGACGCTCCTAACACAGCTAAACCAATTACTAAATATACCCACCATGGTGTTGTAGGATTATCAGTATTAGCCTCCTGCGAATCTTCCGAATTCATGTTATTATTAAACTTAGCCGTACTAACTTGTACCTGCTTAGTATCTAATCCTGTTGCAGCATATATAAGATTAGAAATTTCTTTTCTTTTATCATCAGTCATTTCACCATCAATAAGCGAATCTTCATTCACAAGAATTGCAACAGTAACTGAATCGATTTGTCCAGGTGCTTTTTTTATCTGCTTATTAATTTCATTCAACTCAAAATTAATAGTCTCACTAGCCTTGTCGTACTTAGAATTTTCTCCTTCCAATTGTGTATAATCTGTAACAGCATCTTGAACATTTGTGTCAGTACCCGGAACTCCTCCATTTACACCATTCACCATATGTTCCTCGATTTTCTCCATACTTCTCACTAGTCCCTCTTCTGCTCCATCAATCGGAGGATTAAATTGTACAATACTTGTTGTTTCGCTATCAAAATTCACTTTAACACTAGCTCTAACTACAACATTTCCATATCCAAATACATTCTCAAGAAAGGACTTTATACTTTCGTTAATCCTGATTTGTAAATTCTGTTGTATATTCAGCTGCTCTGTTAAGTCATACCCTTGTTGATCAGTTCCTGTATTGCTTAAAAGCTTTCCGTTATCATCAACAACAGAAACACTTTCAGGATTCATGCCAACTGCACTTGCAACTAAATTTTGAATACCTTGTACTTTACTTGCTGTCAATGGAACGCTTCTTGCTAATGTCACAAACACAGAAGCTGTTGTTTGCTCATTATCTTTGAGAACATAATCATTTGTTTCTGGAATTTTTAGATAAACTTTAGCATTTTCAACACCATCTATTTCAGAAATATTACTAGCTAGTGTGTTTTCCAGAGCATATTTATTTCTCTGCTTTTTTTCATATTCTGTCATAGTCCAACTACTATCATTAAATGCATCTAAAAAACTGTAGCCTTCCTTCGGTAAGCCTTCGATAGCCATATCCATTCTTAATTTATCTCTCATATTACTCGGTACTAATATTGTGCTTCCATTATTGGCATCTTTCCATTTTACATTATTTTCATCAAGCTTCTTTGTTATTAGTCCAGCGTCCTTTAAAGACAAATCACTGTATAAAACCTCATATTGAGTTCGTGTAGTAAAATATATTATTGACGTCAAACTGACTACTATTAGAAAGCTACCTATACCCAGCATTATTTTTTTATTTCTGTTTAATCCTTGCCAAAAACCATTTAGCTGATTTTTCATTTGCTCAATTGTTTCCCCCACCGTATCACCTCATTTTCTACTTCAGCCATTTTAAACTTGCATCCTCATGACTTCTTTATATGCATCTACAATTTTATTTCTGACAGTCAGGGTTATTTGCATCGCTATTTTTGCCTTCTCAGCAGCAATAGGAACGTCATGAATATTTGTAATTTGATCAGTAGCTAACAACTTATCGTAGTTATCTGCTTCAATTTGCATATCATTTACTTTGTCTAATGCATTATATAACATACTGCTAAAAGAACTCTCTTTTATCTTATCGTTACTTTTCAGGTTGTTAGTAATTCCTAGATTTTTATCAATATTAGACAAATTGTTAATTTTCATATTCTACCTCCGTTTAGCGGCCAATTTCAAGAGCTTTCATTGCCATAGATTTTGCTGAATTTATAGCTGTCATGTTTGCTTCATATGCTCTAGTAGCTGTAATCATATCAACCATTTCAGTAACGATATCAACATTCGGCATCATGACATATCCATTATTATCTGCATCAGGATGACCTGGCTCGTATACTTTTTTGAAAGGTGTTTTATCTTCTACAATTGAACTAATCTTTACCCCTTGATTTTTGAAAGTGCCAGATGAATATTTCGATAAATATGTAGAAAAAGGTGTTCCTTCTTTCTCTTCAAATACTACCATTTGTCTTCTGTAGGGACTCCCAGTACTTGTCCTTGTAGTATTAGCATTGGCAATGTTTTTTGATATTATGTCCATCCTAGTCCTCTCAGCAGTTAACCCAGTTGCACTAACATTAATGGAATTAAAAATCCCCATACTACTTTCCTCCTTCATTTATAACGGTTTCAATTGTATTAAATTGTCTGGAAATTTGTTTAATTAATGAGTTATACATAATAGTATTTTTAGCTAAATCAGCTGTTTCCACATCAATGTTGACATTATTTCCATCTCTTCGTGTTTTACCACTCATATCTCTTCTGATAAATGGCTCGCTTCCATTTAAATAACTATTTTTAGATATATGCTTGCCATGAGTTGTTGACAATGAAATCCCCTTATTTTCTATCTCATTCATAAGAACATTTTCAAAATCTACAACCATTTTTTTGTATCCAGGTGTATTAACGTTTGCAATATTGCTCGAAATTGCTTCCATACGATTCCATGAACCATCTAAAGCTCTTTTTAAAAAGTCAGTATTACCAAAAACACTATTCAACATATAATCACCTCATTATTCTTACATCTTAATAATATTAGCTATTTTCCATGTAATTTTTTTGTCTATCTATCTCACTCTATTATAATACTATTTATTTTTTTATAATTCTACTTTTTTTATCAAAATTCCTCCTGCCTACCTCGATTTTAGGCAAATATTATCGAATTTAGTCCAATAGAACTACTCCCTCCTAGTTCTATAGTATACTTATAAGTTAATAAACGACTTCGTCAAAAAAAGAAACTGGTCAAAATATATCCACCAGTTTCTTTCTAAACCTATTCTTTTAAAGCTTTTAACTCATCTATAAGTTTTTCATTCAATATCTTTATATGTGTACCTTTCATACCCAAAGATCTTGATTCAATTACTCCTGCACTTTCAAACTTTCTAAGTGCATTGACTATTACAGATCTTGTTATCCCCACTCTATCGGCTATTTTACTAGCTACTAATAGCCCTTCACTTCCTTCTAACTCATTAAAAATATGCTCTACGGCTTCAAGCTCTGAATAAGATAGAGTACCAATAGCCATTTGTACAACAGCTTTTTTCCTTGCTTCTTCTTCTATTTCTTCATTCTTAGACCTCAAAATTTCCATGCCAACTATAGTCGCACTATATTCTACTAGAACTAAGTCATCTTGAGTAAATTCTCTTCCAAATCTAGCTAATACTAAAGTGCCTAGTCTATTTCCACCACTAACAATTGGTATCACCGTTGTTATTTTGTTAGGATAATCACATTTTGATATTTGATCGAATACACAATCTGATATTTCCTGAATGTTCTCTCTTGTTTCGGTAATTTTTAAAAGCTCATCATTATAATCTTTTGGAAATCTCTTTTCTTCTACAATCTCACTTTGAAGTATTCCGCACTCAAATCCTTCATGTAATGCAAATCCTAGCACTCTACCTTTTCTACTAGAAATATATACATTCGCCTCTAATATTTCACATAATATTTTACTTAATTCAGAAAATGACACTGGTTGCGAGCCTGTATTCTGTAAGATTTTATTAAGTCTTCTTGTTTTTTGTAATAAGCTTTCGCTCATAATAATCCTCCTTTATATAATGTAGTTTGAGCATTTTTTATTAGTGTCTTATTCTTAAGTTGTAATAAATATGCTTTTTGTCTATTTTGATATTTTTGTTACTCATCCATCATAAAGGCAATTTTTGCTATTTCAACAATAGCATCTTCATAAAATTGTATTTTTATTCCTTTATTGATCATTTCAGCTTGCATCATAATTATGTCTATTATTAAAACATAGTTAAACATTATAATAATAGTTGCAACAATTTCAATCATAAAACACTATACTATTCAATACAACAAACAAAAGAATACTATCACAATTTTCAATATAGTTCAACATTTATTTGTTAACATTACCGACACTAATCTTAATGTTTTTCTTGATAACTACAATTTTCGTTAATACATTTGATAGTTACACCCTTTTTTGAACTCTTTTCTACTAGCAAGCTGTCACAATCTGGACATTTTTTTTCTAGCGGCTTATCCCAAGAAACGAAGTCACATTCTGGATAATTGCTGCACCCGTAAAATTTTCTACCCCTTTTTGACTTCCTCTCAACGATGTCTCCATTACATTTAGGGCACTTTACACCTATATCTTGAACTAATGGCTTTGTATTCTTACACTCTGGATATCCTGGGCACGCTAAAAATTTACCATATCTTCCAAATTTTATTATCATATATTTGCCACATTTCTCACACTTAACATCTGAAACTTCCTCTTGAATTTCAATTTTGCTAATTTCATTTTCAGCAACGTCTAAATCTTTCTTAAAATCTTTATAGAAATCTTCAATTACTTTAGTCCAGTATAATTCTCCTTCTTCTATTTTATCAAGTTGCTGTTCCATATCTGCTGTAAATTCCTCGTTTACAATTCGACTAAAATACTGCTTTAATATTTCAGTTACAATTATACCTAATTCTGTTGGCTTAAAAGATTTTTTATCTAAAATAACATATCCTCTACTTAAAATCGTGCTTATTGTTGGTGCATAAGTGCTAGGCCTACCTATTCCAAGCTCTTCTAAAGTTTTGACTAACGAAGCTTCACTATATCTTGCAGGTGGTTGTGTAAAATGCTGCTGAGGATCTATATTCTTTAGCTTAGCCTCCTCACCCACCTCAAGATCAGGTATCATTATTTCTTTATCTTCATCAGCAATATTGTAAACCTTAAGAAATCCATCGAAAACTAGTTTTGATCCAGTAGCTTTAAAAATATAATCTGACACTGATATTTTTACAGATAGTGTTTCATAAAGAGCTGGACTCATTTGGCTAGCTACAAATCGCTCCCATATCAGTTTATATAATTTATACTGGTCTTTTTTTAGAGAATCCTTAATCGAATTTGGTGTTCTAAAAACCGAAGTCGGTCTTATAGCCTCATGAGCATCTTGAATATCCTTTTTTTTACCACCCTTAGGCTTATTGCCTTTTGAAAGATATTTTTCTCCATAGTTATCATTAATAAAACTGGTTGTATTGCCTATAGCCTCATCAGAAATTCTAGTAGAATCAGTTCTAATATAAGATATTAAACCTACACTTCCTTCACCTTTAATATCAACACCCTCGTACAATTGTTGAGCAATTATCATAGTTTTTTTAGTAGAAAATCCTATCCTCTTTACCGCATCTTGTTGTAAACTACTTGTAGTATATGCAGGATAAGGACTTCTTTTTCTATTTCCTTTTTTAACATCGATAATAGTGAACTTTTCTCCTTGAATGTTTTGAATAACTTTATCAACATCTTCTTTAGAGTTCAATTCGACTTTTTGCTCTTTTCCATCAACACTTATACCATAGAAAGTAGCTTTATATTTAAACTTGCTTTTCAGTAAATAAGCGTCTAACGACCAATATTCTTTTGGAATAAACTGCTCTATTTCGTTCTCTCTGTCACATATTAGTTTAGTAGCAATAGACTGAACTCTACCAGCACTTAATCCTTTTCTTACTTTCTTCCATAAAAGTGGGCTAATTTTATATCCTACCAATCTATCCAACACTCTTCTTGCTTGTTGAGCATCTACTAAATCTTTATTAATCTTTCTGGGATTCTTTATTGCATTAGTTATGGCACTTTTGGTAATCTCATTAAATTCTATCCTTATATTTTTTGTTTCATCTATGTTTAAAATATTAGCTAAATGCCATGAAATTGCTTCTCCTTCTCTATCTGGGTCAGTGGCTAAAAAAACACTGTTTGCTTTCTTTGCTTCTGCCCTTAGTTCTTTTAAAACTGGACCTTTGCCCCTAATTGTTATATATTCAGGATTAAATTTATTCTCTATATCAATCCCTAATTTACTTTTAGGTAAATCTCTTACATGTCCTACAGATGCTTTAACTTGGTATTTTTTACCTAAGAATTTTGCAATCGTCTTTGCTTTTGCAGGTGATTCAACTATAACTAAATTTTTTGCCAAATAATCCACCCCCGAATACCATAATGCTTGTTATTATATCAAAAATGATATTTTTAGTCTACATGACTCTCACCGAATCGTAAATACTTTGCCAGGCAATTGTCTTATTAAGTTTTTCATCTCTAATATAGTTAATATGCTATTTGTTTTTGAAATATCTATTCCTGTAAGATAAGATATCATGTCACAATGAACAGGCTTTTCACTTATACATTTAAGTATCATAAATTCATTTTCACTTAATGAACTATAATCAACTTCCTCTTTCTTAAAATCTTTATATTTTTGTTTTATTTCGCCAATTTCCTCAACAATATCTTCTACTGACATCAATAGTTTTGCGCCATCTTTAATTAATAAATTAGTTCCTCTGCTATAAATACTGTTTATATTACCTGGTAGTGCAAACACATCCTTACCTTGTTCAATAGCATGGTTAGCAGTTATCAATGATCCACTCTTATCACTTGCTTCTATTACTATTACTCCTAGAGAAAGTCCACTAATTATTCTGTTCCTTTGAGGAAAATTCTGAGGTAACGGTCTAGTCCCTAATGGAAATTCAGATATTATACATCCATTATTAAGAATTTTGTTGTATAGCTCTCTATTTGAACTAGGGTATACTATATCAACTCCACATCCCAATACTGCAATAGTTTTAGCATTTGCATTAAGTGCACTTGTATGAACTTGTGTATCTATGCCTCTTGCAAGTCCACTTACTATAGTAATCCCCATCCTGCCAAGTTCATCAGCAAATCTTTCAGCCGCCCATTTGCCATATGCAGTTGCTTTTCTAGAGCCAACTATTGCAATTGATATATTATCGATAGATATTAGCTCGCCCATGACATATAACACTTTTGGGCTATCATAAATATTTAACAAAGAGACTGGATAACGTTCGTCCAAAATCGTCACAACCGTAGCGCCTGATTTTTTAATTTTTTCACATAATTCTTCATAATATACATCATCTCTATATTTTAAGATTTCATGTTTAGTTTTTTCATTAATTCCATTAATATTCAAAATATCTTCCTTTGATACATACCAAATTGAACTTATATCTGTAAAATACTCTTCTATCTTATCGATAGATCTATTAGTAATGCCATTAATACTATTTAACCAAATTAAAACATCCCTCTTATCCATAATGTTACCTGCCTTTAATAAGAAATATCATATACTATCGAAATCTTCTGTCCAAAGTTCTATATTGAATAGCCTCTGCTATATGATGCTCTTGTATTATTTCTTCATCATCAATATCAGCTATGGTTCTTGCAATCTTTAAAACTTTATTGTATGCTCGAGCACTAAGTCCTAGCTGTAAAAAAGCATCTTTCAAAAGCTTTTTACTTTTAGTATTGAGCATGCAATATTTATTAATATTTTTAGGTGATAATTCAGAATTAGAAAATATTTTTTCTTTTCTATACCTAGATAATTGAATGTTTCTAGCCTTATTAACTCTTTTTTTGATTTCTTGTGATGACTCGACTTTGTTACGCTTTTCATTTTCAAGGTCTTTATATTCTATAGGAGAAGCTTCTACATGTATATCAATTCTATCTAATAAAGGCCCACTAATTTTTCCTAAATACTTTTCGATACTTCTTTGACTACAAGTGCACTCGTGGAGGGCATCACCATAATAGCCACAAGGGCAAGGATTCATGCTGGCTACTAGCATAAACTTGGCTGGATATGTAAGTGATGCACTAATTCTTGAAACAGAAACTATTCCATCTTCCATTGGCTGTCTTAATACTTCAATAACGCTTTTTTTAAACTCAGGAAGCTCATCTAAAAACAAAACGCCATAGTGTGCTAAAGAAATTTCTCCCGGTCTTGGAACTCTACCTCCCCCTACAAGCGATACATCTGATATAGTTGTATAAAGGGTGTCTATTTTTTCTTTAATAACATTTCTCTATACTTGTGGAATATATCTTGCGGTGTAGTATCAAGGAAATTCCACTCTATTTGCATTTTTACTGTTTTATCTCCATACATTAACTTTAAAAACTCAATTACATCTTTACTTTCAAGAATTTTTTTAATATTCTCATCTTTTATATTCTCTAACATATCTCTATTTCCTGCAAATTCATCTAAAATATTCTCGAATATTTCCTTATTCTCTAAATCCTCTTCAATATTATATACATGGATTTTGTTAATTATTTTTTTCAATATTGCATTAGATAAGTTGTTAATATCAATTTCTTTTAAATATTTAACATATTGATTATATTTGTGTTTAACTTTTTCAATTTCTATATTAATATACTTCAATTTATTTAATTCACTTTCTTTTTCTTTTATTTCTTCTCTTAAAATATCATTTCTATTTTGATATTCTTCTTTATCAATAATTTCTTCAGCTAACAATTCAAAGTTTAGCTTCTGTTGTTTTTTTAACTTCAATAATATAGTCTCTAGTTCTTCTTTTCTAGAATCTAAATTATCAGTACTATAATTAACTTCAATATACTCATCTAAAGTTTTATTAAAGTCAATTTTATTTTCCTTTATTTTTGATATTTCAGTTTTTACAAAACTAATAACTTCGCTTTCTCTAATAGCATTTCTATATTTACATCTGTCTTTTCCGTACATATCATTTAATCTACATACCCATTCATAACCTAAATTATTACTTGTGCTATCTTTTCTCCTATAGGTTCTTATTTTTTTTCTTTTCATAGCATTTTTACAGTTATGACAATATAGAATATTGCTTAATAGATGTTTATTAGAAGGTCTATTATTATTTTTCTTAAACATTTCACTTCTTTTCTTTATTTCCGATTGTGTTTCTTTAAATGTTTCGTCATCAATTATTCTTAGTTCTTCTTTTATATTTATAATTTGCTCATCTTCAGGTATTTTTTTAAAGTCTTTTCTATTAACATCATTCGTTACAACTGTATGTGTAATCTGTTTGCCTATATATAGTTCATTCTCTAGTATCCTTGCAACCTGTGTTTGACTCCATTTAACACCCTTTTTTGTTTTAATATTTCTACTATTTAATTCACGTGCGATTTTTTGACTTCCATAGCCTTCATTTAAATATAATCTATATATTTCTTTTATAACATCTGATTCGTTTCTATTTACCTTTAAATATCCACTTTCTATATCATACCCGAATGGAAGTCCAGCGTTCCATTTTCCTTGCTCTTGTGCTTTTCTAATACCAAACTGTATTGCACTGCTTTTTAGCCTACTCTCCTCTTGTGCAGTTGACATAAGCATATTCAATACCATTTCATTAGCAGGATTTAAACTATTTAGATTTCCATCTTCAAATATTACTCCTACTCCCAAAACTTTTAAATCTTTTAATGCTTTTGTACCATCCTCAACTGAGCGTGTCCATCTTGTAACATTCTTTACAAATATAGTATCGAATCTCTTTGCTCTAGCATCTTCTATCATTTGGTTAAAAGCATCCCTATTCTTTGCACTAGTGCCAGTAATCCCTTCGTCAGCGTATATGCCTTTTAATACTTCTTTTATCTTATCTCTCTTATTTAATAATCCTACATCTGCTATATCATATCCTTTTTCTTTGAACATTTGCATATAGTGCTTTTTTTGTGCTTCTAAGCTATTTTTTTGATCGTTACTGTCCGTACTTACTCTACAATATGCAACTACTTTCATTATCTTTCCTCCCTATACATTATCTATGTTTATGTTATTATCATACCACATTTAAAATATGTAATACAAATTCAAAAAAATAGGTAGAGAAAAAATCCCTACCTATATATATAGCAATCTTTTTACCACGCCACTACTTCAATTGTCTTTTCAACAAACACACTCTCATCATCACTTAATGTAGCTTTCAATGTATATTCACCCAAACTATAATCACCTGCATCAGCCGTTATAGTACAAGTTGTACCTGTTGTACTATCTATTTTCAACCTACTATTACTTACAGACCATATAACTGATTTATCATTAACCAAAACACCATTATTATAGATATTTGTCGTATAAGTTTTAGTTTCTAGAATAGCAATTTCACTATCGCCCACTATCTCAATACTATATCCATCTTGAGTTGGTGGATCAACTGGAACTTCTGGCTCAACATAATCTGCAACTTCATTTTCTTTATCATCATTAGTATTAAATTCACTAAAATCACAATTCAGTATCAATAATCCTGGTCTAGTCTTGTCTATTCCTACAACTTTCCAAGCACTACCCATCTTAATAAATCTTTTTCCTTCTATTATATATGTAGTTTCCGCATCATCTTTCAATGTCACTCTAATTTTCTTATTTGGTAATGTTAAATATTGCCCTGTTTCAATATCAAATATCTTGCTCTCAATAATAGCAGGAAATTCTTTTATTTCTTCATTTATAAAGAACTTAATATTAAAATCGGCTTGTCTTATTCTTGCTCTATAATTTTCTTTATTTCTATCAATTTGACTAATAATAAGATAATTAATTCCCTCGTATTCAACTATATCTCCTGTTTTAATCTCATAAATAGTTACAATATACTTATCTGCATAGTAATTTAATGTATCACTTGTATCTTCTAATATTGCAGATGTTTCAGTATTATTAATTAATACAATCTCACTATCTTTCCAATTCAAATTATTAAGCATAATAACACTCCTTTATATTCTGGATTCGGTAATTTACCGATTCTAATTTGCAAAAACAAAAAATATGGGCTTACCCTTGATGAGTAAACCCTAATATATATGCTCTCCTATGTTAATTTAGGTTTAAAACCTGCAAGCTTTAATACTTCCATCAAATCCTTAGAAACATTCTTAGATATGTTGTTAAGTTTAGGTATAGTGTCTTTGTCTAAATTACCTTTTACATCTACTTGTAGCATTCTATCAATTTTTAACTCGATGGGTTGTTGCTTATTAGGTTGACTACCACTAGTATACGGATTGTATTTAGCTGGAATTATAGCCTCTCCACGATGGACAAAAGCTAACTGGTCACTCGGTACGAAAGGCGTACCGACATCATATGAAGGTATGTTATAACCACCCGTAATTGTTCTAGTTGTACTACTTGTACTATTTGATTTACTCATTTCATCGTTGCTTTTTCTCCAGAACATTAGTTTATCCTTTAACCAATCTACCGTATCGGATACCCAACCTTTTATATCACTCCAAGTAGTTTTCAAGCCATCCCAAAGAAAATTAAACAACGCTGAACCTATATTTGAAAAACTTTTACCTAATCCTCTAAACCAATCAAATAGAGAATTAAAAATATCACTAAACCATGAAGTAACGCTATTCCATACATTTTTAAAAGCATTCCAAATGCCAGTCATTATGTTCGTAGCTATTGTTTTTAATACATCTATTGCTATTGTAAGTACTAGCTTAATTGCTTCTATAGATATGTCAAAAATATTTTTTATCATTTGAAAGAAATTACTTGTTATACCTGCTAGAGCGTTCCCCATACCTTCCCAATCGCCTTTAAAGAGTGCAATAAAAAAATCGAATACGCCCTTTATAATATTTAAGAAGCTTTCAATATTTTCTTTAACAGCTGCCATATACTTTTGAGTAAATGCCGTTATTTCTTCTCCCCAGTTTTGCCAAATCCACTTAGCAAAATCTACAAATGCTTGAATAAATCCCTGTATAGATTCTATGACTGAGCCAATAATGTCTTTAATACCTGAAAATGAACTATCTGTAGATGATTCCATATCACCGAATACAGATATAACACCTTTAATCAACTGAATAAATGGACTAATTATTGTTCCAATAAAGCCTATTGCCCCTTCTACATGACTAACTATAGTTGGTAAGTTACCAGTTACCCATGTAAGAATTTCATTTACAATAGGCATAAATTTCTCACCAATTTCTTGAACAAGTCCTCCAAACATCTTTTTAGCTAAATCTAATTGAACATTGAAATTCCCATCAAATGAGTCACTCACACTAGAAACAGTTCCTTCTGCTTCCTGCATAGTCACAATAAAATCATCTAGATTTTTAGTTCCATCTAATACGTTACTCATCGCAACTCCTGCACGTGATCCGAATAATTCTACCGCCTTTTGTGCTCTTTGAGTTGGGTCTTGAATAGCTTGTATTTCTTCAAGCATCTTCTTAAAAGCTTCTGGACTTTCAACTTCCTTAGCTGCAAAAGTGAATGCTTGTACACTTGAACTTGCATCTAGTCCAGCCTGAGCAAACATATTCATATAACCATTTGTTTCTTCAAATGATAATCCAAGAGCCTTAGCGCTTGGTGCTACTTGATTTAATGCACTTTGAACACCGCCTAAATCAGTTCCAAAATCCTGACTAGACTTTTTCAACATATCTAAAGTGCCAACCATTTCTTCACTAGTTAAATTCCATGCATCACCAATTTTATCAATAGATTTAACAACTTCAACATTATCTTGACTTGTTGTTTTTGCATAATCCATAAATGCCTGTTGGCTATTTTTTATCTCATCTGTTGTTAATCCCATAGCCTGTTTTAATGCTTCACTTGTTGCAACTATATCTTCCATACTATCTGTATTCACTTTATATAAATCTTGACTTAGTTTTCTAATCTCATCGACTTCACTTGCAGTTGCACCAGTTGAACTAGCGAATTTACTCATTTGTTCATCTAAATCAGCTGTAGCACTAATACCTTTTGCTATTGTTCCTGTTATAGCTGCACCTACCGCTACTAATCCACCTGCAATGGAAACTTTCATCCAATTTGACAATCCACCTAATTTATTTTTTAAAGTTCCATCTGCTTGATCTAAACCTTTATCGAAATTACTTAAATCCATTTCAACTGGAAATACATATTTAGTTAAATCTATTACGTTTGCCACATTGTTACACCTCCCAAAATTTGGGTAAAAAAATAAGGATAGCCGATTTTATACGACTACCCTGATATATAATCTTTAGAACTTCTTAATTTATCCCATTCAGGCTCAGTTTGATATAATGTTCCTTCCTTATATAATACTTTTCGCCCTTCTGGTGTTTGTTCTAGTTGCATTATTCTTAAATGTTTTAAAAAAGATAAGAATATTGCGTAAGGCATTTCTATTACTTCTCTATAACCTATACCAATTTCTTTTGAAATAAAAACAACATTCCGCATTATTTCAATTTCTGATTCTCCAACACTTCCCCCAACATTTGAATTACTTACTTGTCCTCCAATTTGGGGGAGTTGAAGTTTGGGTCTTGAGATATCTCTCTAATATGTTCCATCATTTTAGATACAATTAATTTCAAATATCTTAAATCTTTAAGGTTTTTATCTATGTACGTCATATCTATTTCCTTGGACTCATCTAAAGATAATATATCTAATACCATTTGTTTCAATTTATCTAGTGCCTCTATTTCATCTTTTAGTTTCTCCATATCTTGAGAATACTTGAACATCTTTATAGTAAATTCTGTACTTATTTCGCCTGGAATTTCAAAAACATCCTCACATTTAGGCATTTTAAATATTAAAGGCTCTTGTACTAATACACTTAAATCAATTATATTTGCCAATATAAACACGCTCCTTATTATATAAATTCTTTATTTTTTTAACACAGTCGACTAAGTTAAAATACTAAAGGAAGGTCTGTTTGACCCACTTTCTATACAAATGTTTCTTTAATTTCCACTAAGTTACCATCATTATCACTCAACGCAGAAAATTCATAATTTATACTTAATGGATTATCTTTGTCGAATGTAAATTGAAAACCTTTGGTAGATTGTGCTTTATAGATATTTACTATTAATTCACCACTTCCATCTTTCTTCTTATGTATAAATCTAAGATAATTTACAGGTATCATACCTTTGCCACCGATTTTTATTGTTTTAGTTCCTGTCGTTTCATCTGTAGTAACTGTTGCAGGGGCTAAAGTTGCTAAATTGTCAATTACCCATGTCATAATCCCACAATTGAATGTTACCTCTTCATCAGTAACAAAACTCATTATTTTTCCTCTATTAGCTGCTTTAATGTCTTGAATTGTTGGTGTATATGTTAAAGTTGCTCCTGACTCTATTGCACCAATATTTTTTAATGCCACTTCAATTACTTCTTCGGTTGCAGTTTCTACATTGTCAACTTTACCTAGATATAATTCACCACTACCCAATACTATAGGGTCAGCCTCTTGATAATGTAATGTCATTATAAACACACTCCTTAATAAGATTAATAGTTAAATTTTCAATAAAAAAAAGACAACTGCTAACCAATTGTCTTCAGGCGTTCGGACTTTACCGCCACCATTTAATACCGATATATTTCTAATAGATTTTTCTTCATTTTTAATTATTTTTTCATCTCGTGAATCATTCAAATAAGATATCAACTCTTCTTCAATAGCAATAACCTTTTCTAAATCAGGGCTTTCAATATTGAAAGTCAATTGATATGTTTTAATGAATTTATCCTCTAACAACTTATCTTTTATCACAATAAAAGTAGTATCCTCACACTTTAAAGGTTTCTCTATGTGATATATGCTTTCGCTAGTATCTAGCATATCCATTAATTTAGTATTTTGTTTAAGATGTTGCCTTAATAACTTAATCACTAGACAACACCTCCTTAATTTTCCTTCTAATAGACTCTAGATTTTGGTCAACCGCAGGTTCTAGATATGGTTTCTTTAATTCTGCAAAATAAGCATATTCTACATTAGTCCCAACTTCACCGACAATTTTGTCATCCTCTTCTTTAACATCGTGAGTAATTGACCTTCTTAATGTACCCGTATCAACTGGACACATTAACTTTGCATCAGCTTCAATCATTAGCAATCCTTCTTCTAATGCCTTTTTTGCTTTCTCTCTCATATCTTTTTTAGCCTGTTCAATAGTTTTCCCTTTAGTCATCTATCATCACTTCCCAACACGAGTCCCAAGGAATAATATTTACAACACTAAAAACAGTTTTTTTATCTTTAAATGGTTCTTGATAACTAACAGAAGTACCTAATGTTATCAATGGTTCAGGGTCACAGAAAACACGATATTTAACATCTTCATTAAAAGCATAATCCTTGTATGCAAGTTGTTTAGAATAAGACTGAACATCACAATCTATAGTTTTAACAACAATATCTTCACCATCAACCCATCTACCACTATCATTTAATTGTCCTGTATTGCCAATAATTTCAATCTCTTTATCATAAAACATTACTATCACCTACCCTATTACTCGAATAAAAGGTAATGGTAAAGTGGCTTTAATGCTTTCAGGAATACCATCTTTTAACGTTTTACTTCTACTTCCTTGAGATTGTTGTAAGATTCCTTCATCTTTTCGGTTTCTATAGAAGAATACAGCTAAACTAGCTATTTGTTCTTGAAATTTTACCATGTCGGTAGCCCAATTTAATTCAGAATAGTTCAAATGATTTTTAATAGCATTTTCAGCTTTATTAAGATAATGATTTAATACAATATCTTTACTTGTATCAGTAATCTCTAATAATTCTTTCATCAACTCTATCATCTAATCACCTACTTCTTTTTAGTAGATTTCTTTTCTTCTTTAACCTTTTTATCTACTTTTTCTTTTATTTCTTCATAATTATCATCTTTACTTAGTCGTTTAATCATTTCTTTATCTGTAATTTCCCACTTTAAGCCTGTTGTCTTATTCAAAAACCACATAAATATCAACTCCTTATACAATAATAGAATAGAAAAGAGGGGATTAACCCCTCAATCTATTACTACTTCTTATTAATTGTCATAACTGCTAATGCTTCAGGCTTAACAACTTTAGCACCGTAAAGTTGAAGTCCTTTAACTGCATCTGCAAAACCTTTCTCTGGTCTATATGCTTCAACACTATCAATTTGTTGTGCAAATGATATAGCACTCTTATGTCCTGCTACTACTTTATATTTAGCACCCGCAGTATTAGGAACGTTATTAGAAGTATAAACTTTCATACCGTTTACATCTCCTATATAGCCAGTGGCTAATACATTAGCATCTTTTGTAAATCTAGGGTCTTTTTGAAGTAATCCATAGAAGAATTCTGGCACTACAACAAATCTATCAGATTTAGGAACATTATTTTCGCTTAAAATAACACCTAAATCAACTAAATAGTCATAAGCATTATCTTTAGTAGGTACTATTGGAGTAGTATCATCACCAATTGTATTTCCTGCTTTAACTCCTGTATATAGACTTGCTATGTATTGATCCATTACATCAGCTAAACCATAAGCTGCTTCTTTCATTCCACCATCTAACAAATTAACATTAGCCTGAGCCTTATCAATATCTTCAACCTTAAAATTGAAGAATTTAGCTTGATCTACTGTTAAAGATGTTTGAGTAGAATCTAACTCTTCAGGGTCACCAGTCCCAGTTGCTTTATCAAAAGTTCCTATAGTTACTGCACCTATAGTATTAATCTTAACTGTACTACCTTGTCCGCTTATTTCTCCTTCGTAATCTGTATTAACGATATTACCGAAAACTAAAGATTTCTTTAAACTCTCATTAAGTCTTGCACTCCAGATTGTTGGTATAAAATTTGTAACTGCCATATTTAAACACGCTCCTTAAAATTATTAATTAATAGTGCTTTATTTAGTGTCTAAGCCCGAAAAGACAATTATTTATTTTGCTTTAATACTTGTTGTACTGCATCCCAATTCTTATTAATTTCTTCGGGACTCATACTCTTAATTTGCTCTAATGTAAATGTCTTACCATCTCCACCTTTTGGCGGTGTATAGTTGTCCTTCTTTAATCTCTCTTGAACTTTCTTCTCAACTGCTTTATTAACTATTTCCATTAACTTATCAGCTTTTTCTTTAACCTCTTCTTCATTAGTTCCGACTATATAATCAACGAAATCTAAGTCATAGTCTTTTTCTTTGAAATAGTCAATTTTAGATATTTTGAGTTCATACTGTTTAAGAGTATTTTCTCTTTCAGCCAACTCTCTTTCTTTTTCCTTCTGTAATTCTTCAGCCGTCATAGATGCCTTTTTCTTTTCATCTTCCAATTTCTGCTTATATTCTTTGTCTTTTTTCTTAATAGCATCTGTAACACGCTTATCTGCATAAGAATCCATGTATTTCTTAAAATCTGGATTTTCAAGAATTTTCTTTATATCAAACTCTATTTCATCCTTTTCCTGCTTTTGAGTTTCCTCATCTTGAGTCCCCTCATCGCCTTCTTCTGCAAATAATTGAAGATTAAATTTGTAATTATCACCTAATTTTTTAATTTCTTTCATGTTTATACACGCTCCTTAAATTTAATAGTATCTTGCATTTATCCCTTAATAAGTTATAAATGCAAAACCCTAAATATAAAAAAGCTACCCCGATAATCTTTATCAAAGTAGCTTAATTAGCTAATACCTTTACTTTTTGCCCAATCAGAGTAATTCTGATATGGTATATTCTCTTTTGTTATGTTATCCCTTCTAGTTTTAGGACTCCAGTTTGGCATATAAGGTGCATATGTACATCTGCAATTAGGATGACGGGGGATACTTGGTCTATTAGGATCATCAATACCGAATATTTTGCCGTCATCAGCTGCATCTTCAGGGTTTGTAGTCATATCAAGTGTAGCTATATATAAAACCTTACTTACAAGTCCGCTATCTCTATAAATCTGGTCTTGTGCATTTGATTGAACTCTTGCTAATTCAGTATGGATTAATCGTTTGGATTGATATGCACTTGAACCAAAAGTGTCTTTTATGTCTTTTGCTAGTTTATCTATTTTAGTGCCTTCTTTTATGGCTCTTTCAATATTAGAATATAACTTATTAACTAACCAATCTTTATTTTTCCATATCCTAGAACTAAAATTCTGACCTTCAAAATTAGCATTAACAACCACATCTATAAACTCTGGTCTTAATATCTTAAAGTTAGTTGTAATACTAACACCTTTATCTATTGTATATGCAGTACGATAATAACTATCTTTAAATACATTTGTTAATATTCCTTCTGCGATAGCAACTTCCAAGGGATTAATATTTTTTGCCATCTTAACTAAAGAATTTTCAACCTTCCTCAACTCTTGTAGTTTATCATTTGTAGTCATGTTTAAGCCTTCACTATTAGAATATCTCATATAAATATTACCTAATTCGGCTCTTAATTCATCAAGTGCTTTCTTATATGCTTTTAGTAAAGGTTTTATATCTTTATTAGCTGCTCTTTCCATTAGTTTTTTTATTTCTAGTATTTCATTTTCTAAATCTCTATTATTCTTCATTTTCATCACCAAAATTGATATTATCTAGGTCTACCATTTCAGCCTCTTGCTCAGCCCTTCTCTTCTGAATTTCAACTTGAGGATTTTCGATAAAAGGTAATGTCGATAATAAAGTTTCATCACTAGCTGTTCCTTTTAATTTAGTTATAACATCTGCAAGTCCTGTTAAATCTGTAGGTAAATTTCGTGTAAATTTAATAGCTATATCTCTATAATCGTATTTAATACCTTTGGCTATCTCAACATATCTAAACAAATTCTTTAATCTTTGTTTTATTACGTGTTCCATGAAACTCTCACGCATTGCAACTCTATTTTCTAGATTAAGAAGTTTATTCTTTAATGCTAAAGAACTCGTATTACTAGCCCAATTTTCAGAGAAATTCACTTGGTCACTCAAGTCATAGATTTTTCTTTCAAGATTGTTCAATTCATTCTGTACAAATGTATCATTAATATCCTTTATCAACCATGAAACTTTTGCCCCGTTTGGAACTTGAATAATTCCCATTGATTTCATATTTAACAAATCAGGCTCTTCTATCTTAGCACCTTCAATTACTAAATAAGCATTTCTATGATCTGCAATTTCATTGACTAAATCTGAATTTAAGTTATTATAAGCATCAATTAAAGGTATAATATCTTCAAATCCCGACTTTCTCTCCGTATTTGCGGGGCATACAATAACAGGAACCCTACCAAAGATATGTTCCTTAGTATCTAGTAACTCTAACTTGTTGTCCTTCAAAATCTTATAGATATTTATTCTGTCATCTAAATAAACATCTAAATATTCATTATCATCATCAAATCTTTGTTTATACTTATATAATGCTAATACCGCATTTCTTTCAACAGTTCCATCCTCTAAAACATAAGAGTTTAATGGATTTAAAACAGTCGCACAAAATTCTCCATCTTTATTTACATAGTGTAATTCATAGCTTTCACCGTAAATTTCAGACTCTTTTCTAAGATTGATATTTTGCTCTTTTTCCCAATAACTTGTATTTTTATCAATAACATCAATTATTTCTTGATTTCCACTTTTAGATATGTAATTAATTGGTTTACCAAGTAAATAGCCTGTTTCGGTATCCACAAATTTTCTAGGAAAATTGAACGGAATCTTCATATTTGAACGACTATCTTGCATACTATAAGTTTTATATATATCATGTTTTCCTTCATAGTAATCTTTATATTTTTGATATACTATTTGTTTCTTGTTTAGTTCTTTTAGACATTCTATAATTATATTTTCTGTAATCTCCAAAAATTTCACCACCTTAAAATAATAAAGACCTATCATAAAATTTGATAGGTTCAATAGTTTGTATTTCATCAACTAATCTATCAAACTCAGCTAAAATATCAGGAGCATCATCATGCTTTGAAAATCCTTGACCCTGATATGCTAAAACTTGTTCGATAAACTCTGTATCATCTTTATTAAAAATAATAAAGCCACTATCAACTTTACCGGATATGGCTCTAATCTTAGCTTCTTTATTCTTATTTTGTCTTTCATTTAAAATAGTAATGTTTCTAGCTTTTAGAGAAGGTTCTTTTTCAATTCTCTTCTCTATTTCCCTAACATCTGCAGAGTTATATGTATTTTTTTCCACCCATATAGCACTAATATCCTCATATTCCTTTAATAATTCAATAACTTTGTCAATATAATCATCAAATTTAACCTTATTAATAATTCCTTTTCTTACATATCTAAATTGATTATGTGTTTTACCACCTATTATTATTGCAGTATAGTCATTCTTTGCCCCTGTTTCAACTGCAGGGTCAATACACATGATAGTTTTAATATATTCTTGTTGTTCAATCTCTTCTTTAGGTAATGTTTTACTTTGGTGAAATGCTCTCTCTCCGATTTTATCTGCATCATTCATTAATTCAGATTTAAAACTAATCGGATCAGAGTAATACTCTATAGCTAAATCTAAACAATTCCACTTGTCTTCCCATAAAACAGGATACTGCATCTCCTTTTCATGCTCAAAATAAAACTCTTTAGCATACGAAACAGGGTCATCAAGTTTATTATTAAAATATATCTTCTTAAATTCAGCCCACAAGCCATTATTATATAATTCATCTGCATCATCAACTAAAACTGCCTTATGTTTAATATGCTTAAAAGTTTTATCTTTTAATAGTCTAGAAGGAAGGTCATCATTGTGTAGAATAGTATTGATTACTATTATTTTAGTCGCCTTTTTAATCTTTTTCCCATTTCTATAAACTGCTTCGTCACCTGCATACTTAACATCAGACATAAAGGTTTGATATTTTTTATCTCTAGCTTCCTGAGTAAGAATATCATTTCTATTAATGTAGTCATCGCATATAATCAAACTTGGTCTAACTTGTTTACCTTTAACTGAGTATTTTTTTCCCCGCATCGAACTCGAACTAGAAATAGCTTGAACTTTTGTACCGTTTGCTAATTCTAATTCAAGTTTATTTACTGTGAAATTCTTTTTATCTACTAACTCACCAAATGCTTTCTTAATATATTGGTTACTTTCAAATGTATCTCTAACCAATTCAACAAATTGAACTGCATCCAATTCTGTACTTCCTGCCACAAGAGTATATATAGACTCTTTATAACAATGAGCATAACAAGTTAATCCATAGTTTAGTATAGTTGACTTTGCACTTCCTCTAGGCTCTATTAATAATAGTCGGTCAAACTCATCATCAATTATCATGTTTTCACATTCATTCCATATTTGATAATGAAAATCCGCTAATTCTCTTGCATTATTGTTTTCTTTAACTCTGAAAGTATCCTGAAGAAAATACAAACAGAAAAAGGGAATTGACCTTTTGCCTAATGAATAAGCAAGACCATTTTCACCCCAAAGGTTACTCTTGTGTTCTAGCATTAACTCTTTAGCTTTATCCGAACCGTACATTTGACTCAGATATTTATATAAAAGTTGAATATCCTCTTTATTATCGGACATTTACATCACCTTAAAATGCATAAAGAATAACAACACACATAAAACACAAGTAGCCATTATGTAGTGTCCTCTTGTATCAGTAAATTCTTCTTTATTTAGACTCATGCCAAAGAATGTAAATACAAATAGTGAGAATAGTATAGTTAAAAATATTTTCATGTTATCAGCTCCTTTATTTTAACTGTTCAAGTTTAACATTACAGTTTATCAATTATGATAAGATTTATTATGATATTATGGGGCAAAATAAAAGAACCTATATAATAGGCTCTTAAAGCAATTTATTCTTTAATCATCTTTTAATAAGTCAAAACCTAGTTGTTCATTTATATATTGATTTAGCTCTATTCTATTCTTTTCACTTTCCGACATTGGTTTACTCTCTTTTACCACATTATCAATTACACCTCTTATTTTTCTTGATATTAGATTCATAGATTCATAACCAAATTCACTTTCCATAAATCCAGATGCTATCATTTCATGAATATTATTAATAGATCTTTCATCTCTAATATCAAATTTTGCAATTTGAGTATCTATAGTTTTATGTATTTTCAAAATCTCTTCATTTTTGTTTAAACTATATTGATAACCTAGTACATGTCCCCACTCGTGCCAAACTATATCTTTTATATAACCTTCCTTTCTAAAATTAAACGTTATTTCATCTAATCTCTTTTTAATATTTGTATGATTAAATAAAATTCTTCGTTCTTTTGAATTATATTCTGCTAAATAATTTCTCGTATCATACTTATTACCATTAATATCTATTTTGAAATTAGGTTTATAATATTTTATATTTCTCATATATTCTTTTACTTTATTTTCTTCTAATTTTTTAGATTCAATTAATTTTCCCTTTAGAAGTTCATAAACATCTAATTCATACGTGTAACAATCGCCAACAATTTCAACTGTAACCTTAGGATATAATGTCATTAGCTTATTTATTTCTTCTATTATAATATCAATATATTTTTGAGATAAACCTTCTTTATCATTAGCTGTAAATAGAAATTTTATTATATTTTCCATAACCACACTTCTCCTAAATAATATTATTGTATATACTAACATTAGATAAATGAAGACTCAAATCCTTTAAATATTTATCGCAATTATCGACATTATAATCCTTTTAAAACCCCTAAAATTTATATAAAAACTATTTTGATATTTTTAAAACCCTAAAATTGGTAAGAAAAATTATGTAACTGGCTACGGGGCTATCCTCCCATCTCTATTTAGAAACACCCCTACCACATCAGTACATAAAAAAAGAACAGTCCATTATTTCGACTGCTCTTGCATAGCCTTCCTCTTCCTCATTTCTCTTGTTAATGTTGACTTACTAATCTTTGTCATCTTTTCTACTTCTGTATATGAATGTTCTTTAAGTAAATCTAAAGCATGATTAATCTGTTCATCCGTATATCTTTTAGGTCTACCTTCTTTAAATCCTGCCTTAGTCTTTGCAATTGCTTTACCTTCTTGAGTACGTTCAACTATCATATCTCTTTCGTATTCTGCAAACGCAAAGAATATATTTCTCATCAATTTACTAGCTGGAGTATTATCTAATATACCCATATTGAGTATATTTACTTTTACCCCTCGGTCAATTAATTCCTGTACTATTGTAGCACCATGGATTGTACTTCTAGCAAACCTATCTAGTTTTGTTACAACTAGCATATCACCACTTTCTAGTTTGCCAAGTAACTTATCAAATTCTGGTCTATTCGCTTTAGTTCCTGTGTAACCTTCTTTATATATTTCTGTTGCCCCTGCTTGATGTAATAACTCTACTTGATGCTCTAAGCTATTACCATCTTTTAATTGTCCAAATGTTGATACTCTCGCATACCCATAAATCATAACTTTCCCCTCCAATTGTTTTGATTATAAGTTTTGACTACACTCTATATATTGATTATACTACATAGCAAAATCATAGTCAATACTTTTAAGTTATGATTATGGTTTCCTTAAAATCTTTCTTTTAATGGAATCAACTTACATTCTTCTTTTTCTTCTTATATTCTTCTATGTTTGCTAATATGTCATTATCAGTGATGTTCTCTTTATTTTCTCTACTATCATTCATTTCTAACTTACTAGCTGGTTTTCCTAATGCTCTATCAATAAAATATTTTAATACCTCAGCTTTGACTCTACTATTTTGAGTGGATAGCTGCAATTCCCAAAGTTTATCTACTGCATCTTGTAACTTACTATCAATAATTTTTTCACACAAGACTTTTCTGTCCTGTATCCGTCTGTTAAGCTCAGCCTTAAACTCATCATTATCAAGCCAATTATATAACGCTTGTCTACTAACACCAACCTTTTTCGCTATATCAGTTCTACTCAACTCTCCATCAACTAGCAATTGTATCGCTAATATTTTTTGTTGGTCTAACATTGTTATCACCTGCCTTATTTCTGGTATTTACATTTTACATATTATTACACAGTCGTATACTATATGTAGTGTTATATTTTTAAACATAACTATATGTAGACAAAATAAAAAGAGCCCTCATAGGCTCTATAATTCACTATTCTATTACTTTAATCAATATATCCGCAGTATATTTCCATTCATCTTTATTTTGAGTAATATTATCTATACCTCCACCTCTGCGTTTAATTATATTAATCTTCCAATTAATTTTATCTTCTATTTTAAAATCTACAGCCATATTTAATGGTATATTAGATATCTTTGAAAGAATATTGCTTGAAGTTTGAATTCTAATTTCATATTGTCTATCTGTTTCTACTTTTTTTATCCAATCAACCCAAATTTCATTACCATCTAAAAAACCCGTATGGGATCTTTCTAAAAAAATATCTGCTTCAATTAATCCATTAATATATTTATCACAACTTTTATTGGCGATATCTATATCTCTTTCGTCAAGTCTACCTATAAATTTTTTTAAATCTTCCCATATCCTCAGTTCTCCATTTTCATATTCATTCTTAACTATTATTTCTAGTTTATTCATTTGTTCTTTAGTAACAGTAAGATTATCTTTTTCAAAATAATAAATATATCTATCATATACATTATTACTACATCTATATATCTTATTATTAAAAATCATATAATAATCTTCTTCAATTTCAATAACATGTATCTTATTTTTTCTTATTCTTGAATATAAATTATTCCATTTATCCAATATTTCATCCCCTTTCAATATATTCACTTCAATACATAAAAGGGAAATCCTTCTAAATGTCGAACGATTACTCGATATTAATATCTACAAAATTTGGTTCTCTATTTTCTAGTAATGCAACTGCAATCTCCAGTCCATTATACAATCCAACCATATAATCGCCCTGATCTATATTACCTTTGCTACCCTGTATATTTTCGAGATTTTTTAAAGAATTAATCTTTTTTTCAATATCATTTGTCTTAACAATAACACCTAATTTTCTCAATTCCAACTCTTCGTTTAATTCCATATTCTCAATTCCAACTCTTCGTTTAATTCCATATTTACAATTTCTAATCCAGATTTCTTTTCAAATAATTTCTTAAATAATTTCATTCAACAATACCTCCAATTTTTTATTTTTCACTATTTCACAATATCCTTCAACACATCTATCAATTCACTCAAACTACCTTCTATCCTATCAATTCTCTCAACCACTTTTTTCTCAATTCTATTGTCAATATCCTGAATTATCTCGTCATATGTATCACAGTATAAATCTTTCAACTTACTATATAACTCATTATCCAATAAAATCACTCCTTAAATTAAAAAAGAGCCAATATCTCTATTAGCTCTAAATCTTTCTCATCAATTTATTCATTAATCTCCATTTTGTCTTATTCTTTGCACGTCTAGTAAACTTCTGAGTATCACCCGTCATTAATCCTACAACAGCTTCTGCATCTTTAACTTTAGCATTAACCTTGTTTACTTTCCTTGTAAACTTCTTAAACTCCTTTAACATATCATCACGCCCTTATATATAATCTTATTTCTATTATATACCTTTATGGGAATATTTAATACTTAGCACCCTTAATTAAATCGTTAACAACATGATAATTATGTACGAGTTTTCTTATCTCTTCATTTTCTTTATATGCTTTAATAGCTGCAAACAATTCATTATTTTTAGGATAGAAAAAGCCTATTTTGTTTCCAACCTTTTCAACTTTATTATGTTTAAACCCATTACTAATTAAATAACTATTAATAAACTTACTTGTAACCCAATAATCATCTCTTTTTTCTGTATTTTCCATCTACATAACCTCCATTAATTCATTTTGATATAAAGTATTTTTAATACAACTTACATCTTCTTTAATTTCTTTTAAATCACTCTTTATCTCTTCCATAATTATCCTCCTATTTTTCTTCACCTAAAACCGCAAAATACATATCAGTCCACATATCTTCTAGCACATCATATTTCTCTTCAGTTTCAACCAATTTCTCTTTTAGGTTTTCTAACTGATTCTGCATTTGTCTAACTCTATTAATTTTTTCTAATCTAGTATATAAGTCAATCTCAACACGCAACTCTTCTATCTTTTTAGTTGTTTCTACAATTTCATCGTTAGTCTGGTCTAGTAAATCTGATATATGATTGTATTGTACTTGTACTTCAAAATCGCATTGATCTAACAAATCTTCAAAAGGATCATCATAAAAAATAGTTACCTTTCCATTACCGCTAATTATTTCTTTCATAACATTTTACCCCCATCAACTCATTTATTTTTTTATAATCACAACTTGTTTCGCTCAAAATAATACTATTAATGTCTAAATTTGCCCATTCGCTTATAGTATCGTAATAAGGCATAACATACTCGTCTATATCGCCTTTTAATACTTGCATTAGAGTTCGCATCGTCATCTTGTCATCAATCGACATTCTATCCCATTCAAATTGTGTCCTTTCCCATAAATCATCCAAAACATGATTTATAGGCTCTCTATCTCTATCTTTCACTTTACTCACCCCTTAACTCCCTCAATTTATTTTCTAATTCTAATATTTCTTGTTGTTTTTTTATTTCTTCTGTATCGACATTTTTATACTTTAGTATTTCTAATATTTTATTCTGCTTATCTTCTATATACTGTAATTGTCGTTCTATTCTATTTGTTGTGTTAGATACAAGTCTATATGTTTTTTTAATTTCTTCTATAATCTTGTTAGTATCGATGTTTACCTCATTTTTAACACTCTTCAATTCTTCAATTTTCTCTTTAATTTCCATCACTTAACCCCCCCCTAATAAAATTTCTATATGTAAAGTTTATAATTTTAAAAAAGAACGAGGGCAACAGTAAGTCGCCCACATAAGAATAAATATTATTACGGCTGCAAGAGTATATTTTAAAAGCCCTCTTGCAAGTGACTTTCTGAAATAAAATCTTTAATAAATCAAAAAGTACATTCATTGCCACAAAAGTATTTATTCAGCCCTTTTGTGAGTGGCCATTAAGGAAGAATCATAATTATATCTAATAGATATAGTTATGAGAGCAACGCTTATCTTTATAGTCCGAGCAATTGCAGGGCGTCTTTAAATTCGAAGGAGTAGACGATACGGACTTTTAGATTGATATTATGTTTAAGCTACAAAAGTATATTTTATAAGCCCTTTTGTAATCGGCTTATGTTTGATATTATGTTTTAGCCCACAAAGAATACATTTAACGACCGTCCTTTGTGAGTCGGTCGGCTCGTCTGAAAGCACGTGATTACAATAGAAAAGTTGGCTAATCCTTCTCCATCATGCCGAGGGGCTGATAAGCCCCTATATTATATATTCATCATACTAAATACATCATTAACACCCTTAACTGGCTTATATCTATTAGTCACAACCCTCTTCATCTGATAATAACTTTTATATTCCTGTCTATTTAAACTCCGAACATCAACTTTACTCAACAAGCTTCCCCAGTTTTGTAATTCCCTTTTGGAAATATACAAGATCCTATACCTCCTTCTACCCAACATGTTTTTTGTGTATCTCTTCTAGTTACTGCCATACCGATTATGTCATTCTTATCAATTGCATTAAAATTTATATGTCTAGTTATGCTAGTCACTAATTTTATCAAATAAAAAAAGCCCTCCAACTTCTCAGGCTTATAATCAATTTCTAATATTTCACATACTTCTTCTAAGAAAACGGGCTTAACTGTTTTAATTCCTTCATTACAAGCATATATCTTGCTATTTAATCCTAGATTACATTTACCCAACGAAAAATTAAATTTATCTATCTTTTTCTGTACTTCCCAAACTTCTTCTAAGTCTAATACATCACACAAATATCTTTTCTGTGTATAATAATCCTGGTATGCTTTATTCGCAAAATAGGGCTGATATGCACTATCTAACATTAACATTAATGCACTAGCTCTTTCAGATGATGGCTTCAATCCTAAGAGTGAATATGTAAGTATAAAAGAATTCAAGTTATATTTATAAAAATAGTTAAAAGGACTTATACCATCCATGTTAGATAAATTGATATCTTGAGAATTAATTGTATCATCCTTATGTCGCATAGTGACATGATTACTAATACACTTAATACCTTCCTCACACACACTCATATCAACACAAATAATATTATCCTTATTTAATTTACCTTCCATACCCTTTTTAATATAAAATCCCTCTCTATAATCTATAAAACCACCAATCTCCCAATTTGGTCTATATGTAAGTATTAATAATGCCGTTAGTAGACTATCCATATCGTCAGAAATTATAAGATAATATTTCTTCTCTATATCATCCCAAAACCAACCATTACTCTCCTTAATCTTGCCTAAATATTCTTTTTGCATAACTTACGATGCTAATTACTACTCCCAATACCCATTTTTAAACATAAAAAAAAGAGTTCCTAAACAGAAACTCTAAGTCAAACTTATTAAACCTTCTCTCCCTCTCTTAATAACAAACAAAAGGGAGTTTTACGTAATTGCCATCTTTTCACCATCCTTACTTTTATTTTGTTTTCAAGCTAGACATATCTGTCCGTCTTACTTTTTCTTTTTTCTTATCATGCCTTTTTTCCACCTGACAAACTCCTTTAACTTAAAACAATGCTCTTCATTTGTAATCAAATCACGAACATAGAAGTCATGATTTTCTTCATCATAATATAAGAATTGGTACATAAGATTCCTCCTAATAAAAAACCCACCTACAACTAATGCACGTGGGTAATTATTACTATTCAACTATCTCAAAGTCATTATCAACTAAAATATAGTCTGATACATCATCAATCATATGTTTCATCGGGTCAAAACCAAAACTTTCTAATATGTATTTTCCTTTATATTCTCCCAGTAAGTCATCAAATTCGCCTTTAGATTTATCAAAAAATTCATCATCGAGTGATTCGACTTCTATTATAGTTCCTTCTGGTATTGTTGTGGTTATATTCTCATCTTCGTCTAAATAAAACATTGTGTAATCGAAATTTCTATTTAATTTAACTTCAATAATAATTCCTCCCTTAATCTAAATTATAATTTTAATATATATTATCTTACACAAAACACGTTTTTCGTTTTGGGGAAGGAGAGTGACAAAGCGTTATTTTGTTACTCTTAGTATGTAGTGTAAAGACCTAACGCCTTCGCTACGCTCAGTTGTTGTGTCTGCCAAAGAAAAGCATTTTGGCATCCACGAATAGATTTTTAATTTTAATACTAACCAATAATACAATTTAGTGTACTAGTTCCTAATATAACTATTTATTAGAAAGTTGTACACTTTTTTATTTAATATATATCCATTTACCCTTACCAAATTCTCTATTAGCTTTTCTTTGAATATTTCTATTGCTCCATATTTCTTGAAATCTCTTAATTGATTCGTCATTAATATTATTTCTGAACAGCTTTTTCCAATAATAATCTGAAAGTTCGAATTTCTTCTTAAAATCATTTACTAATATTGGAGTTCCATTGTATTTTTTTACCCATTTTATTAGTTTGCTTATTGTAGTTTCTTTATCTCCATAGTTTTCTATATTTGCATCTATAAATTCATTTGGTAAATATGATTTAAAGTCCGCATTTAATTTATCAGCTAATCTCTCAATGTAATTAGAATAATATTGATTGTTGATTATATATACATTACATAACTCTTTATTACTAAAATGTCTACATTTGATTCTCATTATATTCTGCTCAGTATCAACTAGTATTTTACTTCTCATAATCCAATTCATTTCTTTACTTAAAAATATACCTTTTTCCAAAAGTAAAAGCTTTTCAGTTTCCTTTTCAATTTCTAAATTACTCATACTATTCCAGTCGTTATATTTTTTGTTAAGATATATATAAGTAAGCAAATACACGACATCACTTTGTCTATTAAATCCAATTTGTATCATTGTTTTTTTATCTTCCCAATCGTTTTTTCCTTTTATACTCCCAAAATACGCCATTTCATTTGTTTTTAATATCTTGCTAAATTTCTGATATATTCCACTTTTTTGCCCATATGTAAGTACTAAAGCATTATCATCAAAATTATTATTTATCCATTTAGCAATACTTTCTAGACTATAGTTATCTACTTTTAATCTTCTTTGACTAGCACCAAAGGTTATATGATGTATATTAATATCTTTTACATCTTTTTTATCATCAATTTCAATATAATTAAATTTCTCATCATTAATTAAATAATCAACATCATACTTAGCAGTAGCATCAAGAATATAGTACTTACAATTTTCTGTGTCAAATTTATCTTCATTCGATTCTAATAATATGAATTGTCTTTTATTATCTTGCTCTCTATTCTTCTTATTAACAAACAAACAACCATCAGTGTATATCCGCTTAAGTTCTAAAACACTATTATATATATAACTACTTACATTATTAGCTAATATATCAAAAAATTTTTTATCTTCTTCTTCATTTAGAAGTAGAGTTGGCTTAGAATTTTTAAGCCACATGACCTCATATTTTCTACTGTAATTCTTTCTAATATAATCTAAGTCATCATATATCTTTTCAAAAGTATCAAGTAAATAATTTTTTTCATTACCTTCATAGCACTTGTGAATAGCTACTTTAATTTCACTTAAAAATTGTTCATCCACAATTGTTTCACTCATCATAATAGGCTTTTCATCAATAATAGCTATTTCTCTTGTCCCTTTTGCCCATTTATATAAAATATTTCTTTCGCTTTTACTCATTTTAAAATATTTCTGAGTAGTAATTAATATAATTGGATACTTAAACTGTTCTTTTAGCTGCGTTTGAAAATCAATTCTACTCTTACTCTCTAACTCTTCTTTATTATATCGAACAAAATAACATCTATCTTGTAAACCTTCATATTTAATTATTTCTTCTAATCTTTCTAAACTATCAGTAACAACTATTGATCCACATGTTTCTAATATATTATTTCTTGACATCTGACCAATGTAACAATAGTCATTAACTAAGTGTTTTAGAAATGATTTAATAAATATACTCTTTCCTATGCCACATCTGGCAATGATTACATCTACAATACTCTTATCTTTTTTAGTGTATATCATATTAGCTAATGTTTTAGCAAATTCTATTTGTTTTTTATGTAATTCGCTAAACTTATTAATATTATTCATATATTCTGATATGGTCATATCAATTTTTGTTTTTATTTTTTTATCACTAATCTGAAAAATACTCATCCCCTTCAATCCCCTTTCAATCGATTAATCTAATGTGTGATTATTCCACCTTTCCATTAGCTCATTAAATACATTATCAACTTTAAATTTTGCATAAGTTTTACCCCTAGATAACCCTATACTTTCAACAGTTGCTCCCATTTTTATGAATTTATTGGCTTGATATAAATTAAATATAAGTCCGTTCATATTAATACTCATCCTTTCGATCTAGTATCTATTTAATACTTTTTTATATCTTTTTACTTCTTTTCTCAACTCGGGTGAGTCTTCAAATATAAACACTTTATAAAAATTATTACTTCTACTATCTTCAACTTTTAGGATATCGTATCCACTTCTAACTAAATAATTTGCAATTTTAAGACTCTTAACTACATAGTGTTGGATATCTTTTTTATCCATAAAATCATCCTTTCAATCAGATTATAGGAAGGGGATAAACCCCTCCTGCTATAGTTCTATTACCTCAATCTCTTCATTTATTAGATCAATAATATATTTATAGTCATCATCATTTAGTGTAAGTACAAATCGGTCTTCGTCATACTCAAACTTATGAATATATTTAATTCCTAGTGGTTCTTCTAGACCATCAGAATATATCTGTCCATCATGAACAAATATGTCTTTTACGCCTTTTTCTTCAAGCAAATCTACTATAAACCTTTCTACTAGTGATGCTTTATGATAATAACATTTTTCGTTTCCTAGTAGCTTTAGAATTATACCTAGATGTTCTTCAAATCCATATTCTTCATTAAAATTTATATCAATTTTTACATAGTCATATTTGTTGTTGTAAATAAATACTCCATAGCCTCGATTGACTTGATATCCTAAGTTGATATAACTAATTTCAACTTTTAAATTAAGTGATTCTAGGTGTTGCTTTAGTTGCTCACCTATCTCCTTTTGCAATTCATCCATTTCTTTAACACTTATTTTTTCTTTTAACATAAACACACTCCTCCTTTTTTGATTGTACGCACGTTATTATTTTTACTAATTTGTCACCCTTTGGGGGCTTTTAGCCCCCTATATCATGCAATTTGATTAATAATTAATTGCATACTTCTATTAGCTGCTTTATTTACTTTTGCTTTAAAAACTCTACCTACATAATCATTAAGATTTAATCTTATTTTATTATTTTGTATGCTATTTCTAGCAACTGAGAATATAAACTCATCATCAATAAAGAACGATAAATACCCATTTTCATTAATACCTAGTTTAATATCCTTTTCGTTTAATAACTCTTGTAGCTCATCAGGATGCTTTTGTAAATATACAACATTGCAATTATAATTTCTAATTTTATTCATACTATCATCAGCTCCCACAGTTACACTTTCAGTTGTTTCTATATTACATTTCTCTTCTACATCATAAACCGCATAATACTCCCCTTCTTTATACTTAACAACAAACGAACCGTCGTTTATTGGAGCATGAAACATTTTACCTTTCATATATCCGATTCTGTCAATAACTCTACAAATACCTGTTTTAAATGGTAACTTAAAATCTATTTTTACTACTTTAGTTTTATTTATTTCTTCATGTGTTTTTACATTTTCTAATATTCCTTCTGATGCAACTATCCAAGGGAACAAGTAGTTTTTATTTCTATTAATAATATTATCAGGCTTACTATTTTTACTATCTTCATATGCAATTCTAACTGCTACACTTGCTAAAATTGAAGGATTATTACATGTATTTCTCAATTCTTCTATAATTTCATGTATTTCATTAGCTATTTTCTCATCTTTATTTTCCTTATACTGTTTATTTAATTGTTGTAACTTTTCATTTAAAACTTTTTTTCTGATAAATATATCAGTCGGTGCTTTACAAACATGATTACACGCTCTAATTGTTCTAGCTCTAATTTCATCATACAATTCTGCATATAAATCCTTAATTCTTTCCCTTTTTTCTTTTGCATTATCTGAATTATCATACTCGTTTATATCATCTCTTAATTTATCAATCTCACCTTTTCTAGTGCTAAAGTCATTGTGAATTGGTGCTAATCTATCATATAAATCAAAATAAGTGCTTGAGTCATATTTGGACTCATCAATCATCAATTCATGAATTCTATTAATATCCAAATAACTTTTATCTTCAATATCAGTGCCAATTTCATCTAGTCTCATGAATAATTCACCGTTTTCAATTTTTCGTTCAATTCCTTTACACATCATACTTATTGGTGATTTAGCATTCATATATCTTTTTTCAGTACCACCATATATATATCTAAAATAATAAGGTAATCTAGTTGCATTTTGCTTTAATATCTCTGGTATCTCTATAATTTGTTGTGTCTTTGCAGAGTCAATTATTAAAGCCTGAAGCAATTTACACATAGAGTTTGATAGATTATTATGTTTCATATCTCCTAATCCAAATGATTTATCTTGTAATGTAGTATTAATATTAGTTACTTTACCAGTTAAATTTTGAAGATTAACTCTTTCAAAATCTAATATAGCCTGAGTATTTAATTCTACTGCTTTAGCTAATGCTTTATCTTTTGGATTAACTTGAATTAAATCTTCTTCTACTGCATCTTTAAGCACTCTATTATTAGCTATAGGAGTATTAGCTGGAATTACATCTACAATGTCTCCGTCAAGATCACAGCCCGATAATTGGGTCATTGTGAGGTCATAAGTATTAAATTGAATTATATTATGTAAGTGTTTTAAATAGGGATTATCTATTTGAATGAATGGTGCAACTTTTACTTCTGAATGATGAGTTAATGGATAGCGTACTAAGATTTGTTCTGTATTTTCAAGTCCTTTACAATAAAACTCATTATTCTTTAAAAATCCTTTTACTTTGTCAGGGTCACGATATGCAGCCCATTCACAAAATGCAATAATATCGCCTGTGATGTATTGATATCGGCTTGGTATTCTAATTCTACCCTTCATCATCTCATAAAGCATATCTTTAGCTTTATAAAATAAGAATCTTTGAACTTCTTTATCAAATATCATTCTTTCATTTAGTTCTATAGCATTTTTAATATATTCTGCTTTCGTCTTTGTTTCTTCTTTATCGTCATCACTATCTGAATTATCTTCAGATATAATCATATCAAGGAATAATTTTACACTTGCAGTATCAGCTCTTTTAATTACGTCATCTATTAATTTTCTTTCCTCTTGACTTAATACTGCTAAATCATATACACTTAAATTGAGCGAATTGATTAATTGATAAGTCGTTGGAGCGAACTTATCTAAAATATCTTCAGCAAAATTGGCTATTCCGAACTTGGTGTATCCATATTTTTTTATTTGTGAATAGTATTCTTCCATGTTTTCAAATAGCCAATGCTTTTTATCATTCTCATCTATCTCTAATTTTGCTTTGAAACATGATTCTGTAGCTATTATGTCAATATCATCTATGTTATGTGATTTATTCCAAAGGTCAACTATAGTATCTGTTTTTAATACTTCTTTAAAATATTTCTTAATATCGAACTTAACGAATAACCCTTTTATATAAGGTAATCTTCCTTGTATTGCATTTGCGTTACTTACTTGAAGAAATTCCTCAACTTTCTTTGCAAATTCTAATGACATTAAAGCCATACCATCAAAACAATTTATTTCATTTTCATAATCTTTAACCTTTTCTAGTTTATAACCTAGGGTCTTTTCATCTATAGGAAATATCTTTATTTCTTCAGTTTGCTTAGCATGATAAATTGGAAATAATTCTCCCTTTTTGTTTCTAATAACATGTTTAGGCTTATCAAGTTCCTCAACTTTGACTCTCCTACCTTCACTTATCCATCGACCTCTTGTAAAACGGGTATTACTATTTAATTCCGAAAGTTTACTTAAATATTCTTGAGTAAATATTTCATCTACTTCTTCAATCTTTTTATAATATTGTTGTAACCTATTTTCTTCTATCTCCTTTTCTTTAAGCATTTCTGCATACATCTTTTTATCTTCTTTTGTTAATTCATAAGGTACTATCATTTTTACATCTTCGATTACAGTGCGTTCAAAATCAGGTATAATGACTATATTCGGTACATCTGGCATTAGATTAGCACTACTTAATGTTAAGCCTTTAGTGCTTAACCATTTAGCTAGAACAGTCCTTTTGGGTTTCTTACCAAGTGTAATATGCTTTTCTACCTCTTCCTGAATATCTGCTTTAATATATACTGTTTTTTGTGTCCTAGTCATCGAACTAGATTTTTCTGAATAAATATACTTGACTCCATCTACTAATACTCCATTTTCAATAAGTCGGTCATATCTCTTTTTAGCAGACTCACTTCTAATTCCTTTTGATCTCAAAATAAACATCTCTGGAATAGTGTTTTTCACTCTATTATTTTCGTCATCATAGTATCTAATGTCATATTCCTTTTCTAAAACTCTATACATAGTGTCATAAAGTAGATTTTCAGAATTAGGGTATTCAATACGATTATTACTGTTAAAGTATAATTCCCCATCTTTTTCTTCAATGTCTTTAAATCTGTATTGATAAACATAATACTGTTTTCGCTTTCTAGTAGCCATAGTTAAAATTCCTCCTTAATAATTTATATAAATTCGTAATTACCTTCCTTTACTAATTCAATTAACTTTTTACAAAATTGAACTGATACTAAACCATTAATCTCTTTTCCTTTAGTTATTAAATCATTAATAGCTACTTTTTCTAATTTAAAGCTATTAATATCGTTTTCATTGATAGGTATATGAAATGAATAATTTGGAGTTTCAAAGAACATAAAATAGTTCTTAACTTCTTCAACTTCTATTACATCTATAAAATAAACATAATCATCTTCGTCATTATCAAAATAACAGTTTTCATATATCGCTTTACTAAGTAATTCATTGTATTCATCTTCATAGTCATAATAACGTATTCTATTTTGCTTTTTATTAGTTGTTTCGTGTATACAAATAGGCTTCAACAGTTCCTTTAATAGAAAATCTTTTTGCTCATAATATTCTTGTTCCTGCTCCTTATACTTTTCAACAGACTTAAATGAATAATCATTTTTATAGCCTGACATCTTGCCCTTTTGATAATATTCATTTTTCTTATCCCTGCAATTCTTAGCTCTTTTATTTATTGAATATAAAGCTAATTCAAGCATCTCCATAGTAATGATGTCATTTTTTAAATTATCATTAAAAGCCTTTGGTGTTTTCAATTCACTTTCTCCCCCTTAGAGTTTTATTATAGATATTTAGCAATATCTTCTTCGGTTATTTCTCTCTTTTCTTCAAATTTTTTAGAAGCATAATATTCCGCCTCTTCTTCTGAGTGATCATAGTTAATATACATTCTTTTTATTTCCTCATATTCATGTTGAACCTTCTGTTTATTAATATCCATTATAATTTCAATTCTATCTAAGCATTCATCGTGACAAGTCACCATAAAATCATAATATCCTTCGCCTTGATACCCTGTATTTTCGCTTATTTCAAAACCTTCATCATCTGCCCAATTAAATCTCTCCATATATTCTTTTTTCCATTCATCCTTATTTGTTATATATTTAATGTCTAATTCTACTAAATCTTCAGCTGAATCTGGGTAATATATATATGCTTCAGCCAACCCATTCTCTAAGCAGTATCTAATATACTCTTTCTTTAACTCTTCATTTCTCATAATAAATTCCTCCCCCTTTTGGTATACAAATTTTTACTTGTTAATTTTTGCTAGTACTTCGAGTCATCTGCCTGACTTTAATTGATATTTTTTTCCATACACATAATTTTTGTTATATGCACTTGACAATCACCTCCTCGTTCAGTTATAATTGATAGCGTAAAGATATAAATCTACCCTTTCTTAAAAAAGGGTGCAAAAAAGTAAAGTTTTTAAAAAACTCCAAAAAAAGTAATTAAATAAAGTTGTTTTGAAGGGATATCTGGAAAAAGGCATAGAGATACCCCTATTATTATAATATAACACGTTTGGTACAGGCTGTCAAGCGATTTTGTTATGTTTTTTTGTGTTTTTTGAACTTTTTTCAATTAACTCTTTCTATTTTCTAGCAAAACATCTGCTAACTCTTTTACTTCAGCTTTGTTATATTTAGTTGTTCCGACTATTTGTGCAATTAAAAGTACATCTCCAATTATTTCTTCTTTGCGATTAAATTTTTTAAGATATTTGCTATAAGTTTTAATTGTTCTTGTATCTCTAATATAGTTATAGACTTCGAATGCAGTAACATCATATAAAACTAAATTCTCTACAAATTTTTCAATTATATATTTTCTTTCCACTTTTGCCATAATAAAATCCCCCCTTTTTTGTTTTCTTGTTTATTCTCTATAGGTAGCTGTAACACAACACATAAACTTGTCATGTCTATTATTTTTTAATGCTTTCATATGTTTTTTGTAAATATCTTTAAATGATATATTACCATTTTCGGCAAACTTAACGGCATCTTTTATTTCTCTTTGGCTTATGTATTCTAAAAATAATTCTATTAACAAACTTTTTAATTTGTTTATGTCACCTTTTTTGTATGCTTCGTCTATTTCAGTAAAAGATATATTACCTCTGCCTTGCTGCCTAATCTCTTTTCTATATTTCCCTATAGCTACATATACGTGACCTCTTGATTCTCTTAGTAACTTAATAAATTTGATTACTTCGTGTATATTATTTTTTGTTAGAACTTCTATATCGGTTAAATGTCTTTCGCTTACCTCTTGAGTTGCTTCCTGATTTATTAAACTTCTAATCTCTTTTCTACTTGCTTCACACATTTTAAGTTCTCTTAGTTCACTTGAATTAAATTTATTTAAGTAATTTTTTAGAACTTCTAATGCCCGTTCGTGAATCTGTCTATCTTTCTCATTTGTATCCTTTTTTAGCAAATATTCAAATCCTTTAATTTGCTTTTCAATTTCCTCTTTGTTTAGTGGTACAATAACATTAATCATAATTATTCCTCCCTTTTATTTTTTTCAAGACCCATTAAAACTTATATTTTATAAGGTCATTATTTCTAATACCAATTATCTTTATCTAATCTTTTGAGATTGCTTAATGTTTCATTAGCTATTTTCTGAAATTCATCAGTACATACAACTTGCATGTATTCGTTATAATTTAACTCGTCTTTACTAACTAAATGTTTTAATCCTGCTTTTTCCTCTATTTGCTTTAATGTGCTATTGTTTAACATTTTCATCACCTCGCTTCTTATTTTTATTAAGTAATTGACTGTCATTTACTTTATATATAAAATATATCACAATAGTCATTGACCGTCAACTATTTTTTATATATTTTTATTGAATTAAATGACTTTTTATAGTAACATATTAATTAGGAGGTGAAAACGTGGCGATAAGCAAGGATAATACACAAATATCGGTTGTTTTACCTAATGAAGTTGTAGAAAAACTAGATAAAGATGCAACTGAAGAATTAAGAACAAGATCTAAACAAGCTGCTAAAATAATAATAGATTATTACAAAGACAAAAAAGAAAAATAAGGTATCCAATTGCGGATGCCTTATTTCATGCTAAATAACGCTTATATTTTCGTTCTAAGAGCTTTAATTATGTAGGTAATACATTTGCATTATAAAAGATTTCCACCCCTTATTTTGCCCTTATTTTTCGAAGTATGCAAAAAACACAAAAAAAGTGACCTCTATATCCTAGTAATTATAAGGGGTACAGAAATCACTTTTTGACGATTTTTTATTAATTTTTTGAAGTATAGGGTACTTTTTAGTATTAATCAAGTTGAATATTTAAGAGATTAATAGAAACTTCCTATATCTACCTTTGACAAATGTTGGTCAAGGGTAACCCCTCTTGTCATATTTTCTTTAGCAATCTTACTATACTCTTCCTTTAACTTCTAAGTGAATCAGAATAACTTAGAGATTTCTTAGGTAGACGAATTTCGTCGTTCCGAAATCAGATATGCTAGTCAAGCACTTCTAAAGTAGGAAAATTATTCTTTTAATAAGCACAAAAAAAGACCATATAAAATAGTCTTAAACGCAAATGTTTTATAATATTTTATTATTTCAACAATTCATCAACATTCATATCTAAATCTAATAAATTAAAAAGTTCTTTAGATAGTTTTGATATTTGTTCTTTTGCAACATTTAATGTCTGAATATCTTCATTCGAAGTACTACAATAAGTGTCGATATATATGAATAAAGAATTTACTATAATATATATTCTCTGTTCTTTTTCAGTTAATTTTTCATTGGCATAAATTAATGTTTTTTCTAATATCTTTTCGTCATTTTTATTAATATAATTGGAATTATTATCTAAAATCGGTTCTTTTGATTTCAAATGCTTTTCATATACTTTAATTGAATTTACCATATCCTTATAAAATTCTTTGTTTTCAATGCCTTCTGGTAATTTCTCGCTACACCCTACAACTCCCAATATCAAACTAAAACATATAATGAAAATCAATATTTTTCTCATATTCTATTCCCCTTATAAATTATAATGTCTTAATACAGTTAAATAAAATTAAACTCTTTTTAATCCTTTCATTCTCATCTCTTTGTCTAACGATTGCTTGTTGTTGAGCTGATTTTTCTCTCATATCAAACCTATATGGCATGATTATCCCCCTTGTCATTTTTACTATATTATACCACATATGGTTTGTTTAAACTTTAATTTGAAATGAAGGAATATGGAAACATTTGTAGAAAATAGTTATGTGAGTTCTAATAGGAATGTTAGAAGTGAAAATATTATGTACATTTCTATCTAATAGTTAAGTGAAAGGAGGAAGTGTTATGAGCTGGGAAACAGATTGGATAAAACAATATCCTTGTCCATGTGGCAAAAGTGTATACGAAGAAGAATCAAGAAGCGATGATTGGAACAGGCATAAATCAATTTATAGAATGTTGTGTGAAGAATGTAGAGAGAAATACTTTTATAGTCATGAAATATTAGGTGGCCACAAAGGTAATTTTATAGAAAAGGGATGGATATTGAAAGGCGACTAAATATATTAAAGAAGGTTTGATTAATATGATAGATACAATAAAAAAAAATAAATTCACATTAATCTATGAAGTATCGATAGCAATATTAGCATTGATTGCAGTAAGCTTAGCGTTTTTAGACTTAGTAGGAAAAGTTTCAATTGAATCTACTAGAATGTTATTTTATATAGATAACTGTATATTATCTATATTTTTTATTGACTATTTTGTAAGGTTGATTTTATCACAGAATAAAAAGGAATTTTTTATACATAATATTTTAGATTTAATTGCCATTATTCCCTTCAATTCCTTGTTTAGAGCCTTTAGAATAGTAAGATTAATTAGGGTAATTCGATTAGCTAAATTGACTAAATTAACTAGATTGGTAAGATTTATTGTATATATCAAAAAATTTACAAATAAGATAGAAAAATTTATTCATACAAATGGATTTATTTATGTATTATATTTGACTATAGTTACGATAATTTTAGGTTCAATCGGCATTTATTATGCAGAACAAAATCAAACAATTAAGTCGTTTGGAGATGCAGTATGGTGGAGTTTTGTAACTGCAACTACTGTTGGCTATGGAGATATTTCACCCGTTACAACTGTCGGAAGAGTAATTGCAGCTATTCTTATGGTAGTAGGTATAGGATTTATAGGAATGTTAACTGGAACAATCGCTACTTATTTCATAGGTCGAAAAGATAAAGTTAATTCACATCTTAACAAAAATAAGATGATTAATTTATCTGACCTAAATGAAGAAGAGTTTAATGAAGTCCTGAATTTTATTGATTTCATAAAGAGTAAAAATAGTTAATATCTTAAAATTGTGAAATGCTTAATTCGTTACAGGAGGTAAGTAATGTCTTTGCTAAGAAAAATTCTAAAAACACTATCATCAATTATAATTCAACTAATAAAATTACCTTTAAATTTTATTAGATATTTATGGAGTAAAAATAAAATTTTACTATTCTACATAGTTAGTATACTTTTTTTAATGTTTATAAAAGAGAATAATTTTCTTTCACCTTTACATAATTACAAAGCTCATTTATTTTTTTCATTGATTATGCTTTTTCCCTTAATCGTTTCATATAAAGATATCACCTTTTCTTTTATTTTAGATTTCACGTATGGATTGTTTTTTCTTTTTATTGTTTTAACTTCAATTACTACTTATCCAATTGATAAATTTAATATATTATCTTTTGTATTTATTGAATTTTACATAGCGATATCACTTGGTTTGATAATCAAAGCTTATAAACTTAATACTATTTATCTAAAAGACTCTAAAACTAATACAAAATTTGCAATAGTAAATTCTTTTATTGCCATCATTCTATCTATTTCTAACTTCATTTATAAAGTTCGATACATCTTTATAGTTGTTTACTATATAATTTTAGTCAGTTATACCATTATGATATATGGGTTCATTTACGCTGGCTATAACGAGTACGCAATAAACCACGATAAAATGGAAGGATTGTTTTATAGTGAGATAAATGATGATGCGAAAGAAACTTATTCTAAAATCATGTATTACAAAAATGAAATTATTAATGTTTCTAATCTTAAAGGTAGTGAACCTAATAATGTAATTAAACTCGAGATTGCTTTATTAGAAGAAACTATAAATGAATTAAATCTACAGTATAAAAACTATCTAACCGACATCTCTGATTCTAATTATTTTAGTACAATTACGTATTTTACAATTGGATATGGTAATATAGTTCCTAAAGGTGGCTATCTTAAAAAAATTGTTCAGTCAGAAATATACATATCTCATTTATTTACAGTTTTAATAATACCGATACTACTATCTTTTATTCAAAATCAGCTAACTAATAATTCTGAACATAGAAAAGAACAGGAACAGAATAGACAACTTGAAACTTCACAGTAGATGGAGTTGAATATAACTAGACGCCCATATTTAACCCGTAGGGCGTTCTTTTATCAATTACCTGTATGGACAAAGTTAATAAACAAAGGGCTTAAATGCCCTTTTATTCTTGTTTATCTCTTTTAGATATTTCTTCAGAATACTTCTTTTTTAATTTTTCATAATTTGCCTCTAGCTTTTTTAATGTTTCTTCATCTTTAAAAATTATGCCAATATGATATTCAAGTGCATACTTTATAAATACTTCCCTTACATCTTTTGTTGGAACCATACCAAGTAATCCTGCTATTATTTCTATATTTTCTCCATCATATACCTTGTTAAAATCATCGTAAGCCATTTTATAGAATAATTCATATAACTCTTCTATAGGTCTTGGGTTTGGAATTGTAGTAAAAACCACAACCCTCTTATCTTTCTTTGGCATTAATTATAGTCCTCCGATGTAAAGATTTAATATATTTACTATACTACACTTTAATTTATAAATCAATATTATTTATTTTTATGTTTGATTTTATTAATTTTATAATTACTTTGTTTATATTTTATAATTATTTCATTAATATTTTATAATTACTTTATTAAATATATAAAAAAACAACTCTCGATTTTGAGAGTTGTTTGAGTTTTCGTGTTGAATTTTTTACCCTTTTTATAACAGATACATCTGATATTGTATGATGAGGAGCTCTAAATGGCCTTTTATTAATTATGCCTCTATTATTTAATAGTCCTAACACACTATATATTTTCGTTATCTCAAGAGATTCTTCGAAGGTAAGGTCTGGAAGAATTGAAGGTAACCTCCTAGCTATCATAGTTTTTCCTGAACCAGGTGGTCCTACAATTAATATGTTGTGACCACCTGCTGCAGCTACTTCCATAGCTCTTTTTAGTGCTTGCTGGCCTCTTACATCTCTAAAGTCTTCATAATTATCATCATAACTGCTAAGTAGCTTGTCTATATTTGTCTTATATGGAGGTATTTCAATCTCGTCATTTAAATATTGTACTAATTCAATTAAATTTTTAACAGGTATGATGTCTATACCCTCAATAACACTACACTCATCTTGGTTATCGAATGGTATTACCAACCTCTTTATACCCATTTCCATTAATGAAATAGTAATAGGTAAAGCTCCATCTACTTTGTTTATTTTTCCATCTAACGATAATTCACCAATAAAGCATATATCATTTAATTCCTGAGCTTTAATGATTCCAATAGCCATTAATATTCCTACTGCAATAGATAAATCAATTTGAGTACCTTCTTTTTTAAGATTTGCCGGAGCTAAATTGACAGTAATTCTACTTAATGGAAAGTCATAACCAGCATTTTTAATAGCTGTTCTAACTCTTTCTTTCGATTCTTTTATTGCCGCGTCAGGAAGTCCAACGATATTGAAACTCGGCAGTCCTCTTGAAATATCAGTTTCCACATCAACTATATATCCAGCGAGTCCTTGCAACACGCATGTTTTTACCTTTGATAGCATGATTTCACTTCCTAATAAGTTGTTTTTACCAAAGAACTTATCTTTACTTCTATTTATTGTGTAATTTGTAAAGATAGTAACATTAATACCACACTCTAGTTTATCCCATATTTACTAATAATTCAATATAAAACCAAATTATCCTCTTAATTTTCTGAATATTTTGCTTTAGTGGTAATTTTCATCTTTTTACTATATATAATTCGTACATTACAAATAACTATATAATTAAATTTATATAAAATATTTTTTTTGCTAAATATGTTTTTATTTTATGCAAATAATAATATAAAGGAGTGGTCATATGAATAAAAATAAACTTAAGTATAAGAATACAAAGTTGCCAATAGAAAATCATCAGACTGCTGCTTGGGCAAATATCACAGACGTTAAGCAGGTTTCAAGAGTGCCAATTCCTAGCTTATTAGAAGTCATCAATGCGAAAGAATGGGTAGAAGAAAATCAAAAATAAGGTATTAAAATAGTGGGGTACTTTAACCCCACTATTTTAATACTCTAAATCTGCCAATTGTTTGTATTTTAAATACCTCTCTTTTGCATCTTTTTCAGCTCTAGTAAAAAGTTCTTCAGCAATTTGTGGGAAAATATTACTTAATTGTGAGTATCTCACCTCACTTAATATAAATTCTCTAAATGATTCTTTTGGTTCTTTAGAATCTAATACGAATGGATTCTTATTTTGATTTTTTAGCATTGGATTAAATCTATATAGATGCCAATATCCTGATTCTACTGCCTTCTTTTCTTGAACAACGGATGTGCCCATTCCTTCTTTTATTCCGTGATTTATGCATGGTGCATAACAAATAATGAGTGAAGGCCCATTGTATGATTCAGCTTCAGTAACAGCTTTAATAAATTGATTCATATTAGCACCCATAGCAACTTGAGCAACATATACATACCCATACGCAATAGCCATCATTCCAAGGTCTTTCTTCCTAATCTTTTTTCCAGATGCAGCGAATTTAGCTACAGATGAAGTTGGTGTAGCTTTTGATGCCTGACCTCCAGTATTTGAATAAACTTCTGTATCGAAAACAAGAACGTTAACATCATCACCAGATGCCAAAACATGATCAAGCCCTCCATAACCAATATCATAAGCCCATCCGTCTCCACCAATAATCCACTGTGATTTTTTAATCAAAAAATCTTTCATTTCAAGTATCTGCTGCGCTATTTTATCTTCCTTATATTCTTGCTTTGACAGTATTTTGAGTACATTTTCACTAGCTTTCTTTGATAATTCTCCATCATTCATTGAATTTATCCATTCTTCAAAGATAAACTTACTGTCTTCATTGCTCTCTGTATCACTCATTCTTTTTATCAAGTCAAGCAATTTTCCTCTAATTTGCTGTATTGCCAAATACATTCCATATCCATATTCAGCATTATCTTCAAATAAAGAGTTTCCCCATGCCGGTCCTTTTCCTTGATGATTTTTAGTATATGGAATCGATGGAGCACTAGCCCCCCATATTGAAGAACATCCTGTTGCATTAGATATCATCAACCGATCCCCATATAGCTGAGTAATAAGTTTAAGATAAGCTGTTTCTCCACATCCAGCACATGCCCCAGAAAATTCTAAAAGCGGTTTAGCAAATTGACTACCTTTAAGGGTCTTTTTATCAAATAAATCATCCTTTATAGTTACTTCGCTCACCGCATATTCCCAATTATCAATTTGTCTTGGAACTTCCTCCTCCGCATCTACCATTACTAAGGCTTTACCTGGCGCAGGACATATATCTGCGCAATTTCCACAACCAGTGCAATCTAAAGGACTAATTTGAATTCTATATTCAAGACCTTCAAGTCCTCTTCCAATAGCTTTTTTTGTTTCCAAGGTTTCTGGTGATTTATTCTTTTCTTCATCATTAAGTAAGAAAGGTCTGATAACAGCGTGAGGACAAACATATGAGCATTGGTTACATTGTATACATTTATCTGTTTGCCATTGTGGTATCATAACTGCAATTCCTCTCTTTTCATATTGAGTTGTTCCTAAAGGAAACGTACCATCTTCAATTCCCGAAAATGCACTTACTGGTAAATCATCTCCTTCAAATTTTGACATTGGTCTTTGAATACATGAAACAAAATCTGGTTCATCAGTTTTACCGTTTTCTTCTTGTTTAGGAATATTGGCCCACTCTCTAGGAACTTCAGCTTTTATTAGTTTCTCCAGTCCTAAATCAACAGCTTTATAGTTCATATTTACTATTTGCTGGCCTTTTCTTCCGTAAGTTTTATCAATATATTCTTTTAGATATATAACAGCATCTTCTATAGGGATTACGTTGGTAAGTTTAAAAAACACAGTCTGCATAATCATATTAATCCGGTTTCCAAGTCCTATTTCATTGGCTAAGCTGATTGCATCAATTATATAGAAATGGATGTCATTTTCTGCTAAGTATCTTTTAATACCATTAGGTAGTTTTTCTTCTAATTCATCTATGTTCCATGGACAATTCAGTACAAAAATACCATTCTTCTTTAAACCATTTAAAAGCTCATAATGGTAAATAAATGATTTGTTATGGCATGCCATATAGTCACAATCATACACCAGATAGGTTGACTTAATCGCTTTTTCCCCAAATCTTAAGTGCGATACAGTTGTACCTCCAGATTTTTTACTATCATATGAAAAATAACCTTGAGCATACAAATCTGTCTTGTCTCCAATAATTTTAATAGCAATTTTATTGGCTCCAACTGTTCCATCTGAACCTAGTCCCCAAAGCTTACATCTAATAGTTCCTTCTGCTGAAGTATCTATAAATCCATAAGGCTCCAGTGATGTATTTGTAACATCATCAGTTATTCCTATTGTAAAGCCATCTTTGGGCTTATCATGTTTCAAATTATTGTATACTGCTAGAATGTCAGACGGTATTGTATCCTTTGAACCTAACCCATACCTCCCACCAACTATTAGTGGTTTTATATCTTTGTTATAGAATAAAGTCTTAATATCTTCAAATAGTGGCTCAGCAATAGAACCAGGCTCTTTAGTTCTATCTAATACTGCTATTTTTTTTACTGTATGCGGGAAAACATCAAAGAAATATTTTGAAGAAAACGGTCTATAGAGGTGAATCTCAATTATCCCAACTTTTTCTTCTCTAGCAATAAGATAATCAATAGTTTCTTCTATAGTCTGACAGACAGAACCCATAGCTACTATTATATATTCAGCATCTTCGGCTCCATAATATGTAAAAGGATGATATTCTCTTCCTGTAACATTCTTTATTTTCTGCATATAATCTTCAACGATATCTGAAACAGCTTCATAGAAAGAATTTGAAGCTTCTCTGCCTTGGAAATATATATCAGGATTTTGTGCTGTCCCTCTTACTACTGGTCTCTCAGGATTTAATGATCTACCTCTAAATTCTTCTACTGCTCTATAATCTAATAGCTGACTTATTTCCTCATAATCAACTAACTCTATTTTTTGAACTTCATGAGAAGTTCTGAATCCGTCAAAAAAATGTAAAAAAGGAACTCTAGATTTTATTGCAGCTAAATGTGCTATACCACCTAGGTCCATGACCTCTTGTACACTATTGGATGCTAGAAGTGCAAATCCTGTTTGTCTAGTTGCCATAACATCCTGGTGATCTCCAAATATTGAGAGTGCATGTGTAGCAATAGCTCTAGCACTAACGTGAAAAACTCCAGGCAATAATTCTCCAGCAATTTTGTACATATTTGGTATCATAAGCAAAAGCCCTTGAGACGCAGTATAAGTTGTAGTCAATGCACCTCCTTGAAGTGAACCATGAACTGCACCGGCAGCTCCAGCCTCAGATTGCATTTCTGCTACCCTGACTTCCTGTCCAAAAAGATTCTTTTTTCCTTGAGCTGACCATAAATCCACAAGTTCAGCCATTGGAGATGATGGAGTTATAGGGTAAATTGAAGCCACTTCAGTAAAAGGATATGAAATATAAGCTGCAGCTTCATTTCCATCCATTGTTTTAGTTTTTTTAATCATATTTAACCCTCCGTTTACAGTATTTAACGATTGAATTATCACTAATTAGTATCTTGATTTTTAAAAGAATAATACATATTTCAAAAAAAAAGATGATTCCTGTTTATATTACAGAAATCATCTTCTTAAATGATATAGACTTTTTTATTTAGATATTTTCTCAACCTCTTCAAATTCAATTCCAAACGTATCTACATTAACTCTTTTCATTCTTTGTTCATCAAATGGCTTATCACTATGATCTCTATTTGAATTAACAATCTTATCTACCTCTTCCATGCCCTCAATTGCTCTACCAAAAGCAGCATATTCTCCGTCTAGATGAGGAGCATCCGCAACCATAATAAAAAATTGGGAGCCAGCTGAATTAGGGTGCATTGATCTTGCCATTGAAATTACACCTCTTTTGTGTTTTAAATCGTTTTTAAATCCATTACTGCTGAACTCTCCTTTTATGGAATATCCAGGTCCACCCGTTCCTATCCCTTCAGGGCAGCCACCTTGTATCATAAACCCAGGTATAACTCTATGAAATATTAATCCATCATAAAAACCTTTCTGAATCAATGACACAAAATTTTTAACAGTATTAGGTGCTATTTCTGGATATAGCTCAATTTTTATACAGTTTCCATTTTCCATTTCAATTGTAACTATTGGGTTCTTGTTCATTTTATGTACCTCCATTTTAATTATTTAGTTTTAAGTATTATGAGTAATATAAAGTAATTATATAATTATTTTATATTCATGACAAAAAAATTATTTAGAAAAAATAAAGAAATTAATTTAGTAACAGAATTATATTCCCTGGGTAATAGTCAAATAGTGACATATACTGTGTTCTATGTAATATATTATTTGTTTTTGTCAATAAAGAATAAAAATCCTGTAAATACACATAATAGTATTATGTTAACTCATTTTGTTATTTATGGACTGCTTGGAATGCTGATAGAAGTATTTTGGACTGGACTAGGGTCTCTATTAGCAGGCAATTTGTCACTTACTAGTAGAACATACATCTGGATGTTCTTTATATATGGATCAGCAGTTTTTTTAGAACCTATACATGACATTATAAGGAGGGAAAATATAATTTTAAGAGGAATAGCATGGGCAATAATCATTCTTCTTATAGAGTTCGTAAGTGGTTATATTCTTGATTTAACTATAGGAGTCTGCCCCTGGGACTACAGTAAGTCTTCAAAGTACTCTATTTTGGGATATATTAGGTTGGATTATTTCCCGGCTTGGTTTTTTGCAGGATTATTGTTTGAAAGAGTACATGATTTATTAGATAAAAAGCTTGATAGATTGATTCATTAAGTCATATTACATCCAAAAAGCATTTTCAATATGATTTATTCTGTATGATTGGTTTAAGAAAACTTCTATAATATCAAATCTGTAATTGAAGGTAGATAACTTGTGCAATAATATATAATACTGAGCTGTATTAATAATTTTTTGTTGTTTTTTATATCCCACTGCTTCATATGGATAACCGTAAGATAAAGTTGATCTGGATTTCACCTCTATAAACACAATTGTCTCATTTTTCTTAGCTACAATATCTATTTCACCACTCTTAGCTCTAAAATTAGTATCAATAACAGTATAACCTTTTTTAATTAGAAAATTCTTTGCTAAACTTTCTCCCTTTTTCCCTTTTAATTGATTGTTAAGCATGTTCATCATCCTTCATGCTATCCAGATTATAAATAAAAGAAAGAATTTCAGCTACAGCCCTATAAAGATGTTCAGGTATCTCTTGGTCAATATTTAATGTCGAAAGCTCTTGAGCTAGTTGTTTGTTTTCAACTAGCTTAACTCCTTCAGTTTTCCCTTTTTCAATTATATTGTCAGCAACAATACCCTTACCTTTTGCAAGTATTTTAGGGGCATGATTTTTTTCTTCATCGTATTTTAATGCAACAGCTATCTTTTTATCATAATTATCTTTCATTGATATCACACCTTAACATTCAACTTATAATTAAGAAATTCATTATTTGACAGCAAATCTAAAATGTCTGTACAGTTTTTTTCATTGATACGTATTACTACATTACTATATCCAACAGATTTTAAGATATCATTTAGTTCTGATTTTCTTTCTTCAAATAAATAAGTGAAATTCTTGTCTACTTTAAAACTTAAATTGATTCTGTTGTTTATGGCAATACACATAATCTCTATTTCATCAAGATTTTTTGTTTCCAATCTCATAAAAATACTTATTTTATCTGACGTTTTCGTACGCTTTTTCTTACTTAACATATAAAAGCTGTTTTTTAAGTTAATGTTTTTATATGTAAACGGTAAGTAAAAGAAAGTTGTATGCTCATTTAATTTATTAATCAAATTAACACTATCATTTACTTCTTTAATTTTACTACGTAGCTCATCAGAAATATCTTTTTTTTCAACAATTTGTTTGCTGAGTAATTCCACGACTGAACGCATTTCTTTGTGATATGTATCTATTTTTTCTTTGTCTTTATGACTAAAAGTAACTATAGTATTATTCATACGGCTTCTTAAATTTTCTACTAAGTTTTTATTAATAAAATTACTGCTTTTTAGCTCATCAAATATCTTTGAAATTTTATCTTCAAATAAATTACCCTTTTCAATTAAGTCTGTTAATTGTTTGATATTATTGATACTAACGTCTATTTCACATTTGATTAAAAACACAACTTTTTTAATCAAATCTGGTGTTATTTTGTTTTGTGAAGAAAAGCTTTTAGATTGTGCTAATATCTGATCAGCAATATTTTTATTGTTCACTTCAAGCTTTCTAGAAATATCTTGTTGTTCTATATTTTGGCTTTCTTCATTTTTAATAATTTTCAAAATATCACTATCTAATGGGTCATGATTTGGCTCAAGTAAATATAACTCTTCATTTTCATTGGTAGAAACTATAGATTCCAATTTATTAATATATTTAATTACATTCGTAACTGTCTCTTTATTTAATGGCATTTCAAACTTCATCATACTTTTTATAGTTTCTATGCTAGTATTGTTTTCTTCAAGTTTGTATAAGCTTAGAATCTCTTTAATATATGCGGTTTTATTTTCTTCAGTCAATATGTCTCTGTTATTTTGAGTATTCACGTTTGCTAACAGTTTTTGCTCAATTCTACTACTGGGAAGATTCATAGCCAAGAATTTAGATTCATATTCATTGTTAAAAGTAGTATCTAGTAAGGGCTTTAACTCAATTTTATTATTATCAAGACTTTTCACTAAAAAATTAATTATATTATTTTTCAGTCCCTGCAAATCTAATTCAGTCTTGCCAGCTAAAATATTCCCATTGCCCAAGTCAAGTAATACATCGTTATTACCTGCTTCTATTAGTTTTGCTTCTATAATCGAGTTTTTTGAAAGCTTTATACCATCTTGCTTACTGCTTATAGAAATAAAATCTACATTTTGAATTTTCATTTTCATCACCCATATAATTTAGTTAATATTATTCTCCAAGAATTTTTTTAAGAAAGCTTCTTCTATGTATTTCGCACGGACCTAAAGCATGCAAAGCCTCTCTATGCTGCTTTGTTCCATAGCCTTTATGTTTTTCAAAGCCATATCCAGGATATCTTTTTTCCAGATCCAAACACTTTCTATCTCTATATACCTTGGCTATAATAGAAGCTGCTGCTATGCCGTGGCATTTTTCATCGCCTTTTATTATGCTCTGTTGCGGTATGCTTGTATTTATTTTTTCTGCATCTATTAATATATACTCGGGTATTATATTATTTCCATTCTTGTCCTTTAAGTTATCTATAGCCTTTTGCATTGCCAATAAAGTACTTTGCTTTATATTTATCTCGTCAATAGTTTTGGAATCTACACTGCCTATTCCTACAGCTATTGCATTTTCTAATATAATGTCATAATATTTGTCTCTTTTTTTAGGAGTAAGTTTTTTAGAATCATTTATCCCTTCTATAAATATATCTTTAGGCATTATTATAGCGCATGCAACCACATCTCCGGCAAGGCAACCCCTACCAACCTCATCTATACACGCAATATAGTTATACCCTTGTTCCCATAATTTTTGTTCAATTTCAAGCATCCTGTATCCCTCTTTCATTTATTAATTATTCTATATAAACAGTCAATATCCTTTTTAATATAATAAAAACCTTCCAACATATAGATAGGAAGGTAAAAACACTATTCTTTTGTTATATCTTCTGGATAATCTAATGTAACTTTTCCGATATATCCTCTTCTAAACTCATCAAGTATTAAATGAGCAACTCTAGTATAGTCTATTTCTCCACCCTTTAATATGCATCCTCTCTTATTTGCAATCATTTCAACAACTTCAAGTGGCGAATTGCCTAAAATTTCAATATTATATCTAGTCTCTAGAAGACTGTTATCAATAGAAATTAATCTTTCCACTAATTTTAGTCCAAGAGTTTCAATATCCATTATTTCATCTCTAATTGCACCTGTAAAAGCTAAGTTCAGTGCAACATTTTGATCATCAAATTTGGGCCAAAGTATTCCAGGCGTATCAAGAAGTTCTACATTTCCTCTTAGCTTAATCCATTGTTTACCTTTTGTTATCCCAGGCTTATTTCCAGTTTTAGCACCTTTTCTGCCGGCTAGTGCATTTATCAATGTTGATTTTCCAACATTTGGTATTCCTACAATCATTGCTCTAATGGTGGTATTCTTTATACCTTTTTCTGCTTTTGCTCTTATTTTTTCCCTCATAGCCCTATTAATAGCATTCATTATTTTATCTGTACCTGTACTACTCATTGCATTGACTAGTACAACAGGTACATTTAAGCTTTTATAATAATTGATCCATACCTTGTTGGCATCTTCACTACTTAAGTCGCTTTTATTCATAATAATAATTCTTGGTTTATCTTTAATAATCTTCTCTATCTCTGGATTTTTGCTGCTTAAAGGAATTCTAGAATCTAGAAGCTCTATAACTATATCTACTAGTTTTAAGTTGTTTTGCAACAAATCCTTTGTTTTTTTCATATGGCCAGGATACCAGTTTATATTCATTTTTTCACCAACCTTAAATAATATATATTATGTATAGAATACTTTACATAATATTATTATTTCCATTTAAAATATAATAATTAGGATATACCTCAACAAATAAACATTGGGACTGTAAACAGTCCCAATATATTAATAGTTTGTCTTTTCTTTTACTTTAGCAGCTTTACCTAATCTTTCTCTTAGGTAGTTAAGCTTAGCTCTTCTAACTTTACCTCTTCTTGTTACTACAAGTTTCTCAATCTTTGGTGAATGTAATGCAAAAGTTCTCTCAACACCAACTCCATAAGAGATTCTTCTTACAGTGAAAGTAGCACCTGCACCTCCACCTTGTCTCTTAAGTACTGTACCTTCAAAAACTTGGATTCTCTCTCTATTTCCTTCTTTAATTCTGTAGTGTACCTGAACAGTATCACCTACATTAAAACTAGTAATCTCGTTTTTGATTTGTTCTTGCTCAATTAATTTGATTACGTCCATCATATTTACCTCCCTTCTTCATAGACGTTCTTACACTCTTGTAGAGGAACGCCCGTATTACCACAAGTCATTATAGCATATATATCTTCTAATTACAATACATTTTTATTATAATGTATTACGCTTAATAGCATCTAAAATTCTGTTTTCTTTATCAGTAAGTTTCCTTTTTTTTATCATATCAGGCCTATTAACTAATGTACTTCTTAGAGCTTCAATCTGCCTCCACTCTTCTATTTTTTTATGGTCTCCTGACAGAAGAACTTCAGGCACATGGTAACCATTGAAATCTCTCGGTCTTGTATATTGTGGATATTCTAATAATCCATTATAATGAGATTCTTCAATGAATGATTCTTCCCTACCAAGAACTCCTGGAATTAGTCTTACAACAGAATCTACTATAACCATAGCTGCGATTTCTCCTCCTGTTAAGACATAATCACCAATTGATATTTCATCAGTAATATAGTTCTCAGTGATTCTATTATCTATCCCTTCGTAATGACCACATAAAAAAACAAGATGCTGTTCTTTTGATAGCTCATTAGCAATTTCCTGATTATAAAGTTTCCCTTTAGGGCTAAGATATATAATTCTACTATTTTCTTTCTTGACACTTTTAATTGATTCATAAATTGGTTCAGGCTTCATTACCATTCCTGGACCGCCGCCAAATGAATAGTCATCAACCCTTTTATGTTTATCATTTGAAAAATCACGTATATCAATATAATTTATTTTCACTATGTCATTTTCAATCGCTCTACCAATAATACTCGTCCCCAAAGTATTTTTAAACATATCAGGAAATAAAGTTAAAATATCTATTATCATTCTATCAGTCCTTCAATAGGGTCGATAACCATTCTATTATTATCTAAATCAATTTCTTTAACAAACTCTTTAACTGCAGGAATCAAAAATTCCTTATTATTACCTCTTATTACATATACATCATTTGCCCCAGGTTGTAGTACTTCTACAACCTCACCTAATTCATTTCCATCTGAAAGAAATACTGTAAGTCCAATAATCTGGGATATGAAAAATGAATCTTTTGGAAGTTTCAATGCATCTTTCTCATCAATTAATATATAACAGTTCTTAAATTTAATTACTTCGTTAATATCATTATAACCATTAAGTCTTATCATTACAAAACCTTTACTATACCAGACCTTTTCTATTTCAACTTTGCTATTTTCATCATCTATAAAAACAGTCTTTAGTTTTTCAAATCTAGAAGGTTCATCAGTTAATGGTAAAACCTTCAAATCACCTTTTATTCCGTGTGTATTTAATATTTTCCCCACACGTATATAATTATCCATATATATGCACCTGCCAATATATTGTATATCAAATATTTATTCTCTAATTAAAAGTTAATAAATATTGTCAATAAGAGTTTAACCAATAATATTGTCTAAAATTCTAATTATCGAAAATCTAGAAAAAAGGGACTAGATAAACTAATCCCTTACTGAATAATTTCTACAACAACTCTTTTATTCTCTTTAATTGCTGCAGCCTTTACTAAGGTTCTAATGGCTTTTGCAATTCTTCCCTGTTTACCTATAACTTTTCCCATATCCTCTGGGGCTACCCTTAATTCGATAATAATTGACTGTGTTCCTTCAACTTCATTTACATGAACTTGTTCAGGATTATCAACAAGTGATTTCGCAAGTATTTCAACTAATTCGCCCATTTATTTCACCCCCTGAAAGCATTTATTCAGCTTTCTTTGACGCTTCTATTTTTTCATAAATACCATTCTTTTTAAATAAATCGTTCACAGTTTCAGTTGGTTTTGCACCATTGCTTAACCAATTAAGAGCTTTCTCATCATCAATTTTAATTTCTTTTGGTTCTACTACTGGATTGTAATATCCTATTTCTTCGATGATTTTACCATCTCTTGGTGAACGAGAATCTGCTACTACAATTCTATAAAATGGTTTTTTCTTAGCACCCATTCTTGTTAATCTAATCTTTACAGCCATGTTTTCACCTCCTTTTAAAAGTCTAATCTATTTGAAAAACGGAAGATTGAATTTCCCTTTTTTCTTCATAGTCTTTTCCATGTCTCCAAACTTCTTCATCATTTTTCTGGTTTCTTGGAACTGTTTAAGAAGTTTGTTAACCTCTTGAATGCTAGTTCCACTTCCTTTTGCTATCCTTTTTCTTCTACTTCCATCTATAATAGTTGGGTTTGTTCTTTCATTCTTAGTCATTGATTGAATTATGGCTTCTATATGAACCAATTCCTTTTCATCAACATTCAAGTTTTTAAGCTGTTTAGAGTTAATTCCTGGTATCATCTCTAATATTTGGTTCATAGGCCCTAAGCTTTTCATCTGCTGGAGCTGATCAAGAAAATCATCAAAAGTAAATTGCTGAGTTCTAAGCTTTTTCTCAAACTCCATGGCCTTTTTTGCATCAATGTTAGCCTGTGCCTTCTCAATTAGGCTCAACACATCTCCCATACCTAATATTCTAGAAGCCATTCTATCAGGGTAAAAAGGTTCAAGCTGATCCAACTTTTCACCCATACCAACAAACTTAATCGGCTTATCAGTAACTGCTCTTATTGATAACGCCGCTCCTCCACGTGCATCACCGTCAAGTTTTGTTAGTACGACGCCTTTAATATCTAGTCTTTCATTAAACGTTTCTGCAACTGTAACTGCATCTTGCCCTGTCATTGCATCCACAACCAGTAGTATCTCGTTAGGTGTCACATGTTGCTTTATATTCTCTAGCTCTTGCATTAAATCGTCATCTACGTGAAGTCTTCCTGCGGTATCTATAATAATAACATCATTACCATTCTTCTTACCATGTTCAATAGATGCTTTTGCTATGTTAACTGGGTTCTGTTTATCTCCCATACTAAAAACAGAAACCCCAACTTTTTCTCCTACTACTTCAAGTTGCTTAATAGCCGCAGGTCTATAAACATCGCATGCTACAAGTAAAGGGATTTTTCCCTTCTTTTTTAATAATGCACCTAGCTTCCCAGCTGTAGTAGTCTTCCCAGCTCCTTGTAATCCACACATCATTATAATGGTAGGTGGAGTGGGTGCAAATTCAATCTTACTTTCGTTCTCTCCCATGAGCTTTGTTAATTCTTCGTTAACAATTTTTATAACCTGTTGACCTGGAGTCAAGCTTTCCATAACTTCATATCCAATAGCCCTCTCTTTAACAGTGCTAACAAATTTTTTTACTACTCGGAAGTTAACATCTGCTTCTAAAAGAGCTAATTTAACTTCTCTCATGGCATTATCAACATCTTTTTCAGAAAGCTTTCCTTTTCCCTTTAGTTTACCTAAAGCATTTTGAAGCTTTTCAGCCAAACTTTCAAAAACCATTATTTCACCTCCTGGCCACTTTCTATTATATCTAATGTAATTTCTTTAATCATTTTCGCATTCAATAAAATCTCTTCTGAGTTTATATTCATAGCTTCTTGAATAATATTTTCAACATAATTCAGTATATATTTTTGCTTTTCTTTATTATCGATAAATTTTTTAACTAATCCCAGCTTTTCTTCATATTTATAAAGACTATTTTCGGCCCTTTTCAATATATCATGTACACCTTGTCTACTAATTTCTAGATGCTCTCCAACTTCACTCAAGGATAAGTCGTGTATATAGTATAATTCTATTGCAATGTACTGCCTATCATTTAGTAGTCTACCATAAAAATCGAATAAAAGTCCTATTTCAATTATCTTTTCAAACATGAAATCACCAACCGAAATTTAAGTGTAAAGTAATATCCTTGACAGTAGTATTGTATATTATAGCATGTTTTTTGTCAACACTATTCTTCAAATATTGCATCAATAAAATTATTTGGATCGAAATCTTGTAAATCGTTTATACCTTCTCCAACTCCAACTAGCTTAACAGGTACGCTTAATTCTGATTGAACAGCTAATACAACTCCACCTTTTGCGGTACCATCAAGTTTTGTCAATACAAGTCCTGTTATGTCACATGCCTCTTTAAAAATTTTGGCTTGTAATACTGCATTTTGACCAGTTGTTGCATCAACTACAAGTAAAACTTCTTTTTCAGCTTCTGGATATTCTCTTTCTACAACTCTAAATATTTTATTCAATTCATTCATCAAATTCTTTTTATTATGAAGTCTTCCTGCTGTATCACATATTAAAACATCAGTTTTTCGTGCCTTTGCAGCTTGAATACTATCATATATAACTGCAGCAGGATCAGAGCCTTCTTGGTGTGATATTATTTCCACCCCTGATCTGTTACTCCACTCAGTTAGCTGCTCTATAGCCGCAGCTCTAAAAGTATCTCCAGCTGCTATCAACACTTTTTTTCCATCAGCTTTTAGTCTAGATGATAACTTCCCAATTGTAGTTGTCTTTCCCACTCCATTAACTCCAACTACAAGAATTATTGCGGGTGAATGTTTAATATTAAGACTATTATCAGTATCTTGTAGTAAAATTTCTTTTAATTCTTCCTTAAGCAAATTTCTTATCTCACTTACTTCGCTTATTTTCCTATCTTTAACTTTCTGTTTTACATCATCGATTATTTGCATAGTAGTACTTACGCCTACATCTGCTGTAATCAAAACTTCTTCAAGGTCTTCAAAAAGTTCTTCATCGATTTTCTTATATGAGCTTAATATATTATCAACCTTTTCAGTTATTCCTTTTCGAGTTTTAGATAAGCCACTTTTTAATCTACTAAAAAAACCTTGCTTTTCATCTTTTATTTCTTCCTCTTGATTTGATACTATGTTTTCTATTTCATTGCTACTAGCAGAAGGTTCAATAATCTCCGTTTTATCTTCTGCACTTATATCTTCATTATAGTCAATACATGTTTCTTCATTTTCCATACTACGATTATCAAGTAAATTTTCTTCAACATCTTCACTAGCATCGATATCTTCTACTGATTTCTCAAAGCTGGAATCTATTTTTTCAGTACTTTCATGTGATTTTTCTTCTTTTTTTCCCCACTTGAAAATCTTTTTGAACATCTTATTACCTCCTTAACTTGCTTTCTCTTCTAGTTTTTCAGATAACTTAACAGAAACTAACTTACTGATCCCTTCTTCTTCCATAGTAATACCATAGAGTGAATCAACTGATTCCATAGTTCCCTTTCTATGCGTTATAACAATAAACTGAGTTTGAGAAGAAAATTCTTTTAGATATTCCGCATACCTATACACATTTGCATCATCTAATGCTGCCTCAATTTCATCTAGTATGCAGAAAGGAGTAGGTTTAGTCTTTAATATTGCAAATAATAGAGCTATTGCAGTTAATGCCCTCTCTCCACCTGATAAAAGTGAAAGACTCTGAAGTTTTTTTCCTGGTGGTTGTGCGATGATCTCTATACCACTTGTTAGTATATTCTCTTCATCTTGAAGAAATACATCTGCCTTTCCACCACCAAACAATTTAATGAAAACTTCACTAAAATATTTCTTTATTATTGTAAAACTCTCCATAAACTGTTCTTTCATTTTAACATCCATATCTTTTATTACACCATTAAGTGAATCCTTAGCTTCTATTAAATCATCTTTCTGCATTTTCATAAAATTATATCTTTCATCAACTTTTTCATATTCATCAATAGCATCTATGTTTATATTACCTAAGCTCTTTATTGAGTTTTTCAAGCTCTTAATCTCATTTTGCGTTTTAGTAATATTCTCAATGTCTTGCTTAAACCTAACTGCCATCTGATATGTCATTTCATAATCTTCCCACATACGTGTATTTATATTTTCTAATTGAATATTGTATTTTTCATGCTTAACTTCTAGTGCATTTATACTTTTTTGAAGTTCATTCATTTTTCTATTCATATCATTCAACTTCTCTTGTTCCGTATAAAAAGCTTGCATAAAATTGTTTTTGTCAGTTTTAAGTTCATTCAGCTTAATATCATATTCCAGTAATTCTTCATTATAATTTCTTTTATTTTCATTTAAAACCAAAACATTCTCTTTAATACTATTAATTTCTATTAAGCTTTTATCTTTATCAATTTGTTTAGCACTAATATCCTTTAAGATTTTTGATTTTTCATCATCTAACCTATTTATTGTACTTGCTAATGATTTTAGTTCTTGTTGAAAAGATGCAATTTTTACTCTTACTTCGACATTGGCATTTTGCAATGTATCTTTCTGAATCTTTTGTTGCTCAAAATATTTAACTTGCTCATCAATAGTATCTTGTGTCAAATCGTTTTGAGTTCTAAGCTTATTTAGATCTTCTTCTAGTGCCTTTATATTAGTTTTTGAGTCATTACTTTCACTAGTTAGCTGAACTTTTTCTTGCATATATCTATTAATAAGATTTATATTTTTCTTACCATTTTCTTTATACTGTCCCAAAGTATTTTCTAACTTTGCTAATTTCACATTGAAAGCGTTAATATTATCTTCAATTTCAGATAAACTAACATCTAGTTTGTGTAATTGCTGTCTAATATCATTTATTTTTCTCAATTTAATAGCTTGTTCAGAATTAAGACTTTCTATACAGTCCTCTAAGTCTTTTATTTGTCTCTCTCTTCCTAATAGATTAGTAGTATTATTATAGCTTCCACCAGTCATCGACCCACCTGGGTTTAAAATATCTCCATCTAAAGAAACAATTTTAAAAGAATGCTTCGAGATTTTTGATATTTTTATACCATCATCTATGCTATTTACTACTACTACTCTGCCTAATAAATATTCAAAAATGCCTTTGTACTCAATATCAAAAGTAACTAATTCAGATGCAACCCCTAAAGCACCATTTTCTTCTATGAGCTTTCTTTCATTTGTACTCAGCCCTCTACTATTGACTGAAGAAATAGGTAGAAAAGTTACTCTTCCTAAGTTATTTTTCTTTAAGTAATTAATAATATTTTTTGCATTTTCTTGAGTCTCTGTAACAATATTCTGGACCGAAGAGCCCAAAGCCACTTCAATAGCTCTTTCATAATCCTTATCTACATTTAATAACTCTGCAACAACACCTTTTACTCCATTTCCTAAAACTCTATTATTTTTACATGCTAATAATACATTCTTAACACTTTTATAGTACCCTTCATACTCTTCTTTCATTTCCTTTAATAGCTTATAGTTTGATGCTTTTCCCTGCAATTTTGCTTTAATACTGTCTAAATTTGACTGAGTTGAATCTAATTGATTTGCTAAGGATTCGCGAGACTTGATTTTTTCAGCTTTATCTATATTAGATTTGCTTAGAGCTTGCTTTAAAGAAACTATTTCTCGGTCAATATTAGAAATATTATCTTTATTACATTTTTCTTGTTCATTTAGCTCATCAATTTCATCCTGTATTTGAGAAATTCTTTTTTCAATACTTTGATTAAATGACATCAAACTATTAATTTTACTTTTTTTGTCAGACATCATGTTTAAGAATTGAATTAAATCTCCCTTCTTTTCTTCAATATGCTTTTCTTTACTTTCAATATCTTTTGTTAATTTATCTAAATCTGCTGTCTTTAATGCCAATTCTTGATCTAATTTATCTATTTTAGCCTCTAAATCCTGTTTGTAATCTTTAGTTTTATCCTTTTGAATAGAAATTGCTTTTATTTGTTCATGAAATCTGTCTATTTCAGCTTCGTTTCTTTCTGCTTCTCTTTCTAGAAAAACAATTTTCTCGCTGCTGAGATTTAACTCACTTTCATTTTTTTCAATTTTACTTTGTATAGAATACTTTGAGTTCTGTATATTTTCAATTGTCTCTTCCATCTTATCAATTTCGAATTTAACTTTATTGTATTTATTCTCTAGCTCATTTCTCTTTTCTTCATTAAATTTCAATTGTTCAATAACAAGAGTTTTTTGGGCTTCTATATGAGTTATCTCTTCTCTTAATCTGTCAATATCCCTAATAAAAAGATTAACTTCTAAATTTTTTAGTATGTCAGATAACTTAAGATATTCTCTTGCCTTCTCTGACTGCTGTTTCAAAGGTTCTAATTGTTTTTCTAACTCACTAATTATATCATTAATTCGTATCAAGTTTTCTTTCGTTTTTTCTAGCTTTTTTTCAGCCTCTTCTTTTCTAGATTTATACTTTACTATACCTGCAGCTTCTTCAAAAATATTCCTTCTATCTTCAGACTTTGTGCTTAAAATATCGTCTATCCTTCCTTGTCCAATGATTGAATATCCTTCTTTACCTACTCCTGTATCCATAAAGAGCTCTCTAATATCTTTTAATCTACAAGAGTTTTTATTAATATAATATTCACTTTCACCAGACCTAAAAACTCTTCTTGTGACACATACTTCTGAATAATCAATAGGAAGACTTCCATCTTTGTTATCTAATACAAGTGTAACTTCTGCAAATCCTAAGGGTTTTCTTTTAGCAGTTCCTGAAAAAATAACATCTTCCATCTTACTTCCACGAAGAGTTTTAACGCTTTGCTCTCCTAAAACCCACCTGAGTGAATCTGATATATTACTTTTGCCACTCCCATTAGGTCCCACTACTCCAGTTATTCCTCCTTGAAACTCTATTTCAGTCTTTTCAGCAAATGATTTAAATCCTTGAATTTCTAATCGTTTTAGGAACAAGTTAACACACCTCTTCAATCAATTTGTTCATTTTTACTTATGAAATTAAAGGTTCCCAGAATCAATGGAAACCTTTCAAAAGTTCTCTATCTTTTAAATACTTTGATACATACGCTTTTTTTTCAATCTTAAATCTATTGTCATCAAAAGAAATATAAAAACAGTCACTAGAGATATCCTGCCCTATCACTTTTATCTTAGGTATCCCATAAACTCTTTTAATATATTCCAAGTTTTCAGATTTTTGACCAACAAAATTAGATATCTCTTTTCTATTTAAGATTATACTAATTTCATTTGAGCTAATGCTTTTTTCCATAAAAAAAATATTAAGAATTATTTTATAGACATTAGATTCAACCAGCTGTCGAAATGATGAATGAAAGGGCCCTGCAAGAATATCTTTATTCATAGCAATATTATCTGTAGGTTGCAGTCCAATTCTAATTACATTTATTGAATAATAATTAAATAATAATAGTAATTCAGTGCAAATACTCACTGCATTTTCTAAGGAAAGTGCTTTATACGCCCCACTCAAATATTGCTTTGCTAAGAAAGTCTCTTTAATAACTAAAGTAGGATAAATCCTGACAAAATCAGGCTGTAGCTGTATAATTTTATTTGCTGTATATAGATCTTTATATTTATCATCGCCTGGAAGTCCTATCATCATTTGTAATCCCAATTCAAATCCAAAATTCTTTATTAGCTTTGCAGCATCTACTACATCTTTAGGTGAATGACCCCGAAAGCTTTGTTCAAGTACATAAGCATCCATAGACTGAACGCCTAATTCTATAGTGTCTACACTATACATTTTGAGATTTGATAATATATCTTTATTAATATAATCTGGGCGCGTTGAAAGCCTAATCTTATCAATATATCCTTGTTTTTTAAAAGAATAAGCAACATCTAAAAGATTTGCTTGTGTTTCTATATCAATACCTGTAAAGCTTCCCCCATAAAATGCCACCTCTAAACTTTCATTCGTCTTAGGAATAGTCCTAATATAATCATTTATTATTCTATAGACTTCTTTATCTGTTATATTTGTGCTTGACCCAGTAATCTTCTTTTGATTACAAAAAACGCAGTCATGTGGGCATCCTGTATGAGGCACAAATATAGGAATAATGTGACGTTTAATGCTCATTTTTTTCATCCATCCTATTTAATGCTCTTTTTGCAGCATTTTGTTCCGCTTCCTTTTTGCTTTTTCCGACTCCAACTCCAAGAACCTTATTTTTTACGGACACTTCAGTATGAAATATCTTGTTATGATCAGGTCCTTCCTCTAAAACTACTTTATATTCAATTTTTGATTTTGTTTTTTTCTGTAATTTCTCTTGTAACTGAGTTTTATAATCAGTAAATAATTCGCCACCATTGACTGCTTTTTCAATTACAACTGATAGATATTTCAAAACAAATTTTCTTGCATTTCCTAATTTACCATCTAAATATATTGCCCCTATTACAGCTTCGAATGCGTCAGCTAAAATAGAAACTCTTTCTCTTCCTCCTGTTACTTCTTCACCTTTGCCAAGCAATAGATATTTTCCTAAATTAATTTTTCTTGCAACAAATGATAATGAAGGCTCACATACTACTGTTGCCCTTAGCTTTGTAAGGTCTCCTTCTGGATAATTAGGATATTTAGTAAAGATATAGTCACTAACAACAAGTCCTAATACAGAATCTCCTAGAAACTCTAGTCTTTCATTATAAGTAATATTGAACCTTTTATGTTCATTCGCATAAGAACTATGTGTCAATGCCCAGTTCAATAAATTTATATTTTTAAATTTATATCCTATCTTCTGTTGAATCTCCTTTAAAAGAACAATTCTTTCTTTACTATTTGTTTCCATATACTACCCCCGTGTTCGACTTTTTCAAATGGTAGCATTGTAGATATTTTAAACTGTCTTTAAAATATCTACAATATTACCCATACTATAGTTTACTATATAATGTCCACTACTTGCAAATATATTTAATCATAGATGCTTCGATTATATTAATTTCTATAAATAGCTAAGACTAGATGCAGTTTATTGTTGCATCTAGCCTTTATAATTACTGATATTTTTTAATAACTATTGTTGCATTATGTCCACCAAAGCCAAGTGAATTTGACAAAGCATAGGTCACATTTTGAAAGATTCCCTTGTTCGGAACATAGTCTAAGTCACATTCTTCATCTTTAGTTGAATAATTTATAGTTGGTGGTATAAAATCTCTACTTACAGATAATGCACATACACATCCTTCTATACCACCTGCTGCACCAAGCAAATGTCCTGTCATAGATTTAGTCGAGCTAACTTTCAATTTATAAGCATGATCTTTAAATACTGCCTTAATTGCAGCTGTCTCAAATTTATCATTATATTCTGTTGATGTACCATGAGCATTAATATAATCAACATCATGATAATTAATATTAGCGTCTTTTAACGCCATTGCTATAGCCCTTGCAGCTCCCTCTCCATTATCCGCAGGAGCTGTAATATGATATGCATCAGATGTCAATCCATATCCCACTACTTCTCCATAAATACTAGCACCTCGAGCTAATGCATGTTCAAGTTCTTCTAAAATTAATATACCAGCACCTTCGCCCATAACAAAACCGTCTCTATTTTTATCAAAAGGTCTACTAGCTCCCGTAGGGTTTGAGTTATTAGTAGAGAGTGCCTTCATGGCAGAAAACCCTGCTAAAGCCATAGGTGTTATTGACGCTTCAGCTCCACCAGTTATCATTATATCAGCGTCACCTCTTTGTATCATCTTAAATGCATCACCAATTGCATTTGTTGATGAAGCACAAGCCGTAACCACTGTTTCATTAGCACCTTTTGCACCAAGCATAATTGAAACTTGACCTGCGGCCATATTTCCTATCATCATTGGAATAAAAAATGGGCTAACTCTTTTAGGTCCTTTTTCCAGCAATTTTTTATGCTGCTCTTCGAAAGTTTCTAGTCCACCTATTCCAGAGCCTAATATAACTCCAAATCTTTCTTTATCAATATTATCTAAATTAATAGATGCATCTTCTACTGCGATTTTACTTGCTGCTACCGCATATTGGGTAAATCTATCCATCCTCTTTGCTTCTTTTTTGTCTATATAATCCTCAACATTAAAATCTTTTAATTCAGCAGCAATAGTTGTACTAAAATCATCTGTGTTAAATCTTGTTATCTGGTTGACACCGCTTTTCCCTTCTAATAGTGAATTCCAGAATGATTCCTTGCCTATCCCAATAGGGCTTAAAATACCTAACCCTGTAATCACAACTCTTTTTTTCATAGTAATCCCCTACCAATTCTAGTTAAATTTAGGAAAAATAAACATTGAATCTATTTTTAAGGTCCCGATATTATCGGGACCTTTCAATCTGTCTTTAAGACTATTTTGAATGATTTTGAATATAATCAACTGCATCTTTAACAGTTGAAATTTTTTCTGCTTCTTCATCTGGAATTTCTAAATCAAACTCATCTTCAATAGCCATAATAAGTTCAACAACATCTAATGAATCAGCATCTAAATCATCTTGAAAAGAAGCCTCCATTGTTATTTCATCTTCTTCAACATCTAATTGCTCTGCAATTAATTTCTTTATTTTTTCAAATATCATGCGAACACCTCCCTTCAGTTAAATCATATATATTATATTAAATTAATAACCCACCATCAACTACTAAAACTTGACCTGTAATATATTCTGACATATCACTTGCTAGAAAAGCTACTGAATCAGCTACATTTTCTGGCTTTCCTAACTTATTTAATGGAATATTCTTAAGATATTCTTCTACAACTTTTTCTGGGAGCTTATCGGTCATATCAGTATGTATAAACCCAGGAGCTACTGCATTTACTCTGATATTTTTCTTAGCTACTTCTTTTGCTAAAGACTTTGTAAATCCAATTATTCCAGCCTTTGATGCGGAATAATTGCATTGCCCTGCATTTCCTGATACTCCCACAACCGAAGCTATATTTATTATGCTACAATTCTTTTGCTTTATCATACTTCTAATAAGAGATTTCGTAACATTAAATGTTCCCTTAAGATTCACATTCATTACATCGTCCCATTCGTCTTCAGTCATCCTCATCAATAGATTATCCTTTGTAATACCTGCATTATTTACTAATATATCAATCTTTGAGAAATATTTTAATCCCTCATCAACTAAATATTCAGCTTCTTTCATCTTAGAAATATCCGCCTTTACAACTAGAGCATCTACTCCAAAGCTTACTAACTCATGTTTTAGTTCTAATGCTTTTTTCTCACTACTTGAATAGTTTAATATAATGTTAGCTCCCAATGAAGCAAGCTTTAAAGCGATAGCTCTTCCAAGTCCTCTTGATCCTCCTGTAACCAATGCAACTTTACCTTTTAAGTCCATGAGTTCACCTCCTATTTTAGACTTTCAACAAGCTTGTTTAAAGACTCTAATTTATCCACATTGAAAATTTCAACTTCTTTACAAAGCTTTTTAGCAATTTTTTTTGTAAAAGAGCTTAGAGCCTTACCAGGACCTATTTCAATAAACGTATCTATTCCCTCATTCATCATGAACTCAATTGTATCTTCCCAAAGCACTGACTTTGAAACCTGCTTTACAAGCAATTCTTTTATTTCATTTGAATTTCTGACATAGCTTGCTGTTACATTCGAAATAACATTTATTTTAGGATTATGAAATTTTATGTTCTCCAATTCCTTACCTAGTTTAATACCTGCAGATTCTAAAAGGCTACAATGAAATGGAGCACTTACTGGCAACACAACAGCCTTCTTTGCACCCTTTGCTTTAGCAATTTTGCAAGCTTCTTCAATAGCTTTCACTTCACCGGATAAAACAATCTGCCCTGGACAATTATAATTTGCGCCTTCTATTACACCAAGTGCACTTACTTCATCTATGATACCATTAACTTCATTTCTTTCAAGTCCCATAATTGCAGCCATAGTACCTTTTCCTTCTGGTACTGCTTCTTGCATAAATTTCCCTCTTTTTTTAACTAGCTTCAATGCATCTGAAAACTCTAAAGCACCACTATAAACTAATGAAGAATACTCTCCCAAGCTCAAACCAGCAGTAATTTGAGCCTCAAATCCTAGCTCTCGTATTACATTTAAAATAGCAATAGATGTAGTTAAAATTGCTGGCTGTGTATTTTCTGTCTTGACTAACTCACCCTCAGGTCCTTCAAAACAAAGTTTCTTTATATCAAAATTTAAGCATTCATTTGCATACTCAAATACACTACTTGCTTTTGAATAAGCATCGGCTATCTCTTTACCCATGCCTACATATTGTGCCCCTTGCCCTGGAAATAGAAAGGCAATTTTTCTCATTATATCACCTCTATAGTGTTGTTAAATATTTTTTGACTTGACTACCTTCATTAATAATATCCAATATTACTTCTTTGCATGTCTTAACATCCTTTATAAGTCCGCTTATTTGTCCAGCCATTATTGACCCTGTATCAACATCTCCATCTATAACAGCCCTTTTAAGTGCACCTACTCCAAACCTTTCTATTTCTTCTACACTAGGGCTTTGCTTTTCAAGCTCTAAAAACCTCTTTGTAAATTTATTTTTAATAGATCTTACGGGGTGACCAGTACTTCTTCCTGTAACAATAGCGTCTCTATCACTTGATTCCATAATAGCCCTTTTATAGTTCTCATGAACTATACATTCTTCAGTACATACAAATCGTGTTCCAATCTGCACTCCTTTTGCTCCAAGAGCTAATGCTGCAACCAAACCCCTTCCATCCGCAATTCCACCAGCTGCAATAACTGGTATGTTTACTTCATCCACAATTTGAGGTACTAAAGCCATAGTTGTTAATTCACCAATATGTCCTCCCGCTTCTGTACCCTCAACAATTATTGCATCAGCTCCATATTTCTCCATCCTTTTTGCCAATGCTATGGAAGGAACTACAGGGATAATTTTTGTTCCTATCTCCTTGAATTTTGGAATATACTTTCCTGGATTACCTGCACCAGTAGTTATTACAGGAACTTTTTCTTCATATAGCAATTCAATAATTTCGTCTACGAAAGGTGATAACAACATCACATTAGCTCCATATGGCTTCGTTGTTAATCTTTTAATTTTCTTTATTTCTTCTCTAATAACTTCAGCAGGAGCGTTCCCACATCCTATCAGCCCTAAGCCTCCTGCATTAGATACGGCAGCAGCTAACTCAGCTGTAGCTACCCATGCCATGCCACCCTGTATTATAGGGTATTCTATGTCTAATAGATTACATATCTCTGTCCTAAACATATTCAGTCCCCCTATCTTTTATGCCATTTTATTATTGACGCACCCCAAGTAAGTCCTCCACCGAATCCTACAAGTAAAACCGTATCATCATCTTTTATTTTGCCTTCTTTAATAGCTTCATCCAATGCAACTGGTATTGAAGCAGATGACATATTACCATATCTATCTAAATTTATATAAACTTTATCTTCGCTTAGTTTAAGTTTTTTTCTAGCAGATTCAATTATTCTCATATTTGCTTGGTGGGGAATTAAAAAGTCTACGTCATCTACACTTATTTTGCTTTTTTCAATTACTTTCAGAGATGCATCTTCCATCTTTCTTACTGCAAACTTAAATACTTCATTTCCTTCCATATTAATGTAATGAAGTTTATTTTTAATAGTTTCTTCGTTAGCTGGGGACTTGGAACCACCTGCTGGCTGCATAAGAAAATGTCCTCCACTTCCATCAGCACCGAGTTCAATTCCTAGTATACCTTTATTTGCTGGAACTTCACTTATTACAACGGCACCAGCTCCATCACCAAACAATACACATGTGTTTCTATCTGTCCAGTCAGTGATTCTTGACAAAACCTCTGCACCTATCAACAAAATATTTTTATATACTCCAGCTCTAATAAAACTATAAGCTATTGATAATCCATATAAAAAGCCTGAACAAGCCGCTTCTAAATCAAAGGCTGCTGCATTAATACAGTTAAGGTTGCTCTGAACTATACAAGCTGTTGATGGAAACATCATATCAGGTGTCACTGTAGATACCATAATAAGGTCAATATCTTCTGCTCTTATATTAGCATGGGACATAGCTTTTTTAGCAGCTTCAGTAGCCATAAATGATGTAGCTTTGTCATCATCTAATATTCTTCTTTCTTTTATACCTGTTCTTGTTCTAATCCACTCATCTGAAGTATCTACTAGCTTCTCCAGATCATAATTACTCAAAACCTTTTCTGGTATGTAGCTTCCTGAGCCTATTATACCTATTCCGTTACATACTTTCTCCTGTGTCATGGTTACCTCCTAATGAGCTTATATCTGCCTCTATTTTTTCAATAACTTTATTTTCGACAAAGAGTTTTGCTTGTCTAATTGCATTTTTGATAGCTTTAGCATCTGAACTACCATGAGCCTTAATTACCGCACCTTTAACTCCGAGTAATGGAGCACCTCCGTACTCAGAGTAATCTAGCTTTTTCTTAAAGCTTCTAAGTCCAGGTCTAAGTAACATAGCTCCTAATTTTGTAGAAATCGTCTTCATAAATTCATCTTTTAATGTGCTGAAAATTGAAGAAGCTAATCCTTCCGTAAGTTTCAATATTACATTGCCTACAAAGCCATCGCATACTAGTACATCAGCATAGCCTTCTGGTATATCTCTAGCTTCTAAATTACCGTAGAAATTAATATCTGTATTTTTCAATATTCCAAATGTCTCTTTTGTTAAATCATTTCCCTTACCTTCTTCTGTACCAATATTCACTAATCCAACCTTTGGAGAATTAAGCTGGAGGATTTTCTCAGCATATACGGAACCCATAACTGCAAATTGCTGCAAGTATTTAGGCTTACACTCTGCATTTGCACCAACATCCAACAACAAAGAAACACCCTTTTTTGTTGGATATACTGTAGCTAGGGCTGCTCTTTCTATTCCTTTAATCCTTTTTACAATAAGTAATCCTCCACTTAATAAAGCACCCGTACTTCCTGCCGATATAAAAGCTTCTGCTATACCATCTTTAACAAGGTTTAATCCAACTACCATTGATGAATCTTTTTTTCTTCTTATAGCCTTTGCAGGCTCATCATCGTTGGTTATTATATCATCAGCATTTATGATTTCAATATTATGCCCATTATATTCATATTTATTTAGTTCATTCTTAATAAGTTCGCTCTTCCCAACTAAAATTACATTTATACCATACTCATTAACCGCATCAATACTTCCTTTTACGGTTACCAATAGACCTTGGTCTCCCCCCATAGCGTCAACTGCAATCTTCATATGACCCCTCCTAAATCAATCTATTCAATAGAAACAAGTATGAATTTACCTCTAAAAACCTGCTCTTGGCCAGTATAGGTAAATACATGAACAAAATATTTGTTTCCCCTTTTCCTAACTACCTCTGCCTTTGCTATTAACTTTTCTCCAGCCTTAACAGGTGTTTTGTACTTTATATTAGCAACTCCAGTCAATGCTACATCAGCATCTATAACAGCTATTGCTAAAGATTCTGCTTGTGCAAATATATGATGGCCTCGAACTAAATTTGTTTTCTTAAAAGCCATATTTTCGTCGGTTTCTAATATTGTTATTCCGTTTTTACCCAGATTTATATCAACAAGTTCCCCTACTATTTCTGTTCCTCCGATTGACCTTACTTTAGAATAACTTTGTTCTGCAACGCTTTTTATTCGTTCTCTAAGTTCAGGTATCCTTAATTCTAGTCTATCTAATCTAATCGTTTGAATGCTTACATTGAATAACTGCATTAACTCTTCATCAGTTAAAAAAGGATCACCCTTTAATCTTTCAATAAGTTCCTTTTGTCTTTCTCTTTTACTTAGTTTTTTGCTCAATATATTCACCTCGAGTTAATACTTGTATTTAGTACCTGCTACTAATATTAAGTATATATTACCAACTTAAAAAAATCAAGATTTTTTCGCTTAATTAATATAAAACATAAATATTAATTGCAAATAAGGATTAAGCTTTATATTATAAATAAAACAAAAAGATAGTGACATATGTCACTATCTTTTTTGCTTTATTCAGCAATCATTACTTCTTTATTTTTGTAATAACCACATGACTTACACACTCTGTGTGGCATTTTTGGTTCATGACATTGTGGACATTCTACCACAGTAGCCTTAGTTAGAACTTGAGCAGAAGCTCTTCTTTTATCTCTTCTTGCCTTTGATGTCTTACGCTTTGGTACTGCCATTAAAAACACCTCCTTAAATCAATCAAATAAATCTTTAAGCTTTGCTAGACGAGGATCAATATCTTCAATTAAACAATCACATTGTCCTTCATTAAGGTCTTTCCCACAACTTGTACATAAGCCTTTACAAGCTTCGTCACAAATTGATTTCATAGGTAAAGATAACAATATTGCGGCAATAACTTGTTCTTTCAACTCTACCTCGTCACCATCGTAGTAGACTATGAGTTCTTCATCATTCTGTTGATCAAATGATTTAGACTTTTCCATAAGCCTTCCTGATAGAACAGTTTGTACTCTATTTGTGAATTCCTTTAAGCATCTTGCGCAGTTTTCAGAATACTCGTATATGATGTCAGCACTTAAATAAGTTCCATCATCAGTCTTATACACATCGCCTTTAATTCTAACAGGACTCACCAATTCTAGCTGACGCTGATTGACTATAACCTCGCCTAATTCCATTGTTTGATCAAAATCAATCTTATAAACGGTTCTATCAAGAAGCCTTGATAGATTTATCTTCATCTTGTTCACCTCTTGAATATTGCCAAATTTTATTATATAAAGGTATTGCAAGTTTGTCAAGAATTATTGTTACGATGTCATATTGTAGCAAGTAAAGGCAGGTTACCCTGCCCTTTTATTATACTAATGCTTTAGTATCTCTTGCAATCATTAGTTCCTCATTTGTTGGAACTACAAGAACTTTAACCTTTGAATTGTCAGTACTAATTACAGTTTCTTTTCCTCTCACATTGTTCTTCTCTGCATCAATTTGAATTCCCAAGAAATTAAATCCTTCACATATAGCTTTTCTAGTGTCAGCAGAATTTTCTCCTAAACCAGCAGTAAACACTATAGCATCTACTCCACCCATTAAAGCTGTATATGCTCCAATATATTTTACAACTCTATTGTTGAAAATATCTAGTGCAAGTTGAGCTCTTTCATTTCCGCTCGCTGCTGCTTCTTCAATATCCCTAAAATCACTACTAACTCCTGATATACCAAGTACACCAGATTTCTTATTTAATAGATTGTTAATTGCATTAATATCCATATTTTCTTTGTCCATTACAAAGGAAATGATAGCTGGGTCAATATCTCCACTTCTAGTTCCCATCGCTAAACCTTCTAATGGAGTAAATCCCATACTAGTATCCATAGATTCTCCACCTTTGATTGCAGCAAGACTAGCACCATTACCAAGATGACAAGTTATAATGTTAATATCTTTAATATCTTTTCCTAGTATCTCTGCAGCCCTTTGTGACACATATCTATGCGATGTTCCATGAAAACCATATCTTCTCACTGCATATTTTTCATATAGTTCATATGGCAACGGGTAAACATATGAGCTCTTAGGCATTGTTTGATGAAACGCAGTATCAAACACAGCTACCATTGGAGTATTTGGCATTAATTCTTTACATGCTTGTATACCCATTATATTTGGCGGATTATGTAGTGGAGCTAAATCAATACATTCATTTATAGCTTTCATCACTTCATCATCTATTAGAACAGATTCAGCAAAGTTTTCTCCACCATGCACAACTCTGTGGCCAACAGCGCTAATTTCATCCATTGACTTTATACTTCCATGATTAGGATCAATTAATGCATTAAGTACTATTTCTAATACAACCTTATGATTTTCCATAGGTTTTTCAATAACAACATCTTCTTTACCAGCAGGCTTATGCTTAATTCTCGATCCTTCAATGCCTATCCTTTCTGCTAGCCCTTTTGCTAACACAGCCTCATTTGTCATATCTATTAACTGATATTTTAATGATGAACTGCCACAATTAATTACTAATATGTTCACACATATCCCTCCTGACAAGTATCTATTATTAACACTAATCATATTATTACAAATATCAAAAAAAATCAACATAATATATATCACTTTAATATTATTGCCGTTTTTTGTATTTTTATTATTTATATATGTAATGATATAATTTGAATAACGAAATCCCTTAACAATGTTATTTATTATACTGTAATAAAAATATTAAAATCTTGGAGGATGACATGAAAATAGTTGGATTAGTAACTGAATACAATCCTTTTCACAATGGACATTTGTATCATTTAGAAAAATCAAAAAGTTTAACTAACTCAGATTATTCAATATCTGTAATGAGTGGTAATTTTGTTCAAAGAGGAGAACCCGCTTTAGTTGATAAATGGACTAGAGCTAAAATGGCAGTAGATAACGGAGTGGATTTAGTTATTGAATTACCAGTAATCTATGCCTGTCAAAGTGCTGAGCTGTTTGCATATGGAGCTATAAAACTCTTAGATAATTTAGGTATAGTAAACTTTCTTTGTTTTGGTAGTGAAGCAAATGACATAGAAAGCTTAGATTCAATAGCAACAATTCTAGTCAATGAACCTGAACAGTATCAAAAATATCTTAAGGAATCACTAAATAAAGGTAACTCATTTCCAAGTGCCAGGGAATATGCCTTAATTAGTTATATGAAAGACTTGGGATTTAAAAATTATCAGGATTTAAAAAACATAATGTCTAGTCCTAATAATATTCTTGGAATAGAGTATCTTAAAGCCTTATATAAAATTAATAGCAGTATTGTTCCATACACTATTAAAAGAAAAGGAGCTAGCTACAACAATATAAGTCTTACAGGTAATATATCAAGCGCTACAGCAGTACGAGAAGAAATATTAAAGAGTACTTGTATTCAAGCAATAAAAGATGCAGTTCCACTCAGTACATACTATCAACTTCAATATTTTTTTAATGATAATAAAAAGTTTAATAATTTAGATAACTTTTCTAAAATTATTATTTTTCTAGCTAGAGAAATAGGTTCTGAAAAGCTAAAGGACATTATGGATGTTGAAGATGGTTTAGATAACCGTATAATAAACTGTGCAAACAATAATACTACAATAAACGATATGCTCAGTTGTATTAGTACAAAGAGATATACTATGACAAGACTTAAAAGAATACTGATTCACCTGCTAATAGACCTAGATGGCCCTACTTTTAAACTTCTTCATACGCATGGTCCACAGTATACGAGACTACTTGCATCAAATAAAAGAGGACTAGAGTTACTAAAAAAAGCTAAAGAAAATAGTAATATGCAGATTATTACGAAATTTGCAGATTATCAAAAAATAAATAATCCCATATTAAAACAAATGATAGAGTTCGATAAAAAATCAACAGATATTTATTTTCTCGGATTGAATAACAAAAACAGTATCTCTAATTTAGATTACTTAACTTCTCCGTATATAAAGTAAAAAATAATTCAGGTGAGTTTTAATTCCGCCTGAATTATTTTTGGGCCAATGATATAACTTTTTTTATATCGTTAATTTTTGTTATAGCTGAATTATAGCCTATCTCAATACATTCTTCTGCTAATTCAAATTTTGATGGTCCAACATGAGATAGTTGCGGCTCTATTATTATATCTGCATCAATTATGCTATTAGTTAGAATTTGTTTTGCCATGACATCTATCGACTGTAGTATTACATCAAAAATATGATTAACTCTTCCTTGCTGTGTACTAAACCCAACATCAACAGCTATTACTATATCCGCTCCCATTTTTTTCACTTCAGAAGCCGGTACCCTATCAATAACTCCCCCATCCACTAATACCATATCGTCCAATCTCACAGGAACAAACACCCCTGGTATAGATAAGCTAGCTCTAACAGCTTTATATATCAAACCATTAGTAAATACCTGTTTCCTTGAATGCTTAATATCCGTAGCTATTATCGAAAGTCTCTTTTTAGTATCTTCTATTCTTCTATTTTTAGTCAGTAATTTTATTAGTTCTTCTATTCTATCTCCTTTGATAAACCCTCTTCTAGGAACGGTCAAATCCACCCACATCTTCCGTTCTATTTGTATTGCAAGCTCACTCATTATATATGGCGAAATACCACAACAATACAAACTACCAACTAAAGCTCCAGCGCTACTTCCTGATACAATATCGACTCTTATATCATTATCTTCCAGAGCCATTAATACTCCAATATGAGCTAATCCCCTAGCTGCTCCTGACCCAAGAGCAACTCCAATAATCGGATTTGAAGTCATTAAATCACCTCGCTAAGAAGTTAAATATCATATTACCTGATTAACATCAATATAATATTATCAAGTAGACAACAGGAGGTTTGTTATGACAATTTTAATTATTTTTCTATTTACTATATCTATTCTAATTTTATATAATTATGTAACTAAAATTAAAAGCAAAAATTTTTGTAAAAATTTTAAAACATATCTAGTTGCCTTTTTAGTTTTATTAATGGTAATAACATTAATAGTATATCCTCAAAATGCAGTTAATGCGGCTTTTAACGGATTATTAACATGGTCAACTATAGTACTTCCTTCTTTGATTCCTTTTTTCATTGGCTCAGAAATTCTTATAGGACTAGGTGTAGTTAAATTTATAGGAGTTCTTTTACAACCTATTATGAGACCATTATTTGGTGTTTCTGGTGAGGGAGCTTTTCCTTTTGCGATGAGTATGACCTCTGGTTACCCTGTAGGAATAACATTAGTATCAAAGCTGAGATCTCAAAAGTCAATAAGTAAAATAGAAGCTCAAAGACTTGCTTCCTTCTGCAGCACATCTGGTCCATTATTTATAATCGGAGCAGTATCGGTAGGTATGTTAAAAAATGCTTCTTTAGGCCCAATATTAGCAATGTCACACTACTTAGGAGCTATTACTATTGGTTTAGTTTTTAAGACCTATGGGAGAAAAAATTGCTGTACAATTGAGTCAGTTCAAAAAAATTATGTAAAATCTGCATTTAATGAACTTATAATTGCCAGAAAAAAAGATGGCCGTTCTTTTAGTATAATTATGAGTGATGCTATAAAGACATCTTTCAATTCTATGATTATGATTGGTGGCTTTATAGTACTTTATTCAGTAATAATAGAAATACTAAACATCACACAGATAATGCATATCATTTCAGATTTTATAATAAGCATAGCTCCATTTGATCTTAATCCTATGATTGTAAATGGTCTTTTGAGTGGTATGATTGAAATGACAAACGGATGTAAAATTATTGCTTCTGTTCAATCAACAAGTGCCTTAGTTAAAATCTGTTCTATAAGCTTTTTAATAGCATGGAGTGGTTTTTCAATACATAGTCAATCAATAAGTATGTTAAACAATACAGACATTAGTACTAAAATATATATATTATCAAAATTTCTACATGGTATTTTTTCATGTTTATATAGCTACTTACTGTATATCTTTATGTTCAAAGAAGATATAGTACCATCCTTCTCTATTAGCACTAACAGCTATCAGATAGATTTGCTAGGTAATTGGATTAAAAATTTCAATTTTTCCCTAAAACTTGAAATAGCCATAATTGCAGTTTTATTATTGACAGGCTTATGTATAGGTTTATTTAGCTCTATAAAGACAAAACAAAATTAATCAAAAAAACCCTCTATTTATTCGAGGGTTTCTAATTTATTTTATTCCATTAAGTTCTTGCCTGTTTTTTGCAATAGTTTCAATTACACCTTTCAAATTATTTTCAACTTCTTTTAATAATTCATCTGCATACTCTCTTGCGCCAATACGAATTTCTTTTGCATTGCTCTGAGCTCTTGAAGTAATTTCCTCGGCTCTTTCATATGCTTTTTTGGTAATTTCGTCTTGTTCAATCATCTCTTCGATATGTATTTTTACTTCCTCAACCATAGTGTCTGCTTCATTTTGAGCTTCAGCTAAAATCCTTTGTCTTTCTTCTTTTATCCACTCTGCTTGTTTTATTTCATCAGGTAGCTTTAGCCTTATTTCTCTAAGAATTTCTAATAGTTCTCCTTTATCTACTAATACTTTTCCTGCAAAAGGTATGGTTGAACTGCCTTCAATAATATCTTCTATTTCATCTAACAATTTTAAAACATCCATGATACCTAGACCCCCTTAATTTTTTGTCTAATAGCTTCTTCAACAGCCTTAGGCACTAAAGCAGATATATCCCCGTTAAATCCTGCTACTTCTTTAACTATGCTTGAACTTAAAAAAGAATATTGATTGCTAGATATTAAAAAAAATGTTTCCAGCTCATTATATAGACTTTTATTAATCAATGCCATCTGCATTTCATATTCAAAATCAGATACAGCTCTTAATCCTCTGACAATTACTGAAACATTTTTTTCTTTTACATAATCAACTAATAACTCTGAAAACGAATCTATTTCTACATTTCCGATATCTTTTGTGACTTCTCTTAAGAGTTGTTTTCTCTCATCTACAGAAAACATATTTTTCTTTGAACGGTTGTCTAAGACAGATACAATAACTTTACTAAATTTTTTAGAACATCTTTTTATGATATCTAGATGACCGTTCGTAACAGGATCAAAACTTCCTGGATATATAGCTATCATATTATACCTCCTTATGTTTATAAAAAGAAACAGTCGTTCCTCCATATTTCCTGGCATCATATCTAATAAGACCTAAATATTCTTCTTCTAACGAAGCTTTTGTTTCATGCTCAATAATAACAATACCTTCCTCATCTAATAATCTATTGATATAAAGAGCTTCAATAGTAGGAGCTACAAGATCCTTCTCATATGGAGGATCCATGAATATAAAATCAAAGCATATATTTTTAGAACCAAGTATAGTTAGTGCTCTATCAACATAATTCTTATATATCTGAGCTTGATTACTTAGGTTAGTAGCCTCTAAATTTTCTTTGATTATCGATGTACTAACATGACTATTATCAATAAAATAGCATCGACTTGCACCTCTGCTTAAAAACTCAATCCCTATGTTTCCTGATCCAGCAAATAAGTCTAATACTGTGCTATTTTCTGGTATGTAACCTATAATATTAAATATAGATTCCTTAACTCTGTCCGCTGTTGGTCTAGTACTCATACCTTTCGGTGCCTTAAGCTTATGTCCTTTCAACTTTCCTGTAATAACGCGCAACATAACTCCTCCTTGCAATCATTACTTTTATTTTAGCACAAAAATAATCTGTGCAAAACTATATGTTATAAAAAAAAGATGTATTAATACACCTTTTTTATTATTTGCTAATTAAAGCTAATTAAATCAAGACCACTATTAAACATTTTTTTGAGTCTTTCTCTAATTTTTCTGTTTTCAACTAATTTTAGTTTTGGATCTTGTTCTAGTAGTTCTGAAGCTAATATCTGAACTTCCTTTAGTGTACTAATATCTGTAAATAGATTTGCAATTTTTAAATCCGGCATACCATGTTGTTTTGTCCCAAAAAATTGCCCAGGACCTCTTATTTCTAAATCCTTTTCAGATATTATGAATCCATCTGATGTACGTTCCATTACCGCCATTCTTTCCTTTGAAACTTTGCTATTGCTCTCATTAATAAGTATACAATAAGATTGATAATTGCCTCTTCCTACTCTACCTCTAAGCTGATGTAGTTGTGCCAATCCAAATCTTTCAGCATTTTCAACTATCATTATATTAGCATTGGGTACATTAACACCAACCTCAATAACCGTAGTCGAAATAAGAACGTTGATATCACCTGTTTTGAATTTATTCATTATATCTTCTTTTTCTTTAGCCTTCATTTTGCCGTGTAGCAGTCCAAGATTTATATCTTTAAAATACTCTTTTTTTAGTATTTCATATAATTCTGATGCAGATTGAAGCTTAACAGAATCAGATTCTTCAACAAGCGGACAAACAATATATGCCTGTCTGCCTTCAAAAACATGTTTTTTAACAAAATTATATATTCTTTTTTTCATTTCATTAGTAACGGCATATGTTTTTATACTTTTTCTACCTGGCGGTAATTCGTTTATAATAGATATGTCTAAATCTCCATAAAGCATCAACGCTAATGTCCTAGGAATTGGAGTAGCAGTCATAACTAATATGTCAGGGTTTTCTCCTTTACTAGACAACAGCGCCCTTTGTCTTACTCCAAATCTGTGTTGTTCGTCAGTAATAGTTAATCCTAGATTCTTAAACTCTACAGTTTCCTGTATTAATGCATGTGTTCCAACAACTATATCAATTTTCCCATCTTTAATATCTTCAATAAGCTCCCTTTTCTTTTTGGCTGATATGCTACTAATTAATATTTCACATGAAATTCCAAATTTATTAAGCATATTAGTTATGCTTTCATAATGCTGTGTCGCTAGAATCTCAGTAGGGGCCATCATCACTGACTGATATCCTGATTCATATGCTTTAATCATAGCTAGAATAGCTATGATAGTCTTACCCGAACCAACATCTCCCTGAATAAGTCTAGTCATTTGATTTTCTGACTCCATATCTGCTTCAATTTCATTAAAAACCTTTAGCTGAGAATTTGTAAGCTTAAACGGCAGGTTATCAATGAAATCATTAATCATAGTAGATTTTTTAAAACATATTCCTTTTTGCTTCTTACTATATTTGTTTTTAAGAATAAACAAACCAAGTTGAAGCATAAGTAATTCTTCAAATACTAGCCTTTTTTTTGCATTCAAATACTGCTTTCTTCCTACTGGAAAATGAATATTAGAAACTGCATCTTTAAATGAAACTAATTCATACTTATCTATTAGATGTGATGGTAGTATATCATCTTCATTATTTAAATATTCTTCAATTGCATTACCTATAAAACTTATCATATCGTTATTTGATAGCTTATCTGTTAAAGGATAAATGGGCACTATTTTTCCTATTTTATTGCTGTTATCGTTCTCCTTTACATAAATAGGATTATGAACTTCAATTCTTCCCCCTGTCTTCTTCACCCTGCCATTGATTTTAAGCACTTCGTCAATTGATAAATTGTTTACCACGTAATTTTGATTAAACCACGTTAAAAATGCAATTCCAGTATCATCTTTAACTGGGATTTTAGTTATAGACAAACCCCTTCTAGGTTTATACGTACTATATGGGCCACAAACTACAACTCTTAAATTTACCTTTTCTCCATTTTCTACATCAATTAACTTTTTTATTTCTCTCCTATCTTCATATGCTTTCGGAAAATAATAAAATAGATCCTCAATCGTTTCTATATTTAACTTTCTTAAAAGATTTGCTTTTTTAGGCCCAATACCTTTTACATATCTAACAGAGTTGTTTAGGTTAGTCAATTTCTTCACCTCAAAACCTATTCTTGTATAAATAAATAAACAAGAATCAAGAGGTCAAGCTCTAAATCCTTGTCTATGCTTTAACATCAGTTTCAACCTTATGAAAAATTTATAAAAAAATTCTCTATTCTATTGATACTAGATAATAATAAAGGGGCTGTCCTCCATATATCATATCAACATCAAAATCTTCGAATTCATTTTCAATTTTATTTTTTAGTTCTTCAGCTTGATTTTCTTGAATATCTTTACCATAGAAAATAGTAATCAACTCGTTATCATCATCAGCAGTATTTCTTATTAAGTCTAAAACAACTTCCTGTACATTTTGTCCTACCGTTTTAATTTCGCCATCACAAATTCCAATTATATCATCTTTCTTAATTTCTTTATTATCAATTACAGTATCTCTAACAGAAAAAGTAACCTGACCTGTTTTTACAGATTTAATTGCATTGCTCATATTGTCTATATTATCTTCTACTTCAAGCTCCTCATCAAAAGCAAGTAATGCAGATATTCCTTGAGGAATAGTTTTTGTAGGCAACACCTCAACATTTTTTTGACTTAGTTCTTTTGCCTGAGTTGCAGCTAACACAATATTACTATTATTAGGAAGAATAATAATAGTATCCCCTGTTACGCTGTCAATTGCCTTAAGAATATCCTCTGTACTAGGATTCATAGTTTGTCCACCAGTGATTACATAATCTACTTTCAAGTCTTTAAATACGCTTTCAAGACCCTCGCCCATTGCTACAGTAATAAAACTGTATTTCTTAGTTTCTTGGCCATGTTCGTTCTTATTTTGAGTTTTTATTTCTTCAGACTTTTCTGTATTATTCCTGTGTTGGTACTTCATATTATCTATTTTGATGTCTATTAGTTCACCAAGGTTAAGCGCCTTCTGCAATACATCACCAGGGTTATTGGTATGAACATGAACTTTTATTATATTTTCTCCACCTACTACTAGCAGCGAATCACCGAATTTAGATAATTCATCTCTAAAGCTTTCACTATCTTTATTAGTATTATTAATGATAAACTCAGTACAATAAGCAAATTGTATGTCATCATTATTTCCAGTATCAACAAATACATTGTCGTTAATAGGAGCAGCATCATCTAAAACAAATTCTTCCTTACCTGCTAAAGCCTCTAAAGCACCAGAAAGTATTACTATCAACCCCTTACCTCCAGCATCCACAACCCCAGCTTGTTTAAGTACAGCCAGCATTTCAGGTGTCTTTTGTAAAGTTTCTTCTCCATGCTTTATAACTTTTTTCAAGAATTCAACTATGTCCATTTCATTCTTGGCAATTTCGAAAGATGCTTCTGCACACTCTCTCGCCACTGTTAGTATAGTACCTTCTATAGGCTTCATTACTGCTTTATATGCAGTGTCAGAACCCGATTTGAAAGCAGCAGCAATAACCTTCGTATCTATTTTTTTTACATCCTTTAAGCCTCTTGAAAATCCTCTGAATAGTTGAGAAAGAATAACACCTGAGTTACCTCTAGCCCCCATGAGAGATCCGTTCGCAGCTGCTGATGCAACTTTTTCTATGCTATTTGTTTCAAGATTTTTTATTTGTTTTATTGCCGACTGCATCGTTAGAGACATATTTGTTCCTGTGTCTCCATCTGGTACTGGAAAAACATTTAATGCATTAACAGCTTCCTTATTTTTTTCTAGTGAATTTGCAGCGCCAATAAATAATTTCTTTAATATAATCCCATCTATATATTCAATTTTCAAAATTAGTACCTCCTTAACCTACTTTTGTACCCTTACTCCTTGTACGTTTATATTAACTCTTTCAACTTTTAAACCAGTAAGGTTTTCAATATTATATTTTACTTTCTCAATTATATTATTGGCAACAACAGATATTCTTGTTCCAAACTGAACTACAATATATAAATCAATTACTATTTTGTCACCTTCAGTATGTACTTTTACACCTTTTGTTAAGTGCTCTTTTCTTAATAATTCAACTAGTCCATCTGTTGCGTTTCGACTTGACATTCCAACTAGCCCATAACATTCCATAGCCGATAATCCCGCAATGATCTCTAGAACGTTATCGTCAATATTTATAGCGCCATATTTATTGTTCAATTTACCTGGCATTAGCAGTCCTCCTTTTTAGAATAATAAATTAGTGTAAGGATTATAATTATATTCTACATTATAATCCTATTATCTTCAACTTTATAATATCTATAATGATTTTTAGTATATTATTATCTTTATATTGCAAAATTAAACTTAGATGTGTTACAATAGAGTGTGTTGACTTAATGATTATAAATATTGGAAATTATGCAATTTAAGAAGTTGAGGAGGTGTTCGATGTGGCAAAATTCTGTGAAGTATGTGGAAAGGGTAAAGTTTCTGGACATTTAGTAACTTTCTCTAACCGTAAAAGTAATAGAACTTGGTCTCCAAATGTACGTAGAATAAAAGCTATTGTTAATGGAGCTCCTAAGAGAATATATGTTTGTACAAGATGTATAAGATCTGGTAATGTAGAAAGAGCGTTATAAAAGTAGGCTTCCTATGAATTGGAAGCCTGTTTTCTTTTTTTTCGCAATAATATCCTGCTAATTGCTCTAGGGAGCTTTATAACTAGTATTTTCACTTCATTCCCTCCCCTATTTTAAAAAATCATTTATAAGCTATAGCATTTTAAATAGTAACCAACCTAAGCAAACAAGTAAAATCCCTAATAAAAATATCCATAATGAAACAGGGACAACTTGTATTATGATTATTACTCCAACAACAGCTAAAATAATTCCTAATGTCTTTTTGAAATTATATCTAGATGGACATCTCCTAAATTTAAATTTCCTCATATACAACACCTCTCTAAAGGCTACTATAATACATATTATTCTCTAGCCAATAAAATGTTACAAAAAAATCGGCTTTTCAGCCGATTTCTAGAATCAATCCTTTGACTTTATAATAATAAACAAACCATCTTCTATATATACATCACCTTTATCTTTAACCAAGCTATTGCTAATACCATAGCTTGAACCTAATTTAAAGTGCTCTTCATAGGTCTCATATTCAAACCCTTTTAATGTCACTTTATTTTCATTCACTGTAAGAGGTATTAAAGATACATATGGATATATCCCTTTTTCAATTTGTCCACTTTTATCTATTATAGATATTTCATTATGGGAATCAATTATTTTTGCTTTTATATTATTTTTTAATAATTTATAAAGAAGCATTATATTAGCTAAAGTATGATCTAATCTTGTTCCTGTAACTCCTAGTAAGATGATCTCAGTCGATCCATGCTCTATGGCATAATCAACCGCTAATTCAGTGTCAGTTTTATCCTTTTTTACAGGATGTTTATATAGTTTTATATTCATATTTTCATAAGTCTTTAATACATCTTTAGGAATCGAATCCATATCTCCTACAATAACATCTGGAATAATACCAGTATTTATTATATGCTTTGCTCCTCCGTCAGCACATATTATCATATCAGAATTATTGGCTATTATATTATTAATATCAATACTTTCAAAGTTTCCATTAGAAATTATAACAGATCTCATATAATCACTCTCTTTATGCTATTTCTTTTCTTAAGGTTTTCCATAATAATAATATTATTATTATGGAAACAATTAATTCTATACTTAAATAGCCACCATTGTATAAAATTGAATATATCCAAGGGTTTTGATCTCCAGCAAATTCTTTGAAAAATACAACTCCTGATAAAACATGTGCAATCATTCTTCCTAATACTGCAACAAAAACCCCAAGTACTACTGATACATATTCAAGTTTACCGCTACCTGCTTTTTTTATAACAAAGTATCTAAATAACCCAGCAACACCTAATACACTAAAAGCTACTGGATAGTCTAAAAAAAACTGTACAGGGTGAACAATATAAGGATCTATTATTGCTTGAATAATCCCGTATACTAATCCAGCAAATAAACCACGTAAAGTTCCCCAACGTAATGCAATTATAATTATTGGTATCATACTTCCAGCTGTAACCGAACCTCCGAAAGGTGCTTCATATACTTTGATCATACTCAAAATTGAAGCAAGAGCTATCATTACTCCGCTCTCAGTCAAAAATCTCACATTATTCTTATTATTCATATAAATACCCCTCCACGTGTTTTTTTGAATATCCCCTAGAGAGGTTCTACTAGCAATTTCAAAAGAAATATTTAGTAAAATTAAAACATTATCAAATAGGGTAATGTTTTAGTAGTTTACATAAATAACCACTTCCCTACGCTAGTACTAACTAGATCAGGTTATAGGGTCGAAACAAATTAGTCTCCTCTCAGCCATGTAGCTCCCCTAGTGAAATACTCATATTTATCTTTCATATTAATTATAACATCATTTTAGTCGTTGTAAAGTTATATGTTCTTAAATTTATTAGTTGCTTCAATTATATTATCAGCACCAAATATAGCTGATCCTGCAACAGCAATTGTTGCACCATATCCAATAACCTCTTTAATGTTGTCTAGCTTAATTCCACCATCTACTTCAATATCAATATTTAACCCTAGTCTATCAATTAACTTCCTTAGCTCAAGTATCTTGTCTCCCATTTGTTTAATAAATGACTGTCCTCCAAACCCTGGATTTACAGTCATGATTAATACCATGTCTATATCATTTAATATATATTTAATGGTATCCAAGGAGGTTGAAGGATTAAGTGCAACTCCTGCTTTTACACCACAAGCTTTTATCTGTTGAATCGTTCTGTGCAAATGAACAGATGCTTCTTGGTGTACTGTTATAATATCTGCACCAGCTTTGGCAAATTCTTCTATATATCGTTCTGGTTTTTCAATCATTAAGTGTATATCAAAAGGTAATTTTGTTATATTTCTTAATTTTTTAATAACAGGTGGTCCAAATGTAATATTAGGTACAAAATGTCCATCCATAACATCAAGATGTACTATGTCAGCTCCACCTTTTTCTATTTGCTCAATTTGTTCTGCTAACCTACTAAAATCAGCTGATAGTATTGAGGGCGCAATTTTTATCATATTAATACCTCCTGTTATCTCTTATTTCATGTAAAAAGTTTAAATAATTATTGTATCTAGACTCACTAATGTCTCCATTTGAAACAGCAGATTTTACTGCACAATTTGGTTCCTTATAGTGCTTGCACCCAGTAAATTTACATAGGTGTTTAAGTTCATTAATCTCATCGAAATAACCTTCAAGATCTTCTTCATTTAAAAAATCCAAATCTAGTGAACTAAACCCTGGAGTGTCAACTACCCATCCTCCGATTTCTAATTCAATTAATTCAACATGTCTTGTAGTATGTTTACCTCTATTAGTTTTATGACTTATTTCACCAGTTTGCAGTTTTAAATCAGCTTGAATGTTATTGAGTAAAGTAGATTTACCTACTCCTGAAGGACCAGCAAAGACAGTTATTTTATCTTTTAGCAACTCCCTTAATTCTGGTATCCCCGTTTTATTTTTGCAGCTAGTTACTATAATATCGATCCCTGCTTTTTTATAAATATTAGCAAAATTTTCTAGCTCATCTTCTGATGAAAGATCACTTTTGTTTATACAGACTGTTACATCAAGTTTTTGATAAGATGCTAGAAGCAAAAATCTATCTAATAACCAAAGGTTAGGTTCTGGTGCTTTAGAAGCAAATACTATTATTGCCTGATTTACATTTGCAACGGGTGGCCTTATCAACTCAGTAGACCTATCATAAATCTTTTCTATATATCCAGTATCATCTTCGCTACTTATTCTAATTTGAACTTTGTCGCCTACTAAAGGAGTAGTCTTATCTTTACGAAATATTCCTCTAGCTCTACATTCATAGATTGTATTGCCATCATTTACATAGTAAAATCCGCCAATTCCCTTTATGATTATTCCTTCTAGCATTAATATTTAAGCCTCCTAAAAAGTATATTCATTTCCCATATGGAACACACCATCAAAGTAAATTTCTAGCTTAACTTTACCCTGACCACTTATTGGTACTCTAATAGTATCCTCACTTGTCTTATGCTTATTGTTATATATCAAATCCTTCACGTCATCTTGGATTTTATACACTTTTACCTCAACTTCTTCTTTATCTTTAGGTAATTTAATATATAACGCCTGCGTATTTTCTTGCCCTTCATTACTTTCTGTATCTTCTGTTTCTTCTGCACCCAAACTCACTAATAAATCTATAGGTGTATTTTCTTCTACTTCTGTTCCAGCAGTATAACTTTGCCATATTACAACATCTTTTTCTATATTCTCATTTTCTTCAGATTTTATTTCGCCGATTGATAATCCACTAGATGCTATTTCTTTCTTTGCGTCTTCAATATTCTTACCTACAAGTTTAGGCATCACTTTATATTCTATTTTGGGACCCTGACTCACAATAATATTTATTTTTGTTCCTTCTGCTACTTCAGTATCCGCTTTAGGATCTTGACTTATTACATAGTCTTTTGGTATATCACTAAAATCAAAACTTACATTACTTTCAAGACCAGCATCTTCAAGAAGGATTTCAGCTTGATCAATATGCTCATTAACTAACTTTGGTACCAATGCAGGTTTTTCACCTTTACTCACTACTACTTCTATAGGAAAATCCTTTTTAACAGTCTTACCTGCATCTACGCTTTGATCTACAATATGTCCAGCATTGAACTCAGAGCTGTATACTTCTCCCTTTATTTCAAATCTTAACCCTTTTTCTACTATTGTTTCTCTTGCTTTATCTTTCTGTAGTCCAATAACGCTAGGTACAATAACCTCTCCTGATTTCAAAAGATTTTTTATCCACAAAAATCCTCCTGCCAAACTTAAAGTCAATATAAAAGCTAGCAGTATGGCTGATATTGTTGTTACTTTATTCGATCTTTTACCTGTTTCCTCAATATCATTATTCTTTTTCTTTCTTTTTTTGTTATTTGAAATCTCATCAATATTATTTATCATGTCATCGTCAACCTTAGGTATAATCCTCGTTGGAGAATCATTGTAGTTGGTTTGATTAATAACAAAATCACTATCAAGATCAGAGTTTTTAGCTTTTCTTAGATCATCCAAAAGCAATTCAGTATTTCCATATCTTAAAGTTTGGTCTTTCTTTACGCACTTCATTATTATGTTTTCTACACTCTTTGGTACGGAGCTATCAATAGCCGTTGGTAATTCAATATCCTCCTGTATATGCTTTAAAGCAACAGTAATGGGGCTATCTCCTTCGAATGGCAATCTGCCAGTAACCATCTCATACATAACAACGCCAAGAGAATATATATCAGATTTTTCATCAGTATATCCACCTCTAGCCTGTTCAGGTGAAAAATAGTGAACTGAACCGATTACATTACTGGTGTTTGTGACTGTAGATGTAGTAGCAGCTCTAGCAATGCCAAAATCGGTAACCTTAACTCTTCCGTCTTCGGTAACTAGTATGTTGTGAGGTTTTATATCTCTATGCACAATATGGTTTTCATGTGCATGGCGTAAAGCATCAGCAATTTTTATCGCTATATCTAAAGCTTCATCAATATCTAATTTACCTTTTTCTCTAATCAGCTGTTTAAGTGTTTTCCCTTTTATATATTCCATAACTATATAATAAATGTTATCTTCAACCCCAACATCATATATGTTAACAATATTAGGATGCGATAAACTCGCAGCGGCTTGAGATTCTCTTCTGAACTTGTTTATAAATTCTTCATCGTTAATAAACTCAGACCTTAGTATTTTAATAGCCACGTATCTATTTAACAATCTACATTTAGCCTTATATACTAATGCCATTCCTCCTCCGCCTATTTTCTCAACAATCTCGTATCTATTTCCTAAGATTTTTCCAATCATTCTCTCACCTCTCTTTCTAACTTGCCTTAATTATTACTACTGTTGAATTATCGAATCCACCTAGAGCATTTGCTGTATCGATGAGCGTATTACAGCCATCTTCTAAGCTTTCACAATTCAAAAGTATTTCTCTAATTCTATTTTCACTCACCATATTTGTGAGCCCATCAGTACACAATATAATAGTATCTTTATCCTCTAACTCTCTGCTCACAATATCAATATTTACATTACTATCGGTACCTAGCGCTCTGGTTATAATGTTTTTTTGTGGATGATTTCGTGCCTCTTCTTGACTAATACTACCATTTCTAACTAGTTCTGCAACTAAAGAATGATCTTGAGTTAATTGCAGAAGCTCTTCATTTCTTAATAGATAAGCTCGACTATCTCCAATATGTCCAATAAATATTTCTCTCTCATAAATAAATCCCATTGTTATAGTCGTCCCCATACCTTGATAACACTCTTGTTTTTTAGATTCATTAAAAACTCTTTTGTTAGCTTCTTTTAAGGCTTCATTAATAAATCTAGGAAGCTCAAGTGTTTTTAGGATTATCTTTTCTTTATCTCGATTATAAGCCTCCTTAATAATTTGAATTGCTAGATTGCTAGCAATTTCACCAGCATTATGCCCCCCCATGCCATCGGCAACAACAAAAATAGGCAATTGGTCATTCTCACAATAAAAATATGAATCTTGATTTATTTCTCTTATTTTTCCTACGTCAGAACTGACACATATATTCATGCTTACACCTCACTTTACAATTGCATTACTACTCATTTGATATATTTTCAATATATTTTCTTCTAAGCTGCCCACAAGCAGCATTTACATCTCCACCCATTTCCCTTCTGATAGTTGTATTAATTCCATTGTGCAAAAGAGTCTCTTTAAAGATTCTAATGTTTTTCTCTATTGACTTAGTTTTATTAAATTCATTAATAGGATTTAAAGGTATAAGATTTATATGACAAAGCATCCCCTTGAGAAGCTTTATTAGCTCCTGTGCATCAATAGTCCTATCATTAACATCTTTTATCAAAGTATATTCAAATGTAACTCGCCTACTTGTTTTATCTATATAATATCTACATGCATCAATAATTTCAGAAATACTATATTTATTAGCTATAGGCATAATTTTTCTTCTTTCATCATCAAATGGGGAATGAAGAGAAATTGATAGATTTAAAGGTATACCAGCGTCTGCTAAATCATATATTTTAGGTACAATTCCACAGGTTGAAATAGTGATATTTCTATAGCTTAGATTCTGTCCATTATTATCATGTATTATATGAAAAAATTTCATGACATTACTAAAGTTATCTAGTGGCTCTCCACTTCCCATTAATACTATATTACTTATTTTCATATCTATGTCTTTTTGAATACTATAAAATTGATCCAGAATCTCTCCTGCAGAAAGATTTCTAACTAATCCACTCTTTGTTGACGCACAGAAGGAACATCCCATTCTACATCCTACTTGAGTGGAAAGACATACAGAGACACCGTGTTTGTACTTCATCATTACGCTCTCGATAACATTTCCATCTTCAGGCATAAACAAATATTTTTTTGTGTCATCTATTTTAGAATCATATCTTTCAAGTATTTTCAAATTTGTTATAGTATAAATACCATTCAGCTTGTCCTTTAATGATTTTGAAAGTACTGTGATGTCATGTATTGATTTAATAAGATTTTTGTGTATCCATTTAAAGGTTTGTTCACCTCTAAATGGTTTCTCTCCTAATTCCAAGAAGAGCTCTTTTAATTCATGTAGTTCTAATGACTTTAAATCAGTTTTGTTCAAAAAATCCCTCCTAGGAAATTCTCTTAAACATTATATATTATATCATAATAGTTATTTAATAAACTATCTAGTTATATTTTAATCATCTTGGCAATAAAAAATCCATCCGTCCCATGTGTATTAGGAAACAGTTCGATATATCCTACATTATCAACTATCTCATCTAAATCATTAACTAATCCTTTGAAGTTAATAAGTTTGAACTCAGGATTGTTATTAATAAATTTTCGAACAAGATTAATATTCTCGTCCCTGTTTATTGTGCATGTACTATAAACAAGAATACCTTCCTTTCTAACATATTTACTGCTATTTTCAAGTATTTTATATTGAAGTTCAGTAATTTCATTAAGGTTATCTAGATCTTTATTCCACCTTATATCAGGTTTTCTTCTGAGTAGTCCTAATCCTGAACAAGGTGCATCTACTAAGCAATAATCTGCCTTTTCAATCAATTTGTTATCAACTCTTAAAGCATTATATAACTGTGTTTCAATAATATTAATGTCAAGCCTTTCGCAATTTTCTTTAATCAAATTGAGCTTATGATCATACACATCTCTTGCAATAATCTTTCCTTTGTTTTTCATCATCTGAGCTATATGTGTAGTTTTTCCTCCTGGTGCACTACACACATCTATCACAAAGCTTCCTTCTTTTGGATCCATTATCTGAGCAACTAGCATAGAGCTTTCGTCCTGTATTTGAAAATATCCATTTTTAAACTCTTCAGTATCAGTAATTCTTGCAGGATTATCTATAACCAAACCATCATTAGCAAATACTGTTCTATGAACAATAAAGCCTTTTTCCCTTAGTGACTTCATTAATTCTTCTATAGAATTTTTCAAAGTATTGACTCTTATATTGAGACTTGGCTTTTTATTATTTGCGATACAAAGAGCTTCTGTAAAATCGAAACCATATTCATTTACCCACTCATCTATCATCCATTTAGGATGAGAGTATTTTATGGAAAGGTATTCATTTGGATTATTCTCTTTGTCAGGTAATTCAATTGTATCTTTATTTCTTGTAACATTTCTAAGCAGTCCATTTACATATCCTAAAGAACCTTTATGCCCGTACTTTTTTGCTAGTTTCACAGACTCATTTACCGCTGCACTATCTGGGATTCTGTCCATAAACATAATTTGATAAATCCCTAATCTAATTATATCTCTGATGTATGGTGATATTTTCTTGAATTTAATCTTAGAAAACTTTAAAATAATCCAGTCAATAAATAATTTATTCTCCAATACTCCATAAACCAATTCTCTTATTAGTGAATCATCGAGGCTACTTATTTCATAGCCAATATTTCTATTTAAAGATATGTTAGAATAGGCACCATGCTCATTTATCTCGTTTAATACCTTTAATGCAATTTCTCTAGAGTTTTTTTGCATCTTATAACCTCCAAAATAATGTCGTTATACATCTTTATTATACAAAAAAAACAAAGGGGTATACACCCCTCTAATCTCTTCTATTCGATATAGCTAATAGTCTAATTAACTGTGCTATTGCAACTAAAGTTGCAGCTACGTATGTCAAAGCTGCTGCACTTAAAACTTTTTTAGTTGGACCTACTTCATCAGAACTTATTATACCATTTTGAAGCTGCGATAATGCTCTGCTGCTTGCGTTGTATTCAACAGGTAAAGTAATGATTTGGAAAATTACAATAGCTAAATACAACAGTATTCCTACTTGTAATAAAAAAGGGCTAATAATAAAACCTAATATTACTAATATCCATACAAATCTTGAGCCAAAGCTTGCAATAGGCGCTATACTATTTCTCAACACTAATGGAAAGTAGCCATTTGCATGTTGTATAGCATGACCTACCTCATGAGCTGCTACTCCTACTGCAGCTAAAGATGTCCCATTATATACTTCATTTGATAATCTTAACACTTTTTTCCTTGGATCGTAATGGTCTGAAAGCTTACCACCTACATGTTCTATTCTAATGTCATATAATCCATTTCTGTCTAATATCATTCTAGCAGTTTGAGACCCTGTATAACCTGTTCTACTACCCACTCTCAAATATTTATTAAAAGTAGTCTGTATTTTAGTCTGCGCATACATTGCAAATAAGATTGCTGGAATAAGGATTAAAAATTCTGGTCCCATGCTATATCCATAATATCCATAAGGGTACATATCTAATCCTCCTCTATAAAGAATTTAATAGCTTCTTCAAGGTTTTCAATGCTAACCTTAGTATTGTGACATGGTCCATTAGGTCTATCATTTAATACTCCAATGACTGGTATAAGCTTTACTTCATTAATTCCACTTGCCAAATCTCTTTCACAAGCTACCGCTATTATGCTTTTGGGTTTTAATTTTTTTATCCATTCTCTGGCCAGTGTACCTCCTGTAGCTACAACCGCTGTAACATTGTATTTATCACAGAGCTCAATTATTTGCTTTATATCACATTTCCCACACATCTTACAGTTTCTTATATCATTTGTAATCTTTATACTGCATTCTGAGTTTTGCAAGCAATGGGGAAGTAAAATAAGCAAGTCTTTACTTTCTATCTTAATAGTCTTTGCTTTTACCAAGAAATTATTAATTTTAGCATAAACTCTTCTGACGCTATCAATATCTTTTTTAAAGCACTTTGCAATAAATAAAATTAGCGGGTATGCAGCTTCAGTGACGTTTTTTAAAATCTTATAGTTCATTTCCGAAATTCTTTTGTTATTTAATAATTTATATAAAATATATATACACCATAAAACGGCCAAAATATATATTATAAGAATTAAAATAATTACCGCTATCCCGAGTTTTAATATTATAAAGCTTTTATTTGTAATAAAGATAACTCCCAATATACAGACAAAAGCTAAAATAAACACTAAAAGATAAAGTGCATTAATAAAAATCTTATCATCATTTTTCATTTGGTTCACTTCCGTTATCTTAATCTAAAACTATACCCTCTTCAAAATCATTCCCTCTTAGATATTCTCCAATATCCATACTCTTTTTACCAGGGAATTGAATAGTCTTCAATATAACACAGGAATCTTTCGCATTTACAAAGATCCCCTCACTATTAACTTTTACTACAGTCCCATTTTTGTCATGCATAAACTTGTCGCAAATCTCAACTTTTATAATTTTAATTTTTTTATCTTTGTATGTGATATACGCTCCCGGCCAAGTTTGTGTTCCTCTAACAAGATCTTTAATTTTACAGCCATCCATATTCCAGTCTATTTTTCCAAGCTCTTTAGTCATCATCGGAGCATAGGTAGATTTACTATGATCCTGAGGTGTCTTCACTATATTTCCTGTTTGAATTCCATTTATTGTATCAATAAGTAGTTCTGCACCTATATACATTAATCTATCATGAAGTTCACTAGCAGTTTCATTTTCCCCAATATCAGTTTCTGATATAAGTAACATATCCCCAGTATCAAGTCCTCTGCTCATCATCATTGTTGTTATACCTGTTTTTGCTTCACCATTTATAACAGCCCAATTTATTGGAGCAGCTCCTCTATACTTTGGTAATAAAGAAGCGTGAACGTTTATACATCCAAGTTTAGGTGCATTTAATATATCTTCCTTTAGTATTTGTCCATATGCTACTACAACTATAGCGTCTGGACTCAGTTTTTTTATAATCTCTATACTATCATTAGCATTTATATTATTAGGTTGATATACATTTAACCCTAACTCAAGCGCCTTTTCCTTAACTGGTGTATAGGATAATTTTTTACCTCTACCCTTAGGCTTGTCTTTTTGTGTAACAACTAGTGAAATCTCATGCCCATTTTTATATATAGTTTCAAGAGTAGGCACTGCAAAATCAGGTGTTCCCATAAAAATTATATTCATTTTTAACGCTCCCATCCTAATAGAGTAGATTATTCTTTTATTATTCTATCAATAAATAGTATTCCATTTAAATGATCGATTTCATGACACAATGCTCTTGCTAATAAATCTGTTCCTTCTATAGTCTGTTCATTTCCATTTAAGTCAGTATATCTAACTTTTACTCTTTTAGGTCGGCTTACGTTGCCATTTTCACCTGGTACACTTAGGCATCCTTCTATGTCTATACACTCACCTTCTTTTTCTATTATCTCGGGATTTATTAGCTTGATAGGACCATCACCTACATCAATAACTACTACTTGCTTTAGTATTCCAACTTGAGGAGCAGCAAGCCCTACCCCTTCTTCCTTATACATAGTATCGATCATGTCATCTACCAATACTTTTATTCTATCATCAATCTTATTTACAATTCTTGATTTTTTCCTTAAAATAGGGTCACCTTCATATCTTAATTGTCTAATAGCCATCTTACATCCTCCTATAATATTGAAATTGGGTTAATATCTATACTTATTTTAGTTTCTTTAGATTGTAACTTTTTTTTATTTAGTATACATACCCTATATACTATGTCCTTAATTAATGAAAATTCATTTCCATCACATTTTATTAAAATTTGCCTTCTATATCTATCTTTTATCTTATAAATCGGAGCTTCATTTGGTCCTATAACTTTATTTATTTTTGACTCTCCAAAAGCTATAGCTATTTGCTTTTTTAACTCATGTGATATTATTTTTGAAGAATCATATGCTTTTTTCTCATCTTTATTATAAACAATTATATTTATAATATTTGTAAAAGGTGGGTATTCAAAAGCTTTTCTTAAAACAATTTCCTTATTATAAAAACTTTCATAGTCATGTGACTTAGCTGTCATAATACTATAATGATCGGGTTCATAAGTTTGAAGTATTACCTTGCCTTCTGCCTCTCCCCTTCCAGCTCTTCCACCAACTTGAGTTAACAGCTGGAAGGTTCTTTCTGAAGCTTTAAAATCAGGAAGATTAAGGCTTATATCAGCTGCAATAATGCCAACAAGTGTAACATTAGGAAAATCTAATCCTTTAGATATCATCTGTGTTCCAATAAGTATATCAACACTGCCATCTCTAACTTTGCCAAGAATCCTTTCATGACTACCTTTTTTTGTAGTAGTATCTACATCCATCCTAGCTACTTTTGCATCAGGAAAATATTTTTTTACAATTTCTTCAACCTTCTGAGTACCAATTCCAAAATATTTAATATATTGACTCCCACAGTCTGGGCAGACAGTGGGTGGTCTCATTGTATTACCACAATAATGACACTTTAGAATGTTTTCTTTAAGATGATATGTAAGCGAAATATCACAGCTTTTACATTTCACTACATATCCACATTTTCTACAGGAAACAAAGGTTGAGAAACCTCTTCTATTTAGAAAAAGAATGGTCTGTTTTTTTTGAATCAAATTTTCGGATATGGCATCATAAAGTTTTTTACTAAAAATAGACTTATTGCCATCATCTAATTCACTTTTCATATCTATTATCTCTATAGACGGCATCTTTTTGTTGTTTATTCTATTGGGTAGAGTCAATAGTTTTATATCACCGTTTTGAGCTCTATAATATGTCTCTATAGAAGGTGTGGCAGAGCCAAGCAAAAGAGTAGCATTTTCTAACTCACATCTTTTGTCTGCAACCTCAATGGTACAATACTTGGGATTCATACTTGATTTGTAGCTTGTTTCATGCTCTTCGTCTATTATAATTAATCCTAATTTTCCAAGTGGAGCAAATACTGCTGACCTAGCTCCTACAACTATCTGAACTTTTCCTTCTCGTATCTTGCGCCATTCATCATACCTTTCACCTGGTGATAGCCTGCTGTGCATTACTGCGACATTGTTCCCAAATCTCCCCACAAATCTTTCAACAGTTTGTGGAGTTAAAGAGATTTCTGGCACTAATACAATAGCTTGCTTATTAAGACTAATATACTTTTCAATTAATTGTAAATAGACCTCGGTCTTACCACTACCCGTTACTCCATGGAGCAAAAACTTATTATATCCTCTGTTTTGATAATCCTCAAAAATTGTATCAACACATATTTTTTGGTCTTGCGAAAGATTAACCTTGTAATAAGGTTTAATCTCTGAAGTAACTGGATTGCGACAGACCTCTCTATCTTGGATTGTTAGGTAGCCTTTCTCTTCTAAAGATTTTAGTGTATATAAGCTACTGTCAGTATCAATTAAAACCTGCTTTAAACTTATATTATTCTTATTAGATAAATATTTTATTAACTCTAATTGCTTATACGCCCTTGAATTGATCGAACTAATAATATCATTTGCTTCATCAGTAGAAAAATTTCTATGTACATATTTTTCATGTTTTATATTGACATCTGCACTAACTTTATTAGTAATTTCAACTATTCCCTTTTCAGCTAGATAATCTATATTTGCTTGAAGATTTTTAATTGAAGATATTTCTTTTATTTTTTCAACCTCAGTTTCGCCATTATTAATTAATAATTTTATAAGTTTCAACTGATTTTCATTTTTTATTTCTGATATCTTTCTGTCATCTTTTTCAAGAGAAATTTTTAAATATTTCCGTACCTTATTTGTAATTCCTGTAGGTAAAATTGTTCTTAGAGCTTCAATATGCTGGGCTAAATAATTTTCCTTCATCCAAAGACTAAGTTTTATCATATTTTCTGATAACACGGGAGGCTCATTTATTATACTATCTATATACTTTAGTCTTTTTATATTTACCTCAGCATTCTGCTTTGTACTAATAATTATCCCTTCAATAAGTTTATTGCCTATTCCAAACGGTACAAGAACTCTCATACCTATTCTGACAACATTTATATATTTATTAGGAACTATATAAGTGAATAGTTTATCAGTATTGGTATTCATATTATCTACTATTATTTCAGCATACATACTATCATCCATTCAACACAACCTCTCAAGTTAACCTATAAAATATTATATCAAAAAATAAATTACTTTTCTTATTCTATACTGTATTTTAAAAGCTAGATAATCAACATAATAAGATAGTTTCTTATTAGTTAATATCTAGCTTATAAACATAACTATATCAGTTGATTAGCTAGTTTGTCTATAATAATTCTAGCTATCTCATCCTTTTTCATCATTGGAAAATCTTGTTGATTGCCGCTTTTATCCAATATCGTAACAATATTTGTTTCACTTCTAAATCCAGCATTTTCTTTTGATACATCATTAACAACTATAAAATCAAAGTTCTTTTTTTCAATCTTCTTTTTTGCATTTTCAATAACGTTCTGCGTTTCTGCAGCAAACCCTACTATAATTTGCTTTTTCTTTAGTTTCCCAAAATGTAATGCTATATCAGGATTCTTAACAAGCTTTATATCCATTTCATCATCATTCTTCTTAATCTTATGATTGCTTACAGTTTTAGGTCTATAATCCAATGGTGCTGCTGCTTTAATCAGGACATCACATTCATCAAACAATTTTTCTATAGCATTAAACATATCTATTGTAGTATTGACTCCTACAATCTCAACTCCTTCAGGAGGCATCAAGTTTGTTGGTCCACTCACTAGTGTAACTTCAGCTCCCCTTTCATGAGCCAGTCGAGCTAGCGCATAACCCATTTTGCCACTTGAATAGTTTGTTAAGTACCTTACTGGGTCTAATGGAGCAATCGTTGGTCCTGCAGTTACTACAAATTTTTTTCCAGAAAGGTCTTTATTTGAAGACATATTAACTATATAGTCCACTATATCAGCAGGTTCGGCCATTTTACCCTCACCGTAGTCACCACAAGCCAATCTGCCACATCCAGGCTTTATAAATTCATAACCAAGTGACTTTAGTTTTTCCTTATTGCTTTTAAAAATAGGATTAGTATACATATTAGTATTCATTGCAGGAGCAAACACAACCTTGGCTTTTGTAGCCATTATAGTCGTAGATAACATATCATCTGCAATTCCATTAGCAATTTTTCCAATAATATTAGCAGTTGCAGGAGCAACCAAAAACAAGTCAGCCTTACTAGCTAGAGAAATATGCTCAATTTCCCATTTCTTTGGTTCACTAAACATATTAACTGTAACATAATTTTGCGATAAGGATTGGAATGTTAAGGGTGTTACAAATTCAGTTGCAGCTTCAGTCATAATAACATCAACATTTGCTCCAAGCTTTTTTAGTCTGCTTACTACGTCTACAGCTTTGTATACAGCAATTCCACCGGTAACTCCCATAACAATATTTTTACCTTTAAGCAATAAGAACACCTCACTACTTACAGAAATTTTCTTCTGATCTTGTATAGAATATTTTATTATCAGCTATTTCTTGGACTGCAATCGAAACAGGTTTGCTTGTTTTTGCATCAATTAAAGGACTTCCCCCCTCTACCAGCTGTCTTGCTCTTTTTGAGACAAGCATAACTAAAGTGTATCTGCTATCGACTTTTTCTAATAATTCCTTAGTTGAAGGATATAACATAAAATACCTCCTTAGATTCCTTTTATAATTTCTTTTTGTCTATTCACCTTACATTTTTCTGCCATTATTATAGATTCAATTCTTTTCGCTGCCAAATCAATCTCATCATTTAATACAGCATAATCATATTTGAAAACATATTCTATTTCGTTATATGCACTCTGAAACCTTTCAGAAATAGCTTCTTCAGATTCTGTTCCTCTGTTTACAATACGACTTTTAAGTTCATCCATAGAAGGAGGTAAGATGAAAATAAAAACTCCATCTGGATAAATTTCTTTTACCTTAAGTGCTCCTTGAATATCTATTTCTAGTAAAATATCTTTTCCTTCATTTAACTTGTCAATAATATATTTTTTTGGTGTACCATAGTAGTTACCATAAACATAAGCATGTTCCAAAAAATCTCCATTCCCAATCATATTTTCAAAAACTTCTCTATCTATAAAGAAATAATTTTTCCCTTCAATTTCTCCAACTCTTGGTTTTCTAGTAGTTGCCGATATCGAGAGGTTAATATCATCATTCTGTTCTAACAACTGTTTACATATTGTTCCTTTACCAGCTCCTGATGGACCTGAGACCACAATAAGCAATCCTTTACTCATCTGATTCTCCTCTTTCTTTTTATTCTACTCGATGTCTGCGTTATCCTTACTGTTCAATCTATGTGCAACAGTCTCAGGTTGAACTGCTGACAATATGATATGGTCACTATCAGTTATAACTACAGCTCTAGTTCTTCTTCCATAAGTTGCATCAATAAGCATCCCTCTATCTCGTGCCTCTTGAATTATTCTCTTAATAGGTGCAGACTCTGGACTTACAATTGCTACAATTCTGTTTGCTGAAACTATGTTTCCAAATCCAATATTAATCAGTTTTATGCTCATATTCTATCCTCCCTTATAATAGTGTTATTCAATGTTTTGTATTTGTTCTCTTATTTTTTCTAACTCACTTTTTATATCTACTACCTTATTTGTTATATCTATATCTCCTACTTTAGAACCAATAGTATTTACCTCTCTATTCATTTCTTGAACTAAGAAGTCAAGCTTTCTCCCAACAGGCACATCTGCTTCAAGAGATTTAACCATTTGATTAATATGACTATATAATCTAACTATTTCTTCATTAATACTGCATTTATCAGCAAAGTATGCAACTTCATTAGCCAGCTTATTCTCATCTATTTCATACTTTTCTTCTAATAATTCTTTAATCCTGTTTGATAGCTTTGTCTTATATTCCAAGACTACTTCAGGTGATCTTTCTTCTATTTGCTTCACCATACTTTCTATACTCTTAACCTTTAATATTATGTCATTAGCTAGTTCTTTTCCTTCTTCAATCCTCATAGATATCAGTCTGTTAAGTGAGTCTTCTATAGCTAATTTCAAACACGCCCAGATTTCATCCTCATCTTCTTCTCTTTTCTGAGTCTTTAAAACATCTGGAAATCTAGTAAGAAGTTCAATATTAATATTGTTTTCAATATGGAGCTCATTACATAGAACATCAATAGCCTTTTTATACGATGTTGCTAAAGGAATATCTACTTTTACCTCAATATCACTTTGACTTATATATTCTAGGCTAATATAGATTTCTACTCTACCTCTGGTCACCTTGTTTCTAATTAACTTTTTAATACTCTCTTCTAAATAGTTAAGGTGTTTAGGCATTTTAACAATAATATCATTGTATCTATGATTGACTGATTTTATCTCAACAGTAAATGACCTTAAACTATCAGTATTTTCGCCTCTTCCGAAACCTGTCATACTCCTTATCAATATCCTCATCCTTCCTAAACTATTATAATCAATTTTACCATAAATTACACTAGTGTCAATTCACTAATCAAATAGTAATACTCTTATTTACCCATGTTAGCAATAATTATGAAATCTATTTTTTACTAAACCTTTTCACATAATTAATCTTATATAGATTATTCCAAACATATCTTATTTTCCTTCTAAATATTACAAAATATTAATATTTAATATTTTATTTTATGCTTTATTAACTCTAATTCATGTTTATCTTTATAATTTATCAATAAGATGTTATACTTTACTAAAACCTAACATGGAGGAATTATTATGTCTTTAGATGGTATAGTGGTTAAATCTATCACTGATGAATTGCAATCTTTAATTATAGATGGAAAAATTGATAAAATATATCAACCTGAACAAGATGAAATAGTATTAAACATAAGGAATAAAGGGGAAAATTTTAAACTTCTAATGTCAGCAAGCAGTAACAATCCTAGAATTTATATTACACAATCGTCTAAGATTAATCCAACTAATCCGCCTATGTTTTGCATGTTACTAAGAAAACACTTACAAGGAGGTAAAATAATTAGTATTCATCAACCCTCACTTGAAAGAATATTAAAAATCGGAATTCAAAATTTAGATGAACTGGGAATAATGACAACAAAAGAACTAGTTATTGAATTAATGGGAAAACACAGTAATATAATTTTAATTGAAAAAGAATCTAAAAAAATAATAGATTCTATTAAAAGAATACCTTTATCTGTTAGCAGTGTAAGGCAAGTTTTACCTGGCCTTGAATATAAACTGCCTCCTTCTCAGGATAAATTTAATCCTATAGAAATTAACAAAGGTAAATTTTGTGATATTTTACCTAGCTCAATTAAACCAATTCAAGTATACAAATATTTGTATTCAACATTTATTGGACTAAGCCCACTGATCGCAAAGGAGATTTGTTATAATGCAAATATTGAAGATACTAAAGATATCAATTTGCTGACAGAAAAAGAAATAAATAATTTATATGCTTCTTTTAAAAAAATATACGATGCTGTTAAAAACAGCAAATTTACTCCAATTATGATTAAAAGTAAAAATGGATTTGATGTAATAGCTTTTTCTTCTGTTGTTCTCTCACAATACGGGAACTTACCTATAGAGAAATATAATTCAGTAAGTTGTCTACTAGAAGATTTTTATAATATACGTGATAAAATGGATAGGATAAAACAAAAATCTACTGATTTGAGAAAGCTAGTTTCAAATAAATACGAGAGAGCTCTAAACAAGCTTGCAAAGCAAAAAGACGAGCTAATTCAAGCAAATAAGCGAGAAAAATATAAAATTTATGGAGACTTAATTACAGCTAATATGTATAGAATAGAAAGAAAGCAAAGTGAAATAGAATTAGAAAACTATTATAGCCAGAACTTAGAAAAGGTAAAAATTAAGCTTAATCCAAGTCTATCTCCATCCCAAAATGCTCAAAAGTATTATAAAAAATATAATAAGTTAAAAAATGCTCATGAGGTTGTAAGCGAACAATTGATAAAAACTCAAGAAGAAGTGCAGTATTTTGAAAACATATTATTGTCCTTGGATAACTGTACCGAGCTCAATGAGTTAGACGAAATAAGGGAAGAACTACAGAATGAGGGGTATATTAAAAGAAGTGTTTCGAAAAATAAGAAAAAAGATAGCAAGTCTCATACCTCCAGACCTCACCATTTCATATCCACAGATGGATGTGAAATATTTGTTGGAAAAAATAATAAACAAAATGACTATCTTACTCTTAAAATTGCAAATAAAGAAGACTTATGGATGCACACTAAAGACATCCCTGGCTCCCATGTAATAATTAAAAGTAAAAACAATACAATACCAGAAAGTTCAATTATTGAGGGCGCTTTACTTGCTGCATATTATAGTAAAGCAAAGATGTCAAGTAATGTACCTATTGACTATACAGAGAGAAAAAATGTTAAAAAGCCAAATGGTGCTAAGCCAGGAATGGTAATATATGATTATTACAATACTATATACGTTACCCCTGAGTCTGAAGTAGTTAATAAAATAAAAAGGATTGAAGATTAAAATAATTTTATCATCAGATAAAAAACTCCAATTATTGCTTACAATAATTGGAGTTTTTTTATTATTGATTAAGCTCTATCTGGGAGTATTTTGTTTGCAATAACACCAATTAGTGCGGCTAAGCTCAATCCTACTATCTGAATGTTTTGTGTAATCTGGATCCCTATAGTTCCTGAAAAGTCAGGGTTAGATTTTAAAAACTCTGTACCTATGCCAGCTACAAGTATTATTGCTGATATTATAAGGTTTCTATTATCAGAAAAATCTACGTTCGCAGTAGAAATCGTTCTAATCCCTACACTTGCAATCATACCGAATAGAATTATACTTACTCCACCCATAACTGGAACTGGTATAGTCTGTAGAATTGCTCCGACTTTACCAATAAAACTTAAACCTATTGCAATCACTGCTGCTAATCTTAATATACTAGGATCATAAACTCTCGTAACTGCTAATACACTTGTATTTTCTCCATATGTCGTATTTGCTGGTCCACCAACAAGTCCAGCAAACATAGTTGCTAATCCATCCCCTAGAAGCGTTCTGTGTAATCCTGGATCTTCAAAAAAGTTTTTACCAACTACTGCACCATTAGTTGTTATGTCACCAATGTGCTCCATAAATACGGCAAGTACTATAGGTGCAATGATAGCTATTGCTCCAATGCTAAATTTAGGCATTGTAAATGCTGGAATACTAAGAACTTTAGCTTGTACAATTGGAGTATAGTCAATTATACCAATTATTGCTGAAAACACGTACCCTGCAATAACTCCACAAAGTATAGGAATAACTTTAAAAAATCCTTTAGCAAAAACTGATACTGAGATTACTGTTGCAATTACTACAAAAGCAACTGTCCAATTTGACGAAGCCATTTGAAGTGCTACAGGACTTAGTACTAAGCCTATTACTATAATCATTGGTCCTGTAACTACTGGTGGAAAAAAACTTTTTATCCTATCTACTCCAAACACCATTACTAGTAAGGAAAATACCAAATATAATGCACCTGCGACGATAATTCCACCTTGTGCATATCTAAGATCCCCATATTGCTGACTTACAACTTGTATTACTGGAATAAACGCAAAGCTTGAGCCTAGAAAAACTGGAACTTTTCTTTTTGTTACAAGATGAAAAAGAATTGTACCAACCCCTGCTGTAAAAAGAGCAACACCAGGATTAAGACCAGTCAACATTGGTACCAGTACTGTAGCACCAAACATCGCTATAACATGCTGTATAGCCAATATTATTCTTCTTGCAGGTGATCTATCATTGCTGTGTACCTCAATATTATTATTTTTTTCAATTATTCCATTTTTTTGCATAAAAAAACCTCCTCGATATAATTTGGGAGGGAGAAATAATCTCCCTTTTTCAGCCTCTCGGGACTGATTTAAAAGGTGCTTATTGTTTATTTATCAATACTTGATTAACACCATCAGTTTCATTAAATCTTACACTTACTATCTCTTCATGAGAAGTAGGCACATTTTTACCTACAAAATCAGGTCTAATTGGAAGCTCCCTATGACCTCTATCAATTAGAACAGCTAATTGAACTTTTTGGGGTCTGCCTTTATCGACTAATGCATCTAATGCAGCTCTAACTGTTCTGCCAGTAAAAAGCACATCATCTACTAATATCACTATTTTGTTTGATATATCATAATTAAATTCTTCAGAATTAACAATAGGCCTATCATTTATCTCTGTTAGATCATCCCTATAAAGAGTAATATCTATGCTAAGAGTTGGAATTTGCTTGCCTTCAATTTGTTTTATTTTTTCTGCTATCTTATTAGCAAATGGTATTCCTCTAGTCTTAATTCCTACAAGAATAATATCATCTATACCCTTATTCTTTTCAAGTATTTCATGAGCAATTCTGGTTGTAGCTCTATTCATACCGCTTTCGTCCATAATAATAGCTTTAGTTTCCATTTTTTCACCTCCTGCCTTTCTGAAGAAATCAAATACTTTCCTATTGATTATAAAAAAACTTCCTATCAGTTGGCTGATAAGAAGCTATAATTGGACTATACCATGAATCATAACCTTATCAACCTCTCAGGGTCAAGTTAAAGGATTACACACTTCATACTATACTAGCACAAAAAGGCATTATTGTCTAGTGCTTTTTTGTGTTTCGTAAATTACTAAGGACATCAATAAAGTGGTTAGGCAATTCAGAGCTAAACTCTATATATTCTTTTGTACGCGGATGAATAAATCCTAAAGTTTTTGCATGCAAAAGTTGTCCATTCAATCTGAATTTCTGGTTTTTGCTTCCGTATACTGGATCACCAGTAACAGGATGTTTAATAAAAGACATGTGTACTCTTATTTGATGTGTTCTACCTGTTTCAAGCTGTGCTTGTATTAATGTATAGTCAATAAATCTTTCAAGGACAGTGAAATGAGTTACAGCTTCTTTACTGTTATTTTCTGTTACAGTCATTTTTTTTCTATCAACAGGGTGTCTTCCAATAGGAGCATTTATTGTTCCCTTATCTTCTTTTATATTGCCATCAACAAGTGCAAGGTACTTTCGAGTTATAGAATGTTCCTTCAGCTGCTCTGATAAAAATGAGTGAGAATAATTATTCTTTGCTATCATTAGTAATCCTGAAGTATCTTTATCTATTCTGTGGACTATTCCAGGTCTAATAATCCCATTAATAGTAGATAAATTATTTAAATGAAATAAAAGCGCATTAACAAGAGTCCCACTATAATTACCAGGGGCAGGATGTACAACCATACCTTGCGGCTTGTTTACAATGGCTATATCCTCATCTTCATAGATTATATCAATAGGAATATCTTCAGAAACAATCTCTAAGTTTTTGGGTTCAGGTAACTGAACTAGAATATGGTCACCTTCATTAACAAGATATTTGGGCTTAACTAATCTATCATTTACTCTTACTAATCCATCTTTAATTAATCTTTGAACGTACGTTCTAGAAATTTCATTTAACTCTTGTGCTAAAAATATATCTATACGATCATTATCTTCTTCATCAGCAAATATTTCTATGATCTCCATAACATCACTCTTTCTTTATACTTCATATTTTTCAAATAATACTAGGTACATAATAATAATAGTTGCAACTACTATAAAACTATCAGCAAAATTGAACACAGGAAAATCATAGAAGTTACCAAACTTAACATCTATAAAGTCAATTACATACCCTAATCGTATTCTATCAATCAAGTTTCCTAAGGCTCCAAAAACAACCATTACTAATGCAAATATCATTGGTTTACTTAATTTAGTATTGAGCTTAATATAGATGAGTATACCTATTATTACAAACGTGGTCAATATTATAAAAAATAATTGCTTATTTTGAAGTATTCCAAAAGCAGCTCCAAAATTTTCTATATAGTTTAGTTGTAAAAAATTATCTACCAGTACATAAGGTTCATGACCTCGAAGTAGTTCAACTGCATAATATTTGCTCACTTGATCTGATATAAGCATTAGAATTCCTATTATGTAAAACATATTCTGCCTCCCTAATTTTTCATATATATTCTATTCTAAGTTATATCGTCAATTTTTACAACTATAAGCGCAAAAAATACTTAAGCTAGGTTTTAGCAACACAAACCCAGCATAAGCTAAAATGCTTTATTCTTATCTTTCTTTATCTTTCTTTTGATCGTCAGGTATATCTTCTCTATTTAATCCAGCAATCTGTCCTTTATAGTATCCTTCAGAAATTTGTTCTACCGATTGCACGATTCCTGCATCAACTTCATCAAAAACACCGAGATTATCGCCTGTAGTAAACGAAGGATCTCCTGGTACATCATTAAATCTTGCAACTGATTGCCAACTATCTTCACCATCAAATTCAACTGAATCTTCTTCCGATATGTCTTTAAATGTTCTTCCAAAAGGAAATTGCAAGTTTTCTTCTTCTTTAGGTCTATAATCCATCATTTCGTCAATTGGTATCTTATCCTCGGCACAATCAATGCATATATTAGCATGTGGTAATACTTCAAGTCTATCAAAACCAATTTCTTTACCGCATAATTCACATTTCCCATAAGTGCCATTTTCTATTTTCTCTAGAGACTTTTCTATTTCATCTAAAGTCAGTTTTTCATTATTCTTAAGATTCATATTTTGTTCTACCATAAACATCTCCGTTCCTAAATCAGCGGGATGATTATCGTACATTGATAACTCATCATAATATTCTTGCATGGAAGCATTAGGCTCATTATTATCCATAAGACTTATTGTATTAAGTACATCCTTTTTTTCTTCTAATAACAATTTTTTAAAATGTCTTAGTTTTTGTTTATCCATAAAGTCCTCCTATAGATTTTCTTGAACAATCCTTACTAGATCTGCTATAAAATCTCCAATTAATGGTATATTCCATGTAATTATCTTCTGTAATACATATATAGCAATAGCGCCTAGTACTGTAAATCCTATTGCCATACCAAAACCTCTTGCCAATCCACCAATAAAATTGATATAGAGTAACCTTCTCTTATTGCTTACAAAATCTACGTATTCATGTATCTTAGATTTTTCTAGATTAGTGGCGAGCTGCTCTATTCTCTTCTCAATTTCTCTATTATCATCATTCATTTTAATCCCCCTCTTTATAATTTCCCCTTTAATATATAATTTATAAGTAGGAACTTATTATAAATTATATATAATAAATATAATATATTATATTATATTTATTCAAAAAAAATAAAGCTTAAAAGTTATGATAAAAAATAACTTTTAAGCATATATACTTCTATGTGTAAAAAGCTAGAAGCAAATAGAAAAATAACAAGCTATTTTTTTTATATCTACCACCCCAAATTTTGGTTAGTAATATAAAGAAAAATAATAGGTAATCCGTATACATATTTTCCTGTGAACTAGACATATTGATCACCTCAGTTCCTAGCATAATAATATATATTTAATAGCTCTAATTAGTAATAGATCATTTATTTATATATATTATGAGGAACGATGTGGAAAAGTGATTTATTATTACTTATCAAGCCTATCAATACACTCTTTTATTGTTTTTATTTCATTTAATAATTTAGGTACTTCATTAAGTTCTAAAGATTGCATGCCATCTGATAAAGCTTCACATGGATTAGGGTGAACCTCAACCATGATGCCGTTGGCACCAGCTGCTACTGCAGCTCTTGTTATTGGTGTAACCAATTCTCTTCTTCCTGTTCCATGACTAGGATCTACAATGATAGGTAACTTGCTTAGAGATTTGATTATTGGTACAGCAGTTAAATCTAATGTATTTCTTGTATAATTTTCAAATGTTCGTATACCTCTTTCACACAAAATAATGTTATCATTACCTTCTATAGCAATGTATTCTGCTGCCATCAACCATTCCTTTAAGGTTGCTGTCATTCCTCTTTTTAATAATACAGGTTTGTTAGTTTTTCCAATTTCTCTTAGAAGACTGTAGTTTTGCATATTTCTTGAACCGATTTGATATATATCAACAAATTCGTAAGATTTAGTAACATCTCTAGGATCCATTATTTCAGAAATTACTTTCATATTATACTTATCTCCCACTTTTCTCAAAAGCTCTAGTCCCTTATATCCAAGCCCTTGAAAAGCATACGGAGAAGTCCTAGGTTTAAAAGCACCTCCTCTTAAAATCTTAATATCCAATGAGCTTAAGTATTTAGCAATTGTTTCAATTTGTGCTTCATCTTCAACGGCACAAGGACCTGCTATTATTGTAAAATCAGTTCCTCCAATCGAAACACCGTCACCTAAGTCTATTATTTTTTTTTCATTATTTTTATTACTAACTAAGCTTAATTCCATGTTAATTCCTCCAATAGTACTTACTAATTTAATCGTATACGACCAAATTATTTATATAAATTTATTGTTAACTATAAATATATCACCTTATTATTATATAATCCCTAGTTATCGTGTCAAGTATGTAAATAAATAAAAAAAGGATTGTATATGAAATACATATCCTTTTCAGTCAATATAGAAACAATATTATTCATTTATTACACTTCTGTATCTTCATTTGTTTGTTCAATATCTTGACAACAATCACTAATGGATTCTAATTGTGACTGAAGTAAAGTTTTGAATCTAGTCTTAAAAACAACCATCTCTTTTTTCACAGATTCATATTCATTCTTTATTTTTATAACTTCAGTTTGTGCATTTTCAATGATTTTTCTCGCCTTATCTTCAGCCTCATTAATTATTAACTCAGCTTTCTTTTTTGCATTTATACTTACTTCTTCAGCAGTGCTTTGTGCAACAACTAATGTATTTTGAAGAGTCTCTTCAATTTTGTTATAATGCTTAATCTGATCATTTAGCAATCCGATCTTATCTTTAAGCTCTATATTTTCTTTGTAAATGTTCTCATAATCAACTATTATCTCATCTAAAAAGCTATCTACTTCTGTTTCATTATAGCCTCTTATACCTTTTTTAAACTCTTTGTTCTGTATATCAAGTGGTGTAAGCACTTTATCAACTCCTTATCATTCAAAAATTCTGACAATAATTTTGGTTCTTCCTTTTTTGGAATCTCCTAAATCATCTAATAATTTTATTCTACCATAACCCTTCAAGGATATAATATCACCAGCATCCAATAAATAAGATGGACTTATGACCGGTTGCCAATTGACTTTTACTTTACCTTGTTCAATGTAACTTGTACTTTTCGATCTAGGAATATTACATGAAGTACTAATAATTACATCTAATCTAAGAGAAGCTACAGTAGTATAGATATCCCTATAGTCTTCTTTACCTGGAATTAATTCACTTAGTGCTATTTCATTAACCTTTACTGGTTCAGTATTTATACTTTTCAAATTATATCTAATAAAGTCAACTAAATCCCTATGAACTATCACCTGTCCAAAAGTTTTATGTACATTGATATCCCCAAGTTTCTCTCGCTTGATACCTAGCCCTAAAATAGTCCCTAAATAGTCTCTATGATTTAGTTCTTTGAACTTAGAACCTCCAAGAATAATTAAAGACTTAATTGGATTTTCAATGTCTAATTTATTGAGGTAACTAGGAAACATTATTATTGACTTTCTTTCAGCATTCTCAAGTCCACCTTCTTCATAGTATGAAACATCTATAAATCTATTTAAGAATGAGTAACACAATTTTCTTTGATAAGGGTCTAAAAAATCAGTATATACGATTTCATGATTTCTAATTACTTGTTCAATTTTATCAAGTATTTTTCGCATTGTTAGATGTTGTTCTTTATCTTTTATATGTTCAATATACTTATCTTTATCTATTATCATATATACCTACCATATAAAAGCATCTAATACAAAAGATATAAAATTTAAAAATAGAACTGCAAATAATGGTGAAAAATCAAGCATCCCAGTATTTATGTTTAGTTTATTGATAAGTCCTCTAAACGGAGATAGAATCGGCTCTGTAACCTGGTATATAAAGCTTACTATTGGATTATTTAAATCCCTTGTAATAAAGGACAGAAACATTCTAACAATAATCAACATTTCTATTATTTGAACAAATTTATTAAAAGATATCTTTAGAATATTCAATCCTTTCACCTCTTATTATTATTTTTGCCATGGAAACAATCCTTTATTTTTTAGCTCTTCTTTTAACTTCGCATCAATTTCTACATTACTAGGAGCTACAACAAATATATCCTTAGAAACTTTTTGAATATTTCCATCTAAAGCATATATAGCACCATTTATAAAGTCAAATATTTGTTTCTTAATCTCTATTTCTAGATTTTCCAAGTTCATAACTATTAATTTTCTTATTTTCAAATCATCTACTATTTTAGGAGCTTCTTCATATTTTTGTGGTTCATAAACAACTAATTTTATATTACTATTAGTATGTATATTAACTATTTTATTGTTCTTTATTACACCCTTTTTAACAGGAGCCTCAAACTCCAAGCTTTCTTCTTGCTCTTCTTCATATTCTTCTTCTAAGTCATCCAACCCGATGATATATTTAACTTTGTCAATAAGCTTATTAGTTACATCCGCCATAATTAATCCTCCTTATATATTCTTTTTCCAAAAATACCTGTCCCTATACGGATCATGTTTGCGCCTTCTTCTAAAGCAATTTGATAGTCATTAGTCATCCCCATAGATAGATATTTCATATCAACATTTTTATAATTTTTCAAGCTTATTTCATCAAACAAATTTCTTAACTGCTTGAATACGAATCTTACTTCTTCAGGTTCGTCAGTATATGGTGCTATTGTCATAAGTCCTTTAATTCTTATATTTTCAAATTTAATAATTTTTTCAATAAAATCAAGCACTTCATCATACCTTAAACCAAACTTACTTTCCTCTTCTGCAACATTAACTTGTATTAATGTATCAACTATAATATTGTGCTCATTGGCCCTCTTTTGTATCTCTTTTGCTAAACTCATCCTATCTAAAGAATGAATTAAGTCAACCTTTTCAATCATATATTTAACTTTATTACTTTGGAGGTGTCCAATCATATGCCATTTTACACTTGTTTCAACTTTACTATATTTTGCTTCAATCTCTTGAACCTTATTTTCTCCGATATCCGTGATGCCAAAGTTTATTGCTTTATTAATATCATCAGTATCAACCGTTTTTGTAACTGCAATTAGCGTAACATCTTTTGGATCACGACCGTGTCTTGATGTTATATCATTAATATTATTTCGTATATTAAGTAAGTTATCCTGAATACTTATTTCAAACTCCTCCTTATCTGCTAATTTATTATCTGACCTTCTTTAACTTTATGTCCATTTACAAAAATTTCGTCAAACATCTTTAACGTATACATTTTTTGTTTCTTCCCGTTAATTTCCACCTCTATTCTACTATTTTCACCTTCACTGACAATAGTATACTCATCATTTGAACCTAATACTTTAATAGGTCTAAATTTGACTATTCCGCTGATATCTTTAATATAAACTCCTTTTAATCCATCCTTCTCAGTTATAGCCTCATTGGGAATCATAAGTCCCTCATAGGTGTTTCTTAGTATCTTAACATCAATGTATCTCTCATTATAGAACCGATATAGATAATCATCTACTTTAAATATGATTATCATATCGCTTTTGGAACTATTAACTTCAACTACATTGGCGCTTATTTTCTTCTCTTCTTCACCTATTTCCAAGAACAATCTTTTTCCTTCCTTTAAGTCACTAAATATATCATTATCAACCTTTGCCATGATATACCATTTATAGTTGTCTATTATTTTAAATACAGAATCTCCTGGGTTAACCTCACTATTATTACTAACATTAGTCTGTTGTACATTTATAGTTTTAAAATCATCAGGCTTATATTCATCAAGTTTCTTCGCTCCATATATTTCTTCAAGTCCATCAATATTGTAGCTTAAAATACCCGCTTTATCAGAATATCTAACGGTCTTCAACTTATTTTTATCATCCAGAAGTTGCTGCTTCTTTTTCTTTAAACTTTCAATATTCTCTGCTGCAAGTGTTTTTTGTCCAGTAATAATCTGATGCTTGTCCATTTTTTGGAAAAGCTGATCTTTTAAATCATTGACTCTCTGATAATCTTCATCAATTACACCTTCTTGGATTTCCTTAATAATGTTTTCAATATTAGCTTGATTCTTATCTATATCTTGTTTAAATACTTCTTTAGAATCACCAGATTGTGTCATAGATGCTATTTGTTTATCTATTTCATTTATTTGCTTCAGATAAGAGTCATTTCCATTTTTCGTAACTTCTAATATCTTTATACCTTTTCCTACTTTATCTCCTTCGTTTTTATTAAACGAAATTCTGCCTTGAGCTTCGGATTTATAAACTGTCTCATCTTTTAATATTATACCTTTAACAGCAACTACATCTTCAAGTTCACCAATCTCTACAGTAACAGTCTTTGAGTTTCCAGTTATTAAGGTAGGTATTATTCTAAATACAAGATATACCAAAACAATTATAACTAAAGCTAATCTAAGTCGTCTTCGTTTTTGCCTTTTTTTTTTCTTTCATCTTGTGTCATTTCATCACCTCTTTAACCTAATATAATATTCTTCATTTGTTTTTAATATCCTTCATTAAATATATAAAAAAATAGTATAAATATAATCTTAGGTAATAAGAACTATTCTAAAACTCTGAATATCATTATTACAAGAAAACTCTGAATCAAATTTTATTTAAAAAACTTGCCATATTTACTAATTATTTTTACTTTTTTAATTTTATCAACTTTAAATCTTTTCACCTCATCAGTGTGTGTCACAACAATAATCTCATTTTCTTTAATCTTTGCGCCTATGAGAATTCCCTCTATTCTTTTGTTTTCTAAAAGTGTAAACTTTATCTCATCACCTGATTTGAGTTCCACACCTCCTAACACAAATACTTTCATATCCGTTTCATCTATATGTTCTTGAGTAATTGACTTTTTATTAATTATTATTGTATTGTCCTTTAAATACAACTTTTCTTTTATTACTACAAATATATATCCTATAGTACTCACTAATAATAACATTACTAATACGCTCTGCACATAATACAAATTCATTTTTCTACCTACTTTCTAAATTAGAAATTCAGTTAAAAGTATATCATAAACTTATATTATAGAAAATATCTATATAAAAAAATAAACAGGAAGGTAAAACCTTCCCATTTATATTATAATACAAATTAGCCCTCCACTACCTTCATTCACAATTCGTTGCAATGTTTTCTGCATCTTTCCTCTTGCATCTTCTGGCATCATATTTAATTTGCTTTCGAGCTGTTCCTTTACTAAATCATGTAGAGATTTCCCAAACATATTTGATTCCCAGATCTTTGATGGATCACTTTCAAATTCATCTAATAAATAATTTACTAGCTCTTCGCTTTGCTTTTCTGTACCAATTAATGGTGAAACTTCTGTTGTGATATCTGCTCTGATTAGGTGCAAGCTTGGCGCCATTGCTCTAAGTTTAACTCCAAATCTATTTCCTTGTTTAAATATTTCTGGTTCTGCTAAATCTATTTCTTCTAAGCTCGGAGGGACTAATCCGTATCCTGTAAGCCTAGCATCAGCTAAAGCTTTCTCTATTTTAGTATATTCTTTCTTAGCCTTAGCTAAATTCGTAACCAATCCTAATATTTGATGTTCTCCTTCTATTTTATATCCAGTAAGCTCATTAAGTACTTTATAGAATAACCCGTTGTCTACATACATTTCTATGTTAGCTACGCCTTCACCAAGTTTTATCTCGTTTACTTTTACCTCTCTGATAACTTCAATTTTATTGAAGTCATTAATAGCTACATTTATTTCACTAAGTCTTTGTATATTTTTGATTATATCTTTAATTGAATTCAAAATACTTGATTTTACCCAATGTCCCTTTGATAAGCCTTCAATCCATTTTGGTAAATTAATATTGATCTCTTTAATTGGAAATTCCATCAGTACTCTTTCTAGTATCTTGTTTACATCTAGCATTTGCATGTTCATACAATCGACAGTGATTACTGGAACCTTATATTTCTCTTCAAGATTTTCTCTAAGTGCAATTGTACTGTCTAAATCAGGGTGCTTTGAATTAAGTAAAACTACAAATGGTTTTTCTAGTTCTTTTAACTCGCTAACAACTCTTTCCTCTGCTTTTATATAATTTGATCTGTCAATATCGGTTATTGAACCATCTGTAGTGATTACTATTCCAATTGTTGAGTGATCGGTTATAACCTTTCTAGTTCCTATTTCTGCAGCTTCTTCAAAAGGTATTTCTTTTTCATACCAAGGAGTAGTGACCATTCTAGGCATACTGTTCTCCTCATGCCCAAGTGCTCCTTTTACTAAATATCCTACGCAGTCAACCATTCTGATTTTGAACTTAATGTTTTCTTTAAGTATTAAATCTATAGCTTCGTTTGGCACAAATTTAGGTTCTGTAGTCATGATAGTCTTACCAGAACCACTTAGTGGTAGCTCATCATTAGCTCTTTCTTTTTTATATTTGTTTTCAATATTAGGCAATACTAGTAGTTCCATAAACCTTTTAATAAATGTTGATTTTCCTGTTCTGACTGGGCCAACTACGCCAACATAAATATCGCCATCTGTTCTTTCTGAAATATCACGGTATATATCAAACTTCTCCACCAAATTTCCCTCCTTTATATAATATTAGATATATTAAATCTAAAAATTATTTATCTAGTTATTTGTTAACAGTATATATATATGATAACAACTATGAATAATATGACATGCTAATGAAAAAAGGACATACATTGTTTGTATGTCCTTACCAATCATAATCATCTTTACTAATTATGTCTTCCATTTCATGAGTCTTATCTCTTAACATTAGATTTGTAACTGAATTTTTAACATTAGAGCCTTGATATAATACATCATATATTTCTTCAGTTATTGGCATTCTAACTCCAAGCTTTTTAGAAAGTTGATACGCTGCTTTTGTGGTTTTAATACCTTCAACTACCATGCCAATTGATTTTATAGCTTGGTCTAGACTTTGACCTTGCCCAATAAGTATACCCGCTCTCCTGTTTCTACTATGCATACTAGTACAGGTAACAATTAAATCACCTATTCCTGAAAGCCCTGCAAAAGTCATCTTATTAGCACCCATCTTTTCTCCCATTCTAGCAATCTCAACAAATCCTCTATTCATAAGTGCTGCCTTAGTATTGTCTCCATACTCTAATCCATCAGAAATTCCAGCTCCTAATGCTATGATATTCTTTAAAGAGCCTCCTAACTCAACTCCAATTACATCAGGATTAGTATAAACTCTAAATTTAGGTGCCATAAAAACATCTTGTATGTATTCTGCTATCTTGCGTTTATTTGCAGCTACCACTACTGTTGTTGGAATATCTTTAGCTACTTCTTCAGCATGAGATGGCCCCGATAAAACAGCATATTGTACATCTGGAATTTCTTGAGAAACTACTTCTGATAATCTATGTAACGTGTTTGTTTCTATCCCCTTAGCTACATTAACAATAATTTGATTTTTACTAATTTCATTTTTTATAGACTTCATAGTATCCCTTACTGCATGTGAAGGTACAGCAGAAACTATCACATTCTTTTTATAAACTGCTTTACTTATATCATTAGTAATACTAATATTGTTTGGTATCACAACACCTGGTAGATACTTCACATTCTCTCTAGTATAACTTATGTCATCACACTGTTTCTTATCTCTTAGCCATAAATCAATATTATACCCTTTTTTTGCTAATAAAATTGCTAAAGCTGTTCCCCAGCTTCCTCCTCCAATTACTCCAATCTTTTCTTGCACATTTATACCCCCAATCAATGAACCTTACTGCCTATTTTGGATTCTTCTCCTTTTATAAGCCTATTAATATTGCTTCTATGTCTAAAAATAGCCATTGCTGACAAAATAACTGTAAAAATGAAATAATGCAAATTGAATGGCCTTACGATTATTAACCCAACTAATGGTAGCAATGCCATAGCTATAATAGAGCCTAAAGACACAAATCTAGTCTTAATAACAATTATGATACCAATAAAAAAGCATACAATTGCAGATAAATAATTAACTGTTAAAACAACACCAATAGTCGAAGCTATTCCTTTCCCACCTTTAAACCTCAAAAATATTGGCCAATTATGCCCAACTACAGCACTTAATCCTGCAATCAATCCTCCAGCTTCACCAAGAATAGCTCTTCCAATAACTACAGCAATACATCCCTTCAAAGCATCTACTGCAAAAGTAGCAGCGGCAATTTTAATGCCAAAAACTCTTAATGCATTAGTTGCTCCTGCATTCCCACTGCCATATTGCCTAATGTCAGTACTTTTTAAAAACTTTCCTAAAATATATGATGTCGCAAAATTGCCAAGTAAATAGCCAATCATTATCACCAAGGCGACTTCTTTCAATATTAATCCCCCTTTTCTCTAAACTCAAATTGAATAGGAGTACCTTCAAATCCAAAAGATTGCCTAATTTGGTTTTCTAAATATCTTGCATATGAGAAATGCATAAGCTCTTTATCATTAATAAAAATAACAAATTTTGGAGGTTTTACTCCTACTTGAGTACCATAAAAAATCTTAAGCCTTCTCCCTTTGTCTGATGGCGGTTGATTCATAAGTACTGCCTCACCTATTATGTCATTAAGTACTCCTGTTGTTATTCTCATAGAATGGTTATTAGATACAGTCTTTATTAAGTCGAATATCTTGTTAACTCTTTTTCCAGTTTTAGCAGATATCATAATTATTGGTGCATATGTCATAAATGAAAGAGTATTTCTAATTTCCTCTTCAAATTTTAAGTATGTTTTATCTTCTTTCTCAACAACATCCCATTTATTTACAACAATGATGCACGCCTTGCCATTATCATGTGCATATCCAGCTATTTTTGTATCTTGTTCAGTAACACCTTCAGTTGCATCTATTACTATAATACAAACATCCGATCTCTCAATTGCAGTAAGTGATCTAATGACACTATATTTCTCAATACTTTCATCTATCTTTTTTCTCTTCCTCATTCCAGCAGTATCGATAAAAACATATTTATCATCACCAACTTCAAACGGGGTATCAATTGCATCTCTTGTAGTCCCTGGAATGTCACTTACAATAACTCTTTCTTCTCCAAGGACTTTATTGATTAAAGAAGATTTCCCTGCATTAGGCTTCCCTATGACAGCTACTTTAATAACATCCTCATTATACTCGGTGTCTTTATCTTCAGGAAAATTAGCGATAACTTCATCTAGTAAATCCCCTAATCCTAATCCTTGCCCAGCGGAAACAACCACTGGACTTCCTAACCCAAGTTCGTAGAACTCATATATTGTATCAGGTGTCTTAGGCGTATCTATCTTGTTGCATACTAAAATAACCTCTTTCTTTGTTTTTCTTAACATATCCGCAACTTCTTTATCAGTGGCTGTTAGTCCCTCGATTCCATCAACAACAAATAGAATTACATCTCCAGTCTCAATAGCAATTTCTGCTTGCTTCCTCATCTGTGATAAAATTATATCTTTACTGTCAGGCTCTATACCCCCAGTGTCAATTAATGTAAAATATTTGTTAAGCCACTCTCCTTCAGCATATATTCTATCTCTTGTAACTCCTGGCTTATCTTCCACTATTGAAATTCTCTTTCCTGCTATTTTATTAAAAAGAGTAGATTTACCAACATTAGGTCTACCTACTATTGCTACTACTGGTCTTGACATCTGTTCACCTCTTCTCACTTTCTAAAAGATTAATAAATTCCTTGCCTTCAACTTCAGAAACTAGTACTTTCGTGTTAAGTCTTTCTTCTAATTCTTTTAATGTAACATTATCTAAAAAAATATCTTCATCTCTTTTTAACATAGATTTAGGTATAATAATTCCATCTTTTAATTCATATTTTCTTAATTGATTTTCTAAATCAGTAGCGGTTATGAGTCCAGATACTGTAATTGTCTCCCCAAAAAAGTTGTTAGTTATAGGCACTACTTTTAAGTTTAATCCTTTTATTTTTTCCATAATTTTTTGAGCTAACCCATTAATAAAATCATATGCTAGGGTACCAGTAGCTATTAAATAGCTTTTGTTCATTGTAACATTGTCTCCAATCGATGCAAGGGCATCAATAACCTCAGTATCAAATGATCTCACAAGTCCAACACCATTTTCTATTTGAGGAAATCCCTCATATTCATCATACATAGGTGTGTCCTTACCTGCTAATAAGTAAAACTCATCAGAAGCAAATACAAATCTAGTTCCTATTTTTTCAATAAAAAATTTCTGTTTATCTTGAACATATTTTATTATATTATTCGCTTTATCATGATCATATATCTTTAGGTCAAATAATTTTTCTCTGTACTTAGTTACACCTACTGGCACTACTGCAACACTAGAAACATTAGGATAAAGATTAACTAAATCATTAAAAGTTTTTTCCAGCTGTTCCCCGTCATTAACTCCAGGTACTAATACAATTTGGCAATTCATATGTATTCCTGCCTCACTAAATCTTTTAAGAATATCATATACTTTACCTGCATTTTTATTATTTAGCATCCTAATTCTTAAATCTGGATCTGTTGTATGAACTGAGATGTTAATGGGACTCAGTCTGTATTTAATAATACGTTCGACCTCTTCTTCACTAAGATTTGTTAATGTTATAAAATTACCTTGTAAAAAAGAAAGTCTTGAATCATCATCCTTAAAATATAATGATTCCCTCATGCCTTTCGGCAGTTGATCTATAAAACAAAATATACACTTATTTCTACAGTTTTTTGCCCTATCAATTAAAGGATTTGTAAAAATAATACCTATATCTTCATCAAAATCTTTTTCGATCTCTAATTCCCAAACTTCCTCATCTTTTTTTTGAATTGCAACTACTATAAAATCATCAGTAATTAAATACTTATAGTCAATTATATCATTTACTTGTTGATCGTTTATAGACAACAAAATATCACCTGGTTCAACTCCTAGTTCATCTGCTATACTACCTCTAATTACACTGCTAATTATATTTCTATTCTCAGTTAAATTGTTGATCTCCATTTTATCTCCTTCTATAATTCAAATTGTATCAAAAATAAATCCAATTAAAATTTAGATTTATAAAGCTAATTAAATTAATGCACTATATTCGGTTATGTTATCATTAAAATACAGTAAAATCAATAAAAAACATTTTAACTATTAAATCAAATACACGTTTATCCATACCTATTTATTATAGCATAATATGTGAAAAATAGACTTACTTATTTACTTTCATTTTAGAACATAAATCTAAAGGTATAATGGAGTATTCCATTATACCTTTAGTCACCATGATCTTTAATGTCTTACAATTATAAAACATCCATTTTCTAAGTCATGAATCATCCCCGTTGTAGCCTTTGATATTAACAAAGATACTTTATTCTTCTCGTTTTCATCTTTTACATAAAAAGTAGGAACACTTCCACCTGATACAGATCTTTCATCTGAAGTTATAATTGCTATAATAGTTTCTTTTATTCCAACATCCATATAAACACTCCTTAATCAGCAGCCTTTCTACCTATTTTAGATTTTAAGGGCTTTCTTTTTGCACTTTCCAATATTATTGTTTTTTTCACAGCTTCTACCAAGCATTCAACATCTGGTTCAAGTGCTACAATTGCCATTACAACTTTTCCTGTATGAGAATCTCTTCTTGCAATCGGTGTAAAATCAGGTTCATCAACATCTTTTCTTATCCCTAACAGAGTGGCAGCATTATGTTGGATTGCCTGTCTTTGTCCTGTATTAGCTAATGTTGCAACTCCATTTTCATCGTATGGTTTTATTTCCACTGCTATTCCGTTTTTTAAAAAAACTTCCCTTGATTGTTGCAGTCCTACATTCATGACTATTATATTATTAATCTTTAACAAAGGACCATCAAATACAATCTTTGCCGGATTTACTTCTGCAATATCCTCAATTGATTGTCGCGAAATAGCTTTGTTGAAAAAGAATAGAGTTAATAAACCCGCAATTATACCACCGATTATAGAGTAAATTACATGAATGCCAGTTTTTGATAAAAAATAAATTATTATACTCACTGACAACGAAACCAACATTGTAACATAATTTCTAGCCTCAAAGGCCTTTGCTATATCTTCAATATATGCAGTTCCTCTAGAGACCAGCTCAGTCGGCTCTATGTTGTCTAGACTCTGTCTTTCTAAATTTCTTACATCTCTAAATTGTTGCGCTGCTAAAGCTAGAAAAGTCACAGCAGAAAATTCATTTTGAACAAGCGCTGGAACTGCAACTGAACCAAGGCTCGCAGCAATAATTCCTAGTGTTAAATGTGAAAAAACACCTTGAGGATAACTGGGATACTGTCTAAAATCTACTCTTAACATAGAGATTCTGGACAGAAAACCTACGATTATTGATGGAATAATAATATAACTATATTTAAACAACATAATCACCTACTTTGTATAAGCTACACAGTACAACTATTATAATTCCCTCAATTTAAGGATATATTCAATACACACCTTTAATAATATAAAAAGAAGGAGTTATATGTTATAGCATATAATTCCTTCTTCATTTTAAACTTGCATCTTATACATAATTAGTAAAGTGGGAATTTATCACACAATTCCTTAACCATACTCTTTATTGTTTCTACATCAGTTTTTTCCTCTAAAGTCAACTTGATTATTTCCGCTATTACTTCCATGTCTTCTTCCTTCATACCTCTTGTAGTAATTGCAGGTGTTCCAATTCTTAATCCACTTGTTACAAATGGGCTTTCTGGATCAAAAGGAATTGTATTTTTATTTGTTGTTACGCCAATTTCATCAAGCAACGCTTCAGCTTTCTTACCTGTTAAGCCTTTTGTTCTTACATCAATAAGCATTAAATGATTATCAGTTCCGCCTGATACTAATCTAAAGCCTTTTTCAATCAAGCTACTAGACAAAGCCTTAGCATTTTTAAGAATTTGTTTTTGATAATCCTTAAAATCATCCTCTAATGCTTCCTTGAAGCTTACTGCTTTAGCAGCTATTACATGCATTAGTGGTCCGCCTTGAATTCCTGGGAATATTGCTTTATCAATTGCCTTTGCATGTTCTTGTTTACATAGTATAGCTCCACCTCTAGGGCCTCTTAAAGTTTTATGAGTTGTAGTAGTTACAAAATCAGCATAAGGTACTGGATTTGGATGTAACCCAGCTGCAACCAATCCTGCTATATGAGCCATGTCAACCATAAAATATGCTCCAACTTCATCAGCAATCTCTCTAAACTTAGCAAAATCAATTATCCTTGGATAAGCACTAGCACCAGCAACAATTAACTTTGGTCTTTCTTTTATAGCTAATTCTCTTACTTCATCATAATCTATTGTTTCAGCTTCTTTATTAACACCATAAGCTATAAAGTTGTAGTAAGTACCAGAAATATTTACAGGACTTCCATGTGTTAAATGTCCCCCATGTGATAAGTTCATGCCAAGAACCTTATCTCCAGGCTTTAATATTGCAAAATAAACTCCAAGGTTTGCATTTGCGCCTGAGTGTGGTTGAACATTTGCATGGTCAGCGCCAAAAAGCTTCTTAAGTCTATCTCTCGCCAAATCTTCAGCAACATCAACAAATTCGCATCCCCCATAATATCTTTTGCCTGGATAACCTTCAGCATATTTATTAGTTAGCTGACTCCCCATTGCTTCCATAACTTGCTCTGTCACAAAATTTTCAGACGCTATCAATTCGATTTTACTTCTTTGCCTATCTGTTTCTAATTCTATAACTTTCATTATTTCTGGGTCAAATTCTCTAAGATTTTTAAAATCCATATTCCTTCTCCTTTCAATTTTTATTAAAATTTAATATTTATGTATATTGAATAATTAAGTTTTTCATATATAATATACCATTATAATGAAATATAATAAACAATATTTAATGAAATTATATAATAAAATCATCATTATGCAATTGTGTGAATTTTATAAATTGAATTTGTGTACCATTTAAAATAGCATAGTTAGTTTTTCCCTAAAATACAAATCATATAAGTGAAAGATAGGTGTTTTTTATGAATGAAAAAAAAGAAGCAAAACGATTACTTAGTATGGCAATTCTTGCAGGAAAGATAATGTTAGAAAATGGCGCAGAAACTTACAGAGTTGAAGACACCATTACCAGAATATGTACTGCTCGTAAATTTGTTAATTATGCTGAACCATTTGTTATCCCTACAGGTATTTTTATGTCAATTGGATATAACGATGAAATAATTACTTATATACAAAGAACTAAGACAAAGAAGATTGATTTAAATAAAATTACTTTAGTTAATGAATTTTCAAGGCAATTTGTAAATACTGATATTACCATAGATGAGGCCTTTCAACTATTACATGAAATAGATAGTACTAAAGCATACCCACGTAGTGTTAATCTTTTATTTGGTGGCTTTGCAGGAGGTTTCTTCTCGATTCTTTTCGGAGGTACATTTTTGGATTTTATTAGTGCGTTTTTTGTAAGTGTACTAGTAATAGAAACTAAGCAATTTTTAGAAAAATATAATATAATGTACTTCATAAACAATTTTGTAGGGGCCTTTGTTGCAACTGTTTTTGCGATATTATTTACTAATATAGGTATAGGCAATAGCATGGATACAATTATCATAGGCTCTATAATGCCTCTAGTTCCAGGAGTTGCAATTACTAATGCAACAAGAGATTCTATATTAGGAGATTTTTTATCAGGTATTTCAAGGGGAATGGAAGCTATAATTGTTGCTCTTTCCATTGCATTTGGAGTAGGTTTAACGTTAAGATTATACTTTTTATATTTTGGAGGTATGTAAATGTTCTTAATAAAGCATTTTGTCTATGCATTCTTATCAACCATCGGATTCTCAATACTCTTTAATATTCCCAAGGATTCAGTTATAAAATCAGGTTTTGCTGGAGCAATTGGCTGGATTATATATATAGTAACAAAAGACATATTTTCTTCTCCAATCGCCGGTGCCTTTTTTGGAGCTATAACTGTAGGTATAGTAGGAGAGGTTATGGCTAAATATTTTAAAAAACCTGCAACAATCTTTATTATACCTGGAGTTGTCCCTTTAGTGCCTGGGGCAGGAATGTACTATACTATGTTAGCTGTTATTGAGAAAGATTTTATTCATGCAGCAAATCTAGGTACAGAAACGATTTTTATTGCCGCATCAATCGCCTGTGGAATAATAATATCTTCTTCTGTTAGTAAAATAATTAAAAAACAAAAAGAAAGAAAGCTGCTCAATGGCAGCTAATTTATCATAGATATGAATATTTCTATTTGCTCATTAGTCACAGTTCCAGTAAAACGATATTTCTCATTGCCGTTTTTAAACATTATTAAAGTCGGCAAACTTACTACCTCGAAAATCTTAACCAATTCAGCTTGTTCTTGATAATCAACTTTATACATTTGGATATTATGTCCATATGCTTCATAAAGTTCGCTTAACTGGCCTAACATTCTATTGCTAGGCTCAAATTGAGCAGTATAAAATACTAATATTACCAAACCACTTTCTTCAAATACGCATTGATATATAGATTCAGAATTTAACTCTTTTATAAACAACTTTATCCCACCTTAATTTTAATTATATACTGTATTGATATTAAGAGTGAAATAGCATTATTCATTTATTTTGTATACTTTATCATGGTATCTATTAAATCATCTAGTACCTGGTCTTCTGCTTTGTCTTCAAGATAGTTTTTTAGACAATCCTTCATATGATTCTCAAGTATTAATCCACCTACTTTGTTTAATGCAGCTCTAGCAGCGGCGATTTGGATAAGAATGTCCCCACAGAACTTTCCTTCATCTACCATACGTTGAATACCTTTTATTTGACCTTCAACCCGCCTTAACCTTTTTTGAATACTATCATTTTCTTTTATTTCTTTCATATTAAACCCTCCCAAACAATGCAAAGAACACAAAATTAGATCCTCTTGTTGTTAACAATATTGACTATTTCAAAATTAATTTGGTTCTTATTCTTGATTCTTTTATCTATTGATTTTAATACAAAATATGATATCGAAAGAAAAATAAGTCCTACTATAAATCCTAATGACTCATAGTTTTCAAATCCTAACTTTTCGAATACGGTTATACCAATAAAGACACCTATAATTAGCATTATCAATGGTAAAATATAAACAATAAATGCAGATTTCAATACAATATTTGTTTGTGTTCTTATCTCTACGTAATCACCTACTTTAGCACCAAGAGTATTTTTTGATTTGACACTAATCCCCTGAACGCTACATCCTCCTTTACATGAACCGCATTTATCTCCACATGAAGATGACCTCTTAATAGATATTTCAGCTATATTTCCATTAATACTTGTAATATACCCTACTTGATCCATTTCTTACCTCCAATCTAATATAAAATATCTTTTAAATGCATTATTTATTAATCTTTAGTATATCTTTAACTACTTCTGACGCTATTATTAATCCTGAAACTGAAGGTACAAAAGAAATACTACCCGGTATTTGCCTTTTTGCAGTACATGTTCTATCTTTATTTGGGCATATACAATCAGTTTTACAATTCCCCTGCCCTGCTTCAGGTTTAATAGGTATCTCTTTTGAATAAACCACCTTAAGACTATCTATATTTCTATTTCTCAATTCTTTTCTCATCACTTTTGCTAATGGGCACACGCTCGTGCTGTATATATCAGCTACTTCTAACATTGTTGGATTAAGCTTATTACCAGCTCCCATACTGCTTATTATAGGTATCTCCATCTTCTTACATCTTTCAATTAAATCAATTTTTGCTGACACCATATCAATAGCATCTATTACATAGTTGTAATCGACAGATAAAAGTTTTTCTGCACTATTAGCATTGTACAACTCTTTATACGCCACTACATGTGAATCAGGATTTATTTCTAATATTCTATTTCTCATTACTTCTACTTTTGATTTACCTACAGTTTTTCTAGTTGCGTGAATCTGCCTATTAATATTAGTAAGACATATATCATCGTCATCAATTATTACAAAAGAACCTACTCCACATCTTGCTAAAGCTTCTACTGCGAAGGTACCTACTCCACCTATCCCAAAAACTGCAATTTTAGACTTTTTAAGTTTCTCGAGACCAACAGCGCCTATAAGCATTTCTGTTCTTGAAAATGCATGCAACATATATTACAACTCCCTTTATAAAGTATTATCATAAGAACATTGTCTTAAATATTATTACTATTAACATATAAAATGATAACACAGTTCAAAACGGGTATCAATAAATTATAATTTAGCCGTTTTTCTCAATTTATTTTTTCCCATAAAAAGACTTTAATATAAAATCTCTTTGAGGAACTTGTCTGTTTTCAAATTCTTTAATTAACTCTGTTTCATCATACTTCACCTGGAATCTTTTTATATCATAGCCATCCTTATATAACTCTAAAATAAAAAATCTAGCAATTGGCCTGTAGCAGCATCCTAAAGAACCTGGGTTCAAATATCTAACTTTGCTCATTATATCTGACGATTGATGAGAATGACCATAGAAAATTAAATCTGACTTCACATCACAAAATACATTATTCACATCGTCCGGTGTTGGATTATAACATACTTCTTTAAACTTTCTTTCTGTATCATTTAACCCATAATGGGTAAACGCAATCTCATAATTAAAGTACCGCTCGATAATAGTATATGGAAATCTAGCAACCTCTTTTTTTAGTAATTTGTCTATTTCTGAATGAATCCATTTCTGATGCTCTTCTTCACCTTTAGACATCCACTCTGGTCTAGGGTTTGGAAGTCCTAATGCAAACCACTCATCATGATTTCCCATTACCATTCTTAATCCTTTTGTATTGAACATAAGATCTAAGCACTCATTTGGGTAAGGACCTATTCCTATTGCATCACCAGTATGAAATATATAATCACATTTATCTTCATGTATTCTTTTTAAAGCTGCTTTTAATGCTGGTAAATTACCATGGACATCTGTCATAATAGCAACCTTTAATTTTGAATGCTTCATTTATAACACTCCTTGGTGCACATACATTTAATATGCTATCTTAGTTTTCCAAATTATTCTGCCATAATATACAAATATATTTTGGTACATTATAACAGAAAGCTACTTCTTATTCAATAACAAAGACTTCTATGAAAGCTTTTAAATCATAGATGCTTTAGTGAAACAATTTTTTCAAAAACGCATATTAAGTACTCATGTATTAAAAAAGGGCTTCAAAAGAAACATTATAATGTTGCCTTTTTTGAAACTCATCTGCGGAAAGTTCTTGTTATTAAAAATATAAAGTTAGAACTTTCCTATGCGTTATAAAAAAAGCTAAGGTTAAAACCTTAGCTATTCTTTAATAATCGTATTTATATGGATTTCATTTAATTGATTCTCTGCAACATTAGTAGGCGCATTAGTCAATAAGCATGTAGCACTTTGAGTTTTTGGAAATGCAACAACATCTCTTATATTATCACTTCCGGTCATAAGCATTATGAGTCTATCAAAACCATATGCAATCCCACCATGTGGAGGTACCCCATATTTAAATGCCTCAAGCAAAAATCCAAATTTATCCCAAGCTTCCTCCATTGTAAAACCAAGTGCTTTAAACATACTTACCTGAAGTGAAGAATTGTTTATTCTTATACTTCCTCCTCCAATTTCATCTCCATTGATAACTATGTCATATGCTTTTGCTCTAACCTTTTCTGGCTCTGTTTCTAGTAGTTTGATATCTTCATCCACTGGATGCGTAAAAGGATGATGCTTTGCAACGTATCTATTTTCTTCTTCATCATATTCAAATAGAGGAAACTCCGTTATCCACACAAGTTTGTATTCATTATTGTCAATTAAATTTAATCTATTTGCAACTTCCACTCTTAAACTTCCTAAAGATGCAAATACTACGGAAGGCTTATCCGCTACAATTAATAGCAAGTCTCCTTTCTTTGCTTCCATCCTTTCTATTATTGCACTAAGTTCTTGCTCTGAAAGGAATTTAGCTATAGGAGATGTGATCCCTTCATCAGATAGTTTAATCCACGCTAATCCCTTTGCACCGTAGGTTTTAACGAAATCTTCTAGCTGAGAAATATTTTTTCGTGTAAATTCATCAGCATAACCTGTAACATTTATGCCTCGTACTTCTCCACCATTTTGTATAGCACCACTGAATACTTTAAAATCACTATTACTTACTATATCAGAGATATTTTTAAGTTCAAATCCAAATCTTAAATCAGGTTTGTCAGAACCAAATCTATCCATAGCTTCTTTATATGTCATTCTATCTATTGGCAGATTTATGTCGATTCCTTTTATTTCTTTGAATAATCTATATATTAATTGCTCGTTAATTGATAACACATCTTCAATGTCAACAAATGACATTTCAATATCAATTTGAGTAAACTCAGGCTGTCTGTTTGCTCTTAAATCCTCATCTCTAAAGCACTTTACAATTTGATAGTACCTATCCATTCCTGAAACCATTAGTAGCTGTTTCATAAGCTGTGGTGATTGTGGAAGTGCATAGAACTTACCTGGGTTAACTCTACTAGGAACTAAGTAATCCCTTGCCCCCTCTGGTGTAGGCTTTGTAAGCATTGGAGTTTCAACTTCAACAAAACTATTTTCATCCAAAAATTCTCTTACTACCTTTGCAGTTCTATGTCTTGTTTTTAGATTTTGTTGCATAGATGGTTTTCTTAAATCTAAATATCTGTATTTTAAGCGCATAGATTCAGAAACATCATCATTATCCTTTATATAAATAGGTGGAGTTTCAGCTTCATCTAATATTTTTAATTCTTCGACAAACACTTCGATTTCTCCAGTAGGCAATTCATTATTTATTGATTGTCTCTTTAAAACCTTTCCTCTTACTGCTAAAACATACTCGCTTCTTATTCTATCAGCTTTATTAAATGCTTCTTCAGAAATATTACTATCAAAAACCACTTGTACAATACCTGTAGTATCTCTTAAATCAACAAATATTAATGACCCTAGATTTCTTCTTTTCTGGACCCAACCCATAAGTATAACGTCTTGGCCTTCATTTTCAATTGTTAAATTACCACACATATGAGTTCTTCTTAAATTACCCATTGACTCTCCCATAAAATTACCTCCTAATATTTGACTTTAAAATTTCTATTATTTTACTTAATTGAACTTCTTGCTGCTCACCTGTCTCCATATTCTTTAACGTAACTGTATCTTTTTCTATTTCATCATCTCCAATTACTATCGTATATAAAGCATCAATTTTATCTGAATACTTAAACTGAGCTTTAATACTTCTACCTAAATAGTCCTTATCAGCTGCTATTCCATGACTTCTAAGATTTAATAATAATTTAAATGCTTCTTTATCAGCTTTATCTCCTATAGTAACAATAAAGATATCTAACCCTTTATTTTCTGGTATTATGATATTATTATTATCTAATGTCAATAAAAGTCTTTCAATGCCCATTCCAAATCCTACTGCAGGAGTTGAACTACCACCTAGCTCTTCAACTAGCCTATCGTATCTTCCGCCACCACAAACTGTTCCTTGTGCACCTATTTCACTTGAAACAAATTCAAAAGCTGTCTTAGTATAATAATCAAGTCCACGAACTATTTTAGGATCTACTATATACTTTATATCTGCAACATCTAAGTATTCTTTAACTTTTTCAAAGTGATTATTGCATTCCTCACACAAATAATCCACCATTAGTGGTACATCTTTGATTTCATGCTGACATTTTTCATTTTTACAATCTATAATTCTCATAGGATTCTTATCATATCTGCTTTTGCATGATTCGCAAAGCATTTCTAGTCTGTCTTTAAGGAATTCTCTTAATACTGAATTATATTTTTGTCTACAGTGTGGACATCCTATATTGTTTATTCTTAATTCAATTCCAGAAACTCCAAGCCTTCTATACACAGTATATACTAAGCTCATTACCTCAACATCTACTGCAGGGTCTGAGCTACCAAATACCTCTATGCCAAATTGGTGAAATTCCCTTAATCTTCCTGCCTGAGGTCTTTCATATCTAAAACATGGTGTAATGTAAAACATCTTTATCGGTTGCGGAGCATTAGATAATTTATTCTCTATAAATGAACGAACTACTGGAGCAGTCCCCTCTGGTTTTAGTGTTATACTCCTTCCACCCTTGTCTTCAAACGTATACATTTCCTTCTGTACAACATCTGTAGTTTCACCAACTCCTCTTTCAAACAATTCAGTATGTTCAAAAACTGGAGTTCTCACTTCCTTGTATCCAAAACTTCTACAAATTTCTCTAAATAGGTTCTCAAGATACTGCCACTTATATGATTCTGAGAATAATATATCTTTTGTCCCTCTAGGAGCTTTTGCTAGCATTAAGTACCCTCCTTCAAAAAAATAAAAACACCTCAGTCTCTATCAAACATCTTTGACAGGGACGAGAAGTGTTATTTCCCGTGGTGCCACCCTAATTGGATAAAAATATCCCACTTTGCACCTGTAACGTAGGTATACGTATAAGCCTACTAAACTTCAGCTTATCTACTCAAGGATGTCTTCATCGAATATTAGTATCGGCTTTCCACTATCACCGACTCTCTATGACTAAGAGATTCAATTACTTTTTCCTATCATTGTATTTGTATGTTGAATAATATTATAATGTAACTAATTTTCTATGTCAATGCTTATATAAACTTTTCCTTCTTGTTTATCATTTCATCTACTCTTTTAATATATTCATATAAGTTTTTCACATTTGCTACTCTCTCTATTCTATCTTCTTCCGGAAAATAAAATTTTGATATCCCACCTGCACCTACTGCTACTATAGTCTGCATTTCCTCCATTATGAGTATATTATATTTGCATTCTTTATTAGGCTTGGAATAGCCAACGTTCTCAAAATTTCCCAAAATTTGTTTTTGCCTATACAAATAGTATGGATGCATATTCATCTTATCAGAATAATCTCTAGTAATAGAAAGCATCCGCTCAATATTCTGCTGTTCTGACAGTGAGTAATCTTCAAGATTTTCTTTTAGTTTAGATGCTCTCTTTATAGCCATTGTGTGAACTGTAAGATTATCAGGGTCAAGTTTTTTTATTTGCTTCATCGTTTCCATAACATCGTCACAGTTTTCACCTGGTAACCCTACAATAATGTCCATATTAATTGTTTCAAAACCTAAGGTCCTAGCTAGATTATATGCTCTATTAATGTCAGCGGTCGTATGATTACGCCCAATGGTTTTTAATGTATCTTCACACATCGTTTGAGGATTTATGCTTATTCTTTTTATATTATTATCTCTAAGCATCATAAGCATTTTTTGATCTATTGTGTCTGGTCTACCAGCCTCTACTGTAAATTCACTTATAGTATCAGTGCCAAATTCATTATATATTTTTTTTATTATTTTATCTAAATTGTTAACAGAAAGCGCAGTTGGAGTTCCTCCTCCTATATAAACAGTGTCTATACACTTATTAGATAATAAGTCCGCAGTTCTCTCGATTTCATAGATAAGCTTATCAGTATAGTTGTCCATCTCATTGCCGTATTTCTCAATTGAATTTGATGGAAAAGAACAGTACAGGCATCTAGTAGGGCAAAATGGTATACTGACATATAAGCTATATTTATTTATACTATCTTGTTTTATTACTTTTCTTTCTATTTGTGCTATATCTGTTAATAGTTTTGCTTTCTCTTTAGAAAGCTTATATTGAGTAAGTAATATTTGCATAATCTCTTCAGTTTCTACATGTCTATTTATTAAATCATGAACTATTTTAGTTGGCCTTATTCCTGTTAGTACACCCCAAGGTACTTTTACAGATGAGATATTAGATAATGCTTCAAATATACTCTGTTTTATTGAAAGCTTAGTTACCTTTGGAACGCTACTACTTTTTATATCAGTGTTTTCAATTCTTTTTATCTTATTATCGCTTATACATTCAGTACCTTTATAAACTTTCGTTTCAATATAATAGTTATTTGAATTAGTAAATAGTTTATTTTCTATTAAAAGGCTTTGGTCATCTACCAAAGCCCTATCTTCAACAAATTTAACCTGTGTATTAAAATAGAATAGTTTTATCAATTCAGTTACTTCATAATTAAAGTCATGTCCCTCTAAGTAAACAAAAATCATAATATGATCCCCTTAAAAGTCATTTATATATTCGTTAAAAAGCTTGTTTATATACGATTTTGGAATCTTTAATTCTAGAGCAAATTCTTCACTATTTATTCCCATTTCTTCCAAGTCTGTTAAATCGGTAATATCCATATCTTCAAGCTTTATACTTTCATGCCTCTTTACATAATCTTGCAGTTTTTGCATTTGCACCCCTCCCAAAGATATTTAGTATTATTCTTCCACATATTTAGGAGAGTATTCTTTTTTATTTATTTACAAAAGGATTATTTCTTTTTTCGAATCCTACAGTTGTAGATGGTCCATGTCCAGGATAAATTTCATAATCGTCAGGAAATACCAAAATCTTGTTTTTAATTGAATCTATGATATCATCAAAAGAACCACCATAAAGGTCAGTTCGCCCTATTGAGCCTTTGAACAAAGTATCTCCTGTTAAAATAATGTTATTAACTTTAATTGATATACCTCCTTGTGTATGTCCAGGAGTATGAATAATAACAGCTTGTAGATTTCCAACGTTGATAACATCACCATCTTCAAGCAACCTATCAGGCTTAATCATAACATCATCCATAGACATATGAGCAGATAGATTCAGCTGTGCATCAAGTAACATATCCTCATCATCCTTATGAATAAGAACTGGACACCCAATTTCTTTTTTTAAATCTTTTAATCCACCTATATGATCTCCATGAGCATGAGTTAATAAGATATATTTAATATTTACTCCTAACTCATCAGACTTTTTTATAATTTCTTCTGATTCGCCACCCGGGTCAACAACAATAGCATCTTTAGTTTCTTCACAAGCTATTAAATAACAATTAGCTGCATAAACACCTATTGGCATTCTCTGTAATATCATTTATATCCTCCTAAAACTGTTTTTTGCTATCAATCATTATAGTCACTGGTCCATCATTGATAAGCTCTATATTCATATGCTCTCCAAAAGCGCCAGTTTCTACTTTAACATTATAAGACTTACATCTCTCAATAAACTTTAAATAAATCTCCTCTGCTATATCTGGAGGTGCAGCATTCATAAAGTTTGGCCTTTTTCCCTTTCTCAAATCTCCATATAAAGTAAATTGAGAAACTACTAAAATCTCTCCTTGAATATCTAATAGAGATAAATTCATTTTATCATTTTGATCTTCGAAAATTCTTAAATTGATTATTTTATCACACATATATTCCATATCAGCATCTAAGTCTTCACTGCCAACTCCAAGAAACACCAATAGTCCTTTATTTATACTGCCAATAGTCTCATCATTTACAGTAACTTTTGCCATAGACACTCTTTGAACAACTGCTCTCATTAAATCATCCCTTCTATGTTATAACTCTATACACATCTATTACACCATTAAGTCTTTTAATTTTTCTCATTAATTCTTTTAGTTGCTCTACATCTTTTATCTCAAGGGTCATATTTATTAATGCTATTCTTTCCTTGCTAGTCCTTGCATTTAAAGACGTCACGGTAAGGTTCGCATCAGTTAATAGTTGTGTAATCTCTGTTAAAAGTCCAGTTCTGTCCGTAGCTTTGATTTGAATTTCAGCTTGATAAGAACTTTTCTTATCTGTATCCCATTCAACATCTATAAACCTCTCATGTAAATTTAATTCAGTAACATTAGGACAATCTCTTCTGTGTACTGACACTCCACGTCCTCTAGTAATATATCCTACAATATCGTCTCCAGGAACAGGACTACAACATCTCGAAAATCTAACTTTAATGTTGTCAACTCCTTTTACCGTTATTCCTTGAGTTGGTTTATACTCCCCTCTAGTATTAACTTGTTTATTTAATAATTCTTTTTCGTCTTCTTTTTGATTATAATACTCCTTGTAAAATTCTTTTAGCTTTGTTATGACTTGAGATAAAGTTATACTTCCATAGCCTATGCCAGCATACATGTCTTCAACACTGTTTAAGCTTAGCTTTTTCGCTATGGATTTGAGCCATTCTTCCTTAAGAATCTCTGTTAGTTTAAACCCTTGCCTCTTAACTTCTTTTTCCAACATCTCTTTACCTTTGTTTATATTCTCATCACGTTCTTCTTTTTTAAACCATTGTCTTATTCTCGATTTTGCTTGGCTACTTTTAACAATCTTAAGCCAATCCCTACTAGGTCCATTACTATTTGGTGACGTCAATATTTCAACAATGTTCCCATTTTTCAATTTGAAATCAATTGGAACAATTCTTCCGTCTATCTTTGCTCCTGCACAATTATTTCCAACAGCAGTATGAACCCTATATGCAAAGTCAATGGGAGTTGATCCAGCAGGAAGACTTATTACATCACCTTTAGGTGTGAAAACAAAAACCTCATCTGTATATAAATCTATTTTTAATGACTCCATAAACTCCTTAGGATCCTTTAAGTCTTTTTGCCATTCTAATAATTGTCTAAGCCATGAAAGTTTATTTTCAAACTCATCACTTTTTACTACCCCTTCTTTATATTTCCAGTGAGCTGCAATACCGTATTCTGCAGTTCTGTGCATCTCCCAAGTTCTAATTTGTATTTCAAACGGGTCACCTTGAGGACCAATAACAGTCGTATGAAGGGACTGATACATGTTAGGCTTAGGCATAGCAATGTAGTCTTTAAATCTACCTGGTATTGGCTTCCATAAAGTATGAACAATACCTAGAACTCCATAACAATCCTTTACGGAGTCTACAATAATTCTTATTGCAGTTAAATCAAATATTTGTTCGAAAATTTTATTTTGATATACCATTTTTCTATATATACTATAGAAATTTTTTGGTCTTCCACTTATCTCATTGTCTATTTCCATTTCATCCAGCTTACTCTTCAATACTTCAATTACAGATTTTATATATGCCTCTCTTTCCCTTCTCTTCTTTGAAACTTTTTCAACTAATTCATAATATCCTTCTGGGTCAATATATCTTAATGAAAGGTCTTCAAGCTCCCACTTAATTTTAGAAATACCAAGCCTATGAGCTATAGGAGCATATATTTCTAAAGTTTCTAATGCTTTTTCTTTTTTCTTAGCTTCAGACATATATTCAAGAGTTCTAATATTATGTAGCCTATCAGCCAATTTAATTATTATAACTCGAATATCTCTGGACATGGCAATGACCATTTTTCTAAGGTTTTCAGCTTGAGTCTCTTGTTTGGTACGATATTTAAGCTTTTTCAGCTTTGTAACACCCTCTACTAAATTGCTTACTTCCTCTCCAAACTCTCGTGTTAAGGCTTCAAATGTAACATCTGTATCTTCGAGAACATCATGAAGTAAGCCAGCTGAAATAGTAGCTGTATCCATATTAAGATCAGCTAATATCATCGCTACGCTAAATGGATGAACAAAAAATCTTTCTCCTGAGTTTCTTAATTGCCCTTCATGGGCTGATTCTGCAAAATTATATGCTTTGATAATTTGATCTAAATCACCTTGAGGGTTATATTGTTCTATTCTGGCAATTAGGTTTTCTAACAATTTACTCAACCTCTCGATAAAGTCTAGTTATGTCTAAAATTATATAAATACAGTATATCATAGTCAATAGAAAAGAAAAATGATTTACAAAAAAGCCCAACATAGTGGGCTTCCTTTTGATATTTCTAGATTAAAATCTAACTATCGAATGAATATCATAGTCTTTTAATGCGTCTCTACCATTCAAAAACTCAAGCTCAATAAAGAAACTTACTGCAGATATTACTCCACCTAGCTTTTCCACCATCTTGCATGCTGAATAAGCAGTTCCACCAGTTGCAAGTAAGTCATCCACTATTGCAACTTTTTGACCAGGTTTGATAGCATCTTTATGCATCTCAAGTGTATCAGTTCCATATTCAAGTTCATATTCGTAGCTTATAGTCTCGTGTGGTAATTTTCCAGGCTTTCTTACTGGAACAAATCCTACCCCAAGTTCATAAGCAAGTGGAGCACCGATTAAGAAGCCTCTTGCTTCTGGCCCCACTATTATATCTATTTCTTTATCTCTTAACTGTTCAGCCATTTGATAAATACATTCATGAAAAGCATCTTTATCATTTAGAACAGTAGTTATATCCTTAAAATTAATTCCTTCTTTTGGGAAGTCTTTTACATTTCTTATTTTATTTTTTAGATCCATATTTTCCTCCTTTTTGATATTAAATTTGTTTAGTTCACCAAATAAATCAGTAAAAATAACATATAAGGTTAAGTATTGCAAGTTTTTTACCGCACTTACATTTGATATTCATTATAAAAGTACATTTACATTATAGCCTATACATACACCCTGTTCAATAACCAATATTTTATCCAGCATTATTTTCTTCAGTAGCATCTATTCTCATTATTTCAGAATCATTAAAATCACTGTTTTCATCAGCCACTAAATTAACTTGATTACTGCATTTCACACTCTCTTTATTAGCTTCATTGAGTAACTCGCTTATTCTATTTTCCAGCGTACCTTTATCACTCTCAAGGCTATTAATCTTCTTTGACTGTTCTTTTATTTTTAAACTTAGTTTTACTTGTCGGACTAGACCTAATATCGTCACAATTATAGCTCCTAAAGCAGCCGAAACAAAAATAACTATAGCCTGTGATACCTCAATTTCAGCAAATAAAAAATCTACTGTAACGTTATTACCATTCTTAAGTGCGAAAACTGCAATTAAAATAGCAAATACTAAAGAAAAAATGAAACCTGCTTGCATAATACTCCTCCTTCAATTATCTATTACGTTTGTTATTAATTAAAATAGACAAGACAAGCCCTATACCAAAAATAGCACCAATAACATATCCTAGAACTCCAAATAATGAAATTCCTAGAATTTTGGGATCTTTGTTTGATTGTATTACTATGGAAGAACCAACAATTAGTGCAGAAACCAAAAGGCTTAAAGATATCTTATTTGTCATACTGTTTATTTCGTTCTCTAATCGCTTTAGTCCTTCTTGTTTCATAGTAATTTTGATTTGATTTTTTTCAATTTTATTCAAAATATTATTTACTTGTCTTGGTATTTCTTTTAAGTTATCAAACGAATCAATAGAATATTCTAATGCTTCATCAACAATTTTTTTAGGATTTAATCTCTTTATAGTAACTTTTTTTATTATTTCTTTTGATATTTCAGAAAGACTGAACTGAGGATTTAGTTCCTTCGCTGTTCCTTCAAGTGTAATTATTGATTTCATCAATAATATTAGTTGTGGCGGAACCTTTAGTTTATGTTTATATGCTGTCATCAAAATTTCATTAAACGCTTCTCCAAAATTCAGTCTATTTATAGGAACATTGAAGTAATAGTTAAGTATATAATATAAATCCTTCCTAAGATCTATTTCATCAGTTTCTTTAGTTAAAGCATTAACCTTGAATAAGCTTTCAACTATTCTATCAACATCCTTATCTTGACCAGCCTTAAGAAGTGCTATAATGAAGTTTAGAATATACTTATCTATATACCCAACTATTCCAAAATCAATAAAGCTTATTTTGTTCTGATTAACAATCAGTATATTTCCAGGGTGCGGGTCTCCATGAAAGAAACCATGAAGAAATATTTGCTCTAAGAAAACATTTGCTCCTATATCAGCTATTTTTTCCTTATCCCAATTCCTTCTATTTATCTCAGGAATATTACTTACTTTTACCCCTTTTATCTCTTCCATAACTAGTATTCTTTTTGTTGTATAATCCCAGTATACTTTAGGTACCAAAACTCTTTTATCATCCTTAAATATTTCAAAAAAACTTTGACAATTCTGTCCCTCATATGTATAGTCAATCTCTTTATAAATGAAATATGCAAACTCCTTAACTATGTCAACAGCATGCACTGGCCCTTGCTTATTAAAATGCTCATCTATTAGCTTAGCAACGTTATATAAAATATCAATATCTCTGTCAATAATGTCTTTAAGATTCGGCCTTTGAATTTTTACTACAACTCGTTCACCAGATTTTAGCTTTGCTCTATAAACTTGACCTATCGATGCAGCAGCTAAAGGTTTTTCTTCAAAATTACAAAATACCTCTTCTATATTCTGTTTAGTTTCTGATGCAAAAATTTGCTTAGCTGTGGATAACTCAAACTCATTTACTCTGTCCTGAAGGTATTTAAGCTCATTTACTATATCTTCTGGCAAAATATCATATCTTGTACTCAATATTTGTCCAAGTTTAATAAATGTAGGACCAAGCTCTTCAATTGCCATTCGAACTCTCTGGGCTCTTGTATATTTTTCGCTTAATTTGGTTGATTTTTTCAAAATAAAACCTTTTATCGAACCTTCAATTTTCATTTTATCAGCTAAAATACTAAAACCGTATTTAGATAAAACTGACCAGATTTCTCTGTATCGCTTAATATTTTTGTATCTTTTCCCAAGTTTATTAATCCTCAAGAAAGCATCCCCTCGTTTATATTAGAATTACTAACTATTATTGCCATAAATCTAATATTATTTCCTTATATTTTCATAATAGAATACATTACTCAAAAAGACAAAAAAACTGCCCTAAGGCAGTTTTTATACTCTATTAGGATTATAATTGTTTTTTATTGAAGTTCTAGATTTCAAAAGATACCATACTGGACTTGCAATGAAAATAGACGAATAAGTTCCTACTACTATTCCTACAACAAGCGGTAATGCAAAGTCTCTTATGGCTTCAACACCAAATATATATAGCGTTACAATTGCTAATAAAGTCGTAAAAGAAGTATTCAAAGATCTAACAATAGTCTGTGAAATACTTGTATTTATTATATCTTCATACTTATCCTTTTTCATAATTTTTAAGTTTTCACGTATCCTATCGAATACAACAATCGTATCATTAATAGAATATCCTACTATAGTAAGAATGGCTGCAACAAATGACCCGTTTATAGGAATCTTGAAAAATGCATATACAGTTATAGCAACTAACACGTCATGAACCAATGCTATAATAGCAGAAAGTCCAAATTTAAATTCAAATCTAAAAGTAATATAAGCAAGCATCCCTAAAGTAGCGATAACAACTGAAATCAATGCTTTTCTCTGAATTTCTTTTCCAATAGCTGGCCCAAATTTTTGCGACTGTATAAAAGCTTCATCTTTTAAGTTGTATTTTTCTTTAAACTTATTAAACACTTCTAATCTTTCCTGATTTTTTAAGTCTAATGTACTTTTTATAATAATTTGTTCTTTATTCTCTCCAGCATGAATAATGCTAGCTTTTGTATCAAATTCATTTGTTATCTCTCTTACTTCATCAACTGGAATTGTCTTTCCTAGATCAATTTGTATCAATGTCCCACCAGTAAAGTCAATACCATAATTTAATCCACTAATGGCCGCAAATAGTATACCTGATACAATAACTATTAATGAGATTACAAAGAAAATATTTCTTTTTCCAATTATATTCAACTTAGTTCCCCCCCCTTACACGCCATATAGCTTTGTATTTTTCGTAATATTCATCCCTATTACTAGTTTTAAAAGGAATTTTGTTATAAATACTGCTGTTATCATAGAAGCAATCAATCCAATAATTAAAGTAACACCAAAGCCTTTAATAGGTCCTGAACCAAAATAATAAAGAACTATACCAGCAATAAAGGTAGTAACATTCGCATCAAGAACTGTTGATAAAGCTCTTTTGAATCCACTGTCAACAGAAGCTCTCAATGATTTTCCTGTTCTTATTTCTTCCTTTATTCTTTCGAATATAACTACATTAGCATCAACAGCCATACCTATAGACAATATTAAACCTGCAATGCCAGGTAAGGTTAATTTCACACCTAAATTTATCATAATTCCCAATACAATAAGAACATAAACTGTTAAGCTAATATCTGCTATCAATCCAGGAATTCTATAGAAAATTAACATGAATAAAAATATTAACATTAGTCCAATTGCAGCAGCATATATACTCTTATCTAATGATTCTAAGCCTAATGTAGGTCCAATAACAGAAGTTTGAACTTCTTCAAGTTCAACAGGAAGGGCTCCTGCTCTAATTAATGTTGCAAGTTCACTTGCACCCTCTACATCAAAGCCGCCTTCTATAATAGCTTTACCATCTGAAATGGCTGCATTTACTACGGGACTAGAGATAACTTGATCATCAAGTACTATATAAATTATCTTTTCATTAGTACTTGTTTTGCCAACAAGTTTTTTTGTAGCTTCAGCAAAGCTCTTAGAGCCTTCTTTATCAAATTCTAAAGAAACAACTGGCTCTTCTGCACCTGAGTTTGATCTTTGGAAGCCAACTTCAGATTTTTTAACATTTTTACCTGTAACTACAATATTACCTTCAGGATCAATAAATTGAAGCTGTGCAGTTTTTCCAATCATATCAATAGCCTGTTGAGCGTCCTTTACACCAGCTAATTCTACTCTTATCCTTTTATTTCCTTCAATAACTATATTCGGTTCTGCTACACCAAGTCCATCAACTCTTTGCCTAATTATGGCCTTAGTCTGTTCCATCTTCTTATCTAATTCAGCCCCTGTTGCATCTGTTTGGGCTTCTAACAATACATAAACACCACCTGCTAAATCTAGTCCTAAGTCTATTTCCTCTTTAGCAGTTGACATTTTATACTTTCCAAGGTCTAAACCATAGATTGCACTATACGAAAGAACACCTATAAGTGCAATAATTAGTATAAAAATAAGCGTGTTTTTTAGGTTCATATTTCTTCCCCCTTCTTTTCTTCATAATCACTATTATATAACTCAATAAGACTACAGTCAATAAATAAGTATTTCTCGTTATTTTTTGTGTTTTTGCGCATATTTTACATAATCCACTGCTGATTGTTTTAACTGGATTATTTCTTCATCGCTTAACTCCCTTACTACTCTGGCAGGTGAACCAAGGACTAATGAGCCTGAAGGTATCTTTTTTCCTGGTGTCACAATACTTCCTGCTCCAACTAGTACATTGTCATCTATTTCTGCACCATCAAGTACTATAGCACCCATTCCAATTAACACATTATTTCCTATTTTACATGCATGAACTATTGATTTGTGTCCAACAGTAACATAATCACCTATAATAGTATTATTATCCTTGCTAATATGGATTACGGTTCCATCCTGAATATTTGTATGTTTTCCAATATCAATTGTATTTTCGTCCCCTCTTATTACACAATTATACCATATGCTAGTATTTTCTCCGATGCTTACTTTACCAATAACTTCAGCACTAGTTGCTATAAAACAGCTATTATGAATCTTGGGCTTTATCTCTTCATATTCAAGTATCATAGACTAATCCTCCTATTTTAAGTTAGCAGTTATAGAGATTGCACATTCAATTCTCTTTTTTTCCATTTCGCATCCTATTTTATATGGCTTTCTTATATTGTCATTAAAATTGTATGCATTTGCATGGCAACCACCGCTACAATAAAATTTTGCCCAGCAATTTTTGCAGTCATCTTTTGTGTATACATTCGCTGCTCTAAATTCATCTCTTATTTCAGTTTTTACAATTCCTTTATATATATCACCCATTTTAAAGTCTTCATTTCCAACAAACTGATGGCATGGGTATAAGTCTCCCTCTGGTGTAACAGCTAAATATTCTACACCTGCCCCACAGCCAGCCACTCTTTTAATAAAACAAGGCCCTTGGTTTAGATCTATCATAAAATGGAAAAAATCAAATCCCTTTCCTTGCTTATGCATTTTTATATACTCTGCAGATAATTGCTCATATTCATTTAAAATCCTTTCTAAATGCTCCTGAAGTAATGCGTAATCATTTTCAGGCTTAGCTACTACAGGCTCTACGGATATACTATTAAATCCTGCTTTATTTAAGAAAAGTACATCTTTTGCAAAATCCAAGTTGTGACTCGTAAAAGTTCCTCTCACGTAATATGATTTACTACCTCTAAGCTTTACAAATTGAAGAAACTTAGGTGTTATTATATCATAGCTTCCATTCCCACTTACCGTCGATCTCATGTTATCATTTACTTCTTTTCTACCATCTAAGCTCAACACTACATTATCCATATTTTCATTTATAAATTCCATCTTATCATTATCAAGTAACACACCATTTGTTGTTATTGTAAATCGAAAGTTCTTATTATGCTTTTTCTCAATCTCTCTTCCATACCTAACTAATTCTTTTACTACATCAAAATTCATTAATGGCTCACCACCAAAGAAATCTACTTCTAGATTTCTTCTATTTCCAGAGTTTTCAACTAGGAAGTCTAATGCCTTCTTCCCAACAGATAATGGCATGTACAACCTCTCTCCATTAAAATCTCCTTGAGAAGCAAAGCAATAATTGCATCTTAAGTTACAATCATGGGCTATATGCAAACACAAAGCTTTCACTACATTTTGAGGATTATAGACAATATCACTAATATCAGCTTCCTCACTAAATAAGTAATCATTTTCAGCTAGAATTTTGACTTCATTATAGCCTTCAACTATGCTATTTTCTTCGTATTTACATTTTAATTGATTTACTATTTCTTCGATTTTATGCTCTTGGAACAAATCAACTATGTCCCAAATCAAATCATCAACCACATGAACAGAGCCACTATTTACATCCAAAATTATCTTTTTGTCATTAAGCTCAAATTTGTGTATCATCACTATAAATTTCCTCCTAAAATAATAGCATAAATTTTTATATTTTATAGGGGTACAGCCCCTTTGCAGCAACATCATTAATATTAGTGCAAAGAAATACTAAGTAGAAAATTAAAAAGTAGTGGTTGCCCACTACCTTTTATGTACAACTACTTGTTTTCACACTTCTGGTTTCCAACAGTACAAGATGTCTTGCAAGCTGATTGGCATGAAGTTTGACATTCTCCACATCCACTGTTTGTGATATTTTTTAAGCTACGGCCGCTTAGTGTTTTAATATGCTTCATGTTATGCCTCCTTCAAACATTTTCTTAATAATTCCATAAAAATTATAACATAATAGATTAATTAAATAAAGATTTATTTTAAGTTTATTCCTATCATTCCGCCAATAGCACCAGTGACCATAGAAACAATTAATTTTAATAACACGAATTTATCGATACTGAAATCCTTAATAAATATATTGCTTAAAATAATAATAACTATTATGTATAACAATCCTACAAGACTACCGTTTAACCACCCTTTATTATCAACTTTTAAAGACATGAATATCGCTCCAGATACAATAGCTAGTATCATTATTAGCGAATTGACTACAGGTATTATTCCCTCTGAGATATTTGTATAAGTCATAATCAGCGTCAAAACAATCATAAGTACAAGAGTAACTAGGATACTTACGCCCATCCCTTTAAATAGATACATAAAATATCTTGATCCGCTCATATTTTTATTGTAATTCATCATTCCACCTCCTTGTATAATAATGATATAGCCATTAAGGCTAATACATATTTAACCTTTTCTATACCTAAGTAACTGAAGAAGGTATTCTTCCTTCATCAGAAGTTACTTCATTAGTTATCATGTCTGACGGTTT